>URFJ01000064.1 GCA_900547135.1 uncultured Eubacteriales bacterium | reverse complement strand
TAGATTCATTTTCGCGAATGATGCGGGGGTTTGACATGCCTGACGCTGTATTAACCGCAGTTGAGACGAGGACCAGCTCCCCTTTGAGGATCCTTAGAAACGAGAATGGGGAGGCTACACGCATGGAGGGGCTATATCCCGTTGGCGAGGGAGCGGGATATGCTGGAGGCATAGTTAGCTCTGCTGTGGATGGAATTAAGGCGGCAGAAAGCCTGATAAAAAAATATAGACCTATAATTTAATGTTAAACATTATTTGGAGGAAAAATGAAGCACACATATGTGTTAATAGGTAATTTTGGTTCTGGAAAGACCGAGATAGCTATAAATATGTCGTTAAACGCGTCCAAAGCAGGAAGGACGGCGCTTGTGGACCTTGACATAATAAATCCGTATTTTCGAAGCACAGAGAGGAAGCATTTATTGTCGGAGCACAATGTAACTCTGCATTCTCCCGTTTTTGCCATGACTGGAGTCGAGGTTCCATCCCTCCCGCCTGATATTTACTCGGTTTTTATTGACGATCATGAAACCGTAATCTTTGACGTTGGCGGCGATCCGGCTGGCGCGGTAGCTTTGGGACAGTACAAAAACAACTTTGACTCCCTTGATCACTTGGAGGTACTTTATGTAATAAACTCCAGGAGGCCGTTTTCGGCTGACTTGCAAGCAAATTTGGATATGATGAAAAAGATAGCTATGCGTAGCAGATTAGAAATAACCGGATTGATAAATAACGCAAACCTGTCAAACGCAACCACAACCGAGATACTGGTAGAAGGGTATGATATGGTAAGGTCGATTTCTGTTGAAACTGGTGTTCCGGTCAAATTTACTGCAGGAATGCCCAATATAGTCACAGAATTCTCCAACCTTGCAGCCAAGATGGAGCTGCCTAAGGATTATATTGGCAAACTGCTTCCGCTTTCACGGTATATGCACAGGGATTGGGACAGGTTTACCGAAAAAGGCATCTGAGAATTTAAAAAGGAATATAAATCAGTAAAAAACGCTATATATTATTTGAACAACATATGTAACGGTGCTATAATTTATTCGGGTATTTGTGCACCTTACATAAGGCGTATTGCAAATTGAAAGAGAGGTAAGCTCAATGGTCGTTTTAACCATTAACGCGGAGCGTTGCAAGGGTTGTGGGCTGTGCGTCAGAGCATGTCCAAAGAAGATTGTAGCGTTGTCAAAGACTAAGCTCAACTCAAAGGGATATCATCCCGCAGAGGTGACGGATATGGATTCATGTATCGCATGCGCATCCTGCGCTCGTACGTGTCCTGATTCTGTAATTGAGATTCAGGACGATAGAGGGTAAGGGGGAAGGTTATTATGGCAAAGAAATTGATGAAGGGCTGCGAAGCTGTTGCCGAAGCGGCGATAAAGGCCGGATGCCGTTTTTTCTTCGGTTATCCTATAACACCGCAGAATGATATACCAGAATACATGTCCGCAAGGCTTCCCCAAGAAGGCGGGTGTTTCCTCCAGGCTGAAAGCGAAGTGGCCGCTATAAACATGGTTTATGGCGCTTCCGGAGCGGGAGCCAGGGTTATGACATCGTCCTCAAGCCCAGGGATCAGTCTTAAAATGGAAGGAATATCATATCTGGCGGGTGCTGAGCTTCCCTGTGTAATCGTTAACATGATGCGCGGCGGCCCTGGTTTGGGTTCAATACAGGCCTCCCAGGGTGACTATTTCCAAACCACAAAGGGAGGCGGCCATGGCGAATATCATATGATAGCGCTCGCACCGTCATCGGTACAGGAGGCCATTGATCTTATGCAGGATGCATTTGACCTGGCCGACATATATCGTACCCCTGTTATGATGCTGGCTGACGGAATAATAGGCCAGATGATGGAACCTGTTGAATTCCATGAGGGAAAGCAAAGGCGCGAACTGTCACAAAAAGATTGGGCAACTACCGGATGGAGTCCTGAAAGCGGGCGCCCGCGCGCTGTTGTCAACTCGCTATATATAGAAAATGAAGAACTTCAGGAACTTAACGACCGTTTGCAGGCGCGCTACGCTACAATAAAAGAAAAGGAATGCCTTTGTGAACTGTATAATACGGATGGCGCCGAGATAATCCTTTGCGCTTATGGAACGGTAGCGCGTATATGCAAGAGCGCGATCGCGCTTGCTGAAAAGAACGGAATAAAGGTTGGACTTGTGCGCCCAATCACGATATGGCCATTCCCTGAAGCTGATGTGCGTAGAGCAATATGCCAGGAAAGCGTGAAAAAAGCTATCGTTGTAGAAATAAGCGCGGGCCAGATGGTTGAGGATATCAAGCTTGCCGTAAATGCGGAAAAACCTGTAGAGTTCTTGGGCAGGCCGGGCAGCTTAGTTCCTACCACAGAAGAAATATTTGAAAAGATTATTGAATCCAGGAGGGCGTAACCATGGCTAACTTTAAAAAAACGCCTCTGCTGACAGACGCTGTACTTCATTATTGTCCTGTTTGCGTACATGTAATAGTAGATGGTCTCGTTGCGGATGTTCTTGATGAACTCAATATTGGCGGGCGTACCGTTGGTGTTGTGCCGGTTGGATGTGCGGTATTCGCATACAGATACTTTAATACCGACACCCAGGAGGCGGCGCATGGACGCGCTCCAGCTGTTGCAACGGGGATAAAGCGCGTAAATCCCAACAATGTTGTATTTACCTATCAGGGCGACGGCGACCTTGCCTCCATAGGCACGGCAGAGATAGTGCATGCGGCCCATAGGGGAGAGAAGATCACCACAATATTTATAAATAACGCCATTTACGGTATGACGGGCGGACAGATGGCTCCTACTACCCTTATTGGACAAAAGACTACAACATCCCCGTACGGAAGGGATAAGGAGCACTGTGGCAGCCCGATTCGAATGGCTGAAATGCTTGCTACCATAGAGGGCTCAGCTTATATAGAACGTGTTGCTGTAAACAGCAGCCCTAATATTGTTAAGGCAAAGCGTGCTATCAAGAAGGCGTTTGAAACGCAGCTTGAAGGCAAAGGCTTTTCATTGGTAGAAGTTCTATCAAACTGTCCTACGAACTGGGGAATGAATCCATCGGAATCCATGGAGTGGCTTGAGCAAAACATGATTCCCTACTATCCTCTGGGCGTTAAGAAGGAGGTATAAAGCCATGTTGGAACAAAACATTTTTGCTGGTTTTGGCGGACAGGGCGTTCTACTAATGGGCCAACTGCTTGCCTATGCGGGAATGCTTGAAGATAAAGAGGTGTCTTGGCTACCGTCATATGGACCTGAAATGCGCGGCGGCACGGCCAACTGTTCTGTAGTCGTATCAGATTCGCCTGTAGCCTCACCTATAGTAACTATGGCTACAACCGTAGTAGCGATGAATAGACCCTCGTTAGACAAGTTTGAAGACAGCGTTTTACCTAATGGCAAGCTTTTTATAAATAGTTCCATTATAGATAAAAGGCCAGAGCGCAGCGATATAGAGGTGTATTATGTGCCGTGCAACGAAATAGCGGAAGAGCTTGGAAACCCTCGCGTAGCAAATATGGTTATGCTTGGAGCTTATATAGAGAAAACAAAGTGTGTTGATTTTGAAAGCGTTCTTCAGGCATTGCTTTATAAGCTTGGGGAAAAGAAAGCGCATCTAATACCGCTGAACCGTGAGGCTCTCAACAAGGGCGCGGCGTCGATTCGCTAACCTATTTAATCGTTAAACAGCTAAACGCATATATAATGGCATACGCTATTAGCGTGTGCCATTATTAGTTATAAACTTTAAAGAATAAAATCTTATTAGCCCATATATTGTTCTAAGTCAACTGAGTTTATGTTATAATTATTTTATGGTAGAAAGAAAGCTAAATCAGGAGCTGAGCATGAAACGAAGTACGGTATCGGCCACAATTTTATTGTTTATTGTAGGAGTTTTTTTTGGTTGCACTCGTATTGAAAAAACTCCTGTTAAAATAGAAATTACGGGGAATTCTGAGGGAATAAAGATATCCTCAGGCGTAGATTTAATTAATATTTTTAAAAATGGGCTAAGCAGCAAAATTATACTAACGGATAATGTACATATTGGCAGGGAAATTTTAAAATTAACCGAAGCACTGGGAACGATGACCTTAATTGGAAACGGTTTTACGATATACGGTGAGGGAGAGTGTGTTATTCGCATGGATAATAACTGCCATCTAAGTATGGAGAGTCTTACTCTTGTAGGCTCTCATGATGGTATAGGAATAATTGGAGATGGTACTATATCGGCTAAAAACTCGAAAATAGATGCCGGTATAAATGGGATTAACGCCACAGGCAGTTTAAGGTTTAATGAAAACGGCTCTATAAATGTAACGGGGCGTACCGGTCGTGGAATTGACGCCAAGGGCCTGACGATACAAAACAATGCTGAAATAACTGCCCTGGGAAATCTAAATGGGATCAATGTCACCAGAGATGAGTTTATTATGCTTGAGGGTTCAAAATTAACCGCCTACTCGGGCCAGTATAACGCGGTGAAGTGCTCAAATACATTGGTGCTTAACGACGGGACTGTTTTTGAAGTTACCAATACGGGGGAGTATCACGGGGCTGAGTTAGAGGCGATTGAGATTAATGGAACGGTGACTATAAAAGCATCGGGAGGAGAAAAGGGGGCAGGGCTATTCTTATTTGAGCTGAATGAACAAATAACGGTTAAAGGATTTTGCAATCCGAATTACCGTATTGAAAGCGGACACGGAAGCATAGAGTTCATAGACATAGGATAAGAGTAAAGCTAAAGTACTCTATAAAATAACTGAATGTTTGAGGAGATATATGCCGTTACAGCCTATAAAATTTATTAAGGGGGAGGGTTCTTTGTTTAGCAGACCGCTTTCCGTGAAAGAGCCTGTAGCTGTTTTCGGCGTTCGGCTAAAAAGCAAGTCGGCGCGTATGAATAAATTTAAGCCAGCAGGTACGATGGCAAAGCGAAGCAGGGCAAGCGTACCGAGGCTTGGAAGATTTGGCCAAGAAAGCATGGCTATACGAATAAAGGGATCAAAACTGCATGTATCGCGCTATGGGCCAAAAGGCGATAGTCCATATACCTCCCGATTAAGGAACAGCACTCCGGAATTGTCACGGTTTAACGATTTAAAATCAAAGAACGCTGCTTATAAAATTAATGCAGCGCGGCTTTACCGCTTCAAGTCCAGCGGACACGAAGCGGATTCCGTAAGAGGGCAAGTTTCCATTCCCAGATTTGTGCGCTATCTTGAAATTGGCAGCAGGCCAATAGGCCGCAGGGCAGCCGAAGCGCGCTATTCTCGGTTTACGTCTTGCGGTTCCGGTTCAGAAGCTGTACGACGGGTTAGAAGTACTGCAAAACTTGACAGATTCCCGACTCCAGGTGAAAATGCCACAACTAAAAGGTTCGGATCGGCTAAAATCGGCAGATTCAGCGGCACTGCCCTACGGCCGGGTGGCAGAAGGTATTATGCTCCCTCAAAAAGTATAAATATATCTTTTGTAAAGGTTACCTTAGCCATATTACTTATTGCGCTAATAGCTGGTCTATGTCTTTTACTTGATTATCTATTAAAAAAGGATCCCACTATCGGGAGAGCTTCTATCGCTCAAAATTACACCGCAGCATGTACTTCTAACTTGCAAGCATTGAGCGCTGGAACTATAATTGTCATATAAATAACTTTAACAAGGATTTGTGTATATGAAAATAAGTATGGACTTTACCAATAACTGTGGAACTATAGGCGCGGCCAACCAGCTTGCAGGTATGACCCTGGCGCGTAATAGCGCTACATACTTCATTGAATCGTATGGTTGCCAAATGAACAGCCATGACTCTGAAAAGATAGCCGGAATACTCGAGGGACTAGGATATACTTTGTCCGATAATAAGTTGGAAGCAGACTTAATAATATTTAACACCTGTTGTGTGCGAGAGCATGCTGAGCTTAGGGTCTTTGGAAACGTTGGAGCGCTAAAAGCTGTGAAGGATGAACGTCCGGATACGATTATAGCTGTTTGCGGATGTATGATGCAGCAAAGAGAGGTTGCTCAAAGGCTATATAAAAGGTATCCATTTGTAGACATTATATTTGGCACAAACGAGCTTCAAAAGCTGCCTTTAATGCTGGTGCAGGCAATTAACGGCGAAAGGGTAATGTTTATAAATGAAAACGAACATGCTATCGTACCGGAGGGCGTGCCGATTAAGAGAACAGGGGCCTTTTCCACAAACATAAATATAATGTATGGGTGCAATAACTTTTGTACATATTGCATTGTACCATATGTAAGGGGGCGTGAACGCTCCCGCGACCACAGCCTGATCATTGAAGAGGCAAAGGAACTGACTGATCAGGGATATGTTGAGCTAACCCTTCTTGGTCAAAATGTAAACTCGTACCATTCGCCAAAGGATAACGTAAACTTTCCCCAACTTCTGCGTATGCTTAACGATGTAAACGGAATTGAGCGGATTCGGTTTATGACTTCGCATCCAAAGGACCTGTCTGCTGAATTAATTTTGGCAATGAAGTCGTTTAGCAAAGTATGCAACCATGTTCATCTTCCAGTGCAGTCGGGAAGCAACCGGATACTCAGGCTTATGAACAGGGGATACACGCATGAGCGCTATACTGAAATTGTAGAGAACTTAAGGCTTCATGTTCTTGGTATAGAGATAACAACAGATATCATAGTGGGTTTCCCTGGCGAGACCGAAGCGGATTTTAAATGCACGCTTAACCTTGTAAGACGAGTTGGGTTTTCGGCAGCATATACGTTTATGTATTCTCCAAGAAGGCATACAAAGGCTGCTGAGATGGACGGCCAAATTCCCCAAGAAGAAAAAAAGAGCAGATTGCACGAATTGAATAAGGCCATCGCCGAGGGCTTATATGCCAACAACAGCAAGTATATAGGGAGAGTTGAAGATGTTCTTGTGGAAGGCGGCGACGCAAGATCTGATGTCACATATATGCATGGAAAGCTTACCAATTTCAAGACCGTTTATTTTACTGGAAACGAGGCATTGATCGGAAAGATAGTTCGCGTGCGTATCGACAGCGTGGAACATAACTCTCTTTGGGGAACAATGGTTTAATGTATGGGAGAAAGTATTAATATGGATAAACTTACGCCACTGATGCAGCAGTATATGGAACTTAAGGAGAAATATAACGACTGCATACTAATGTTCCGGCTTGGCGACTTTTATGAGATGTTCTTTGAGGACGCGGTTAAATCTTCGCGCGAGCTGGATATCGTATTGACGGGAAGGGATTGCGGGCTGAAAGAGCGCGCTCCAATGTGCGGAATTCCACATCACTCTGGAGACGGTTATATAAATAAACTAGTCAATAAGGGATATAAGGTTGCAATATGCGAACAGCTAACCGACCCAAAGAAATCCAAGGGGCTTGTTGTTCGTGATGTTGTTCGCGTTATTACTCCAGGCACTATTATAGAGGAGACGATGCTGGATGATAAACAGAACAATTATATTGCATCGCTATATATATCTGACGACATGGCCGGTCTCGCTTATTCCGATGTATCTACCGGAGGGTTTTGGGCTACAGAGTTCGGGCTTTCGACTGATTCGACCCTTATTGATGAGCTTGCGCGTATAAAACCAAGGGAGCTTATAATCAACGAGGCCGAATCCGACAGGTTTCCCAATTTAAAGGGGCTTTACTATACACAGACATATTCAAACAGGGAATATGCCAATAACAGGGCCTATGAAAGGCTCTTAGGGCACTTTAAGGTGCTGACACTCAAGGGCTTTGGGGTTGAATCAAGCAATCATTTTGGGATAAATGCGTCTGGTGCATTATTAAGCTATCTGGAGGAAACGCAGAAAAACGCGCTTAGGCATATTAGAAAGCTATCCCCCTACAGCTGCGACGGATATATGCAGCTGGATGCATCCACTCGTATGAACCTGGAGCTTACCAGACCGATTAGGCATGACGCTGGCAAAAAAAGCACCCTATTAAACCAGCTTGATAATACAAAGACCGCAATGGGAGCTCGCCTGCTGCGCGTTTGGGTTGACCAGCCCTTGAATGATGCCCAAAGGATAGAGCGAAGGCTTGACGCTATCGATGAATTGTTTGGACATGTAATGCTAAAAAATGCTGTTACAGAAGCTCTCAGCGGAATATATGATATCGAACGCCTATGCAGCAAAATAGCGTATGGCACCATAAATCCTAGGGATTGCCTTGCGCTTAAAACATCGTTGGAAAAACTTCCGCCATTAAACGGCCTACTTGCCGGTTTAACGTCTCCGGCCTTCGCCGACATTTCAGATAGCTTCGACGCAATGCCGGATATATGCGAGCTGCTAAAAAACGCCATTTCAGATACACCGCCGATAGGAGTTCGTGAGGGCGGTATAATACGCAGGGGCTATGACGCCGAGGTTGATAAATTTAGGGAAGCGTCTTCAAACGCTAAGGTCTGGTTGGCCAAGATGGAAGCGAATGAACGGGAAAAAACCGGTATCAAAAATCTGAGAATAAAGTACAATAAGGTTTTTGGTTATTATATTGAGGTAACAAAGTCATACCAGCATCTTGTACCATATGAATATGAACGGCGCCAAACACTTGCAAATGCTGAACGCTATACAACTCCAGATTTAAAGCGTTTACAGGAGGCCATTTTGGGAGCCGAGGAAAAGTGCATTGAACTAGAGTATAACCTTTTTTGTGACATAAGGACTGTACTTACCGATTGTCTGCCAAGGCTTCAGGAAACGGCGTCAAAGATCGCTGAAGTGGACGCCTACCAGTCTATGGCCCAGCTTGCTTCGGCAAACGGATACTGCCGTCCCGCCATAAATGAAAATGGCGCTATACAAATAACCGACGGCCGTCATCCGGTAGTTGAACGCGGGATGCGGGATGGGTTTGTCCCCAATATGACCGTTATGGATGGAGAGGATAACAGGCTTCTTATAATTACCGGTCCTAATATGGCAGGAAAGAGTACCTATATGCGCCAGGTTGCGCTTATAGTCCTGATGGCCCATATAGGCTCCTTCGTGCCCGCGCGTACTGCTGACATATGTATTGTTGATAGAATATTTACCCGCGTAGGAGCCTCTGACAATCTGTCATCAGGACAAAGCACGTTTATGGTTGAAATGAGCGAGATGGCCAATATCCTGAATAACGCAACAAAAAACAGTTTGCTTATACTAGATGAGATCGGCCGTGGAACCAGCACATATGATGGACTGAGTATAGCGTGGGCGGTGCTTGAGCGCATTGCAGACAAGGAAAAATGCGGTGCAAAGGCGTTATTCGCAACGCATTATCATGAGTTAACCGAACTTGAGGACAAGCTTCCGGGAGTAAAAAACTATAGGGTTTCCGTAAGGGAGATTGGGGAGGAGATAATATTTCTTCATAAGATTGTGCGTGGAAGCGCGGATAAGAGCTTTGGTATACAGGTCGCAAGGCTTGCGGGACTGCCTGATGGAGTTATAATAAGGGCAGGCGAAATTTTATCTGAATTGGAAGCTTCCGATATAAGCAAAACGGATGCTAGGACAGTGTCCCATAAATTAGATGCGCATGAAAAGTCTGGGAAAAATACAAACGAGGTGCTTGATAGGCTATTGCAGCTGGATACCAACGCACTAACCCCTATTGAAGCCTTGTTTACTTTAAATGAGCTTTGCGCTAAAGCAAAGGGTGAGAAACAATGAAGCAGATAAGGATACTAGAAACCAATGTAGCCAACCAGATAGCCGCTGGCGAGGTTATTGAGCGGCCGGCTTCAGTTATAAAGGAATTAGCCGAAAACTCGCTTGACGCAGGAAGTACGTCAATAACCATAGAAATACAAGGCGGCGGTATTGACTATATGCGGGTTACAGACAATGGCAGTGGTATATCCTATGATGACGCGGCTATCGCCTTCGAGCGCCATGCTACGAGCAAGCTGGCTACAGCGGAGGACCTGACGCATATAGAAACACTTGGATTCAGAGGTGAAGCGCTGGCGTCGATATCAGCCGTCAGTAAGGCAACTATGAAAACACAAACAGAGGACAGCGGAGTCGGGACCCTGGTTGTTATTGAGGGAGGAACGCTACTGGATCATTCGCAATGCGGCTGTCCAAACGGAACCAGCATTGAGGTGAAGAACCTGTTTTACAATGTTCCCGCCAGGCTAAAGTTTCTTAAAAGCGCCCGAAGCGAGTCGGGGTATATCGCGGATTATGAGGCAAGGCTTATTATGGCAAGACCGGATGTTTCATTTAAGTTGATACAGGATTCGAGGGTTCTTTATCACAGCGCTGGAGATAATAGCTTAAAAAATGCAATATATACTGTATATGGAGCTGCTATAATGCCAAATTTGCGCGAAGTTCGATTTGACGATGGATATATTCTTATTACTGGATTTGTGGGTGATGAATCAGTTTCGCAAAGCAACCGCAACAGGCAATCCTTTTATATAAACAACAGATACATAAAATCCACTAAGCTTTCCTTTGCGATTCAGCGGGCATTCGACACAAGGATTATGAGGGGGCGTTTTCCATTTGCTGTGTTAAAGATACAGATGTCTAACAGGGATATAGACGTTAATGTTCACCCCAACAAACTGGATGTTCGTTTTAAAGATGAAACTAGGGTTACTGGATCAATGGTAAGGGCTGTTATGGCCGCCATAAGTGGAAAACGCAATAATGATCCCATTGCCGGCAAAGCCGACATAGCGAACACAGCGGATAAGATGGAGCAAGAAACGGCTAAACCACTATGGCCTGTTATAGATGCTGTTCAAAACGTTGAACACAATACACATAATAAGGAAACCTTAAGGAATAATGAGGCAATATGGACCCCCGCACTGACTGAAGGGCCTTAATCGGGCGGAAGGCCGGTAAACGGCAAGATCAAGGTAAGGGACGG
>URFJ01000063.1 GCA_900547135.1 uncultured Eubacteriales bacterium | reverse complement strand
CTTTATATGCGCTTAGCGCGTCGACGAGGATCGGGGCGATATCCACGCCGCGCGTGGATGCGTACTGCTCCTTTGCGCCGAAGAACATATGCGTCTGCTTTACAAGCTGTCCTCCAAGGCGGGGGTTGCGCTCTAAAAGCGTCACGTCCGCACCCGCCCTAGCGGCGTTTATAGCTGAACACAGGCCGGCTGGGCCTCCCCCAACGATGAGAAGTTCACATTCCTTCATATGATTACTCCCTTACCTTCCTGAAGCTCAACCCTCATGCCGTCCCTGACCTCGGTAACGCATGTCTTGACATTGGGGATACCGTCCACAACCATCATGCACGAAGAGCAGTTGCCTATAGCGCAGTAAAAGCCGCGGGGACGGTGCAGGTTCTGGCTGTAGCCCAAAACCATAACACCGGCAGCGTGCAGGGCCGCCGCTATCGACTCGCCCTCATAGGCGTTTATGGGCTTGCCGTTATAAATAAATGTGATGCGTTTACCTCTTTTAAAATCCAGAATCGGATGACTTTCAATCCTCACGGGCGTATCTCCCTATGTAAAGTTCTTATCACAAGGATGATAGCACAAAATGAATCATATGCAAAGATAAATTTTATATGGAATCCAATATATAAATGCTTAAATCCCAGTATGTATAACTCAGGATAACCTTTAAAAGGCCATATCGGCATGACTGAGCGGTTCTATGTCAGGGGATTTATGGTTCTTTTTATGTTATAATGAAAAAAACAGGAGGTTAACATGCGACTGTTTGTTGCCATAGAACTGCCGGGCCAGATGCGCGCCGAGCTAGCGCGGATTCAGAACGCGCTTAAGCAGCTAAGCTGCGGCGGCAGGTTTGTACCTGCGCGGAACATGCACCTTACGCTGCATTTTATAGGGGAAACATCGGACCTGCACGGGGCCGTAAGCGCCGTGCGGAAATGCGTGCAGGGCATACGTCCCTTTGAACTGCATCTTGGGAGATATAACTGCTTTCAAAAAGGCGGTGCAAGAACTTCGATTGTCGAGGTAAAGGGCGGCCTTAGTGAACTTAACGCTTTGTACGAGGCCCTCCAGTACGCAATGTCTGACAACGGCTTTCCCAGGGAGCGCAAGGGTTATGTTCCTCATATTACTCTAGGGCGAAATGTTTCGCATGACGATCTTGTTGAAGCGGAGCTAAAGGATGAACCGCTAAACGCGTCAATGCGGGTGAATTCGATTACGCTGTTTGAAAGCACGCGTTTAAACGGGGAGATGGTATACTCGGTTCTCCATAGGGAGAGATTTTTATAATACGCTCCGCTCTTGCTTGCGGATAAGCGTTTACTAGCTTCTTACGGAGGGTTTTTTTAAATGTCCAATACCCTTGAGTTTATTGTGGGCAGGGCTGGTTCGCGCAAGACGACGCTGTTGTTCGACCGGATTCGCAGCCTGCTGGAAAAGGGCGAACGCGCGGTGCTCATTGTGCCAGAGCAGTTTACCTTTGAAAGCGAGCGGCGCCTTGCCGAATCCCTTGAAAACGGTTTGCTTGACGCCGTGGTTTTTTCATTTACAACCCTAGCTTCCAAGGTGTTGCGCGAAATGGGTGACAACCGTGTTTTTTTGTCGCATCAGGGAAAGCTGATGATGATCCGCAAGGCGCTGGAAGAGCATAAGCCCGACCTTAGGGTATATGGCCGCATTGCCGGAAAACCGGGGTTTACCGCTGAATGCGACAGGCTGTTTACCAGGCTTAAGCGGTTTCTTATCACGCCGGACATGCTGAGGTCAGCAGCGGAATATAGCGGCGCGCCGGACGCCTTAAGCGCCAAGCTTTGCGATTTAGCACTTTTATACGAGTGCGTGGAGGGTCATCTTGCGTCCCGTTATATGGACGGCGAGGATATTGTAAACTCGCTCATTGACAGGATGGGACGGTCCAGTCTTTGCGGAACCCATGTGTTTGTTGACGGCTTTGAATTCCTTACCGAGCAGAAATATCGTGTGCTGGCACGGCTTATGGAGGTTGCGGCGTCTATGACGGTAACCGTTTGCGTCGATTTTAGCGGGAAGTGCAGGGACAGGAACGTTTTCATTTCAGGTTATGGCTCCTATGAGCGCCTGCGGCAGCTTGGGGAGAAACAGGGCTGCAGGATCAGCACGGTAAACATGGAAAGGGATGGTTTTGAGGGGTATTCAGCCGAGCTTTCGCATATGGAAGGGGAGCTTTTCGCGCAGACGCCCGCGCCGTATTCGGGCGGCGGAGGCTGCGTTTCGGTTTTTACCGCATCCGGACTCCGCGCTGAGGCCGAAGCTGTATGCAACGCTATAGTCCGCGCCGCCCAGGAGGGGGTACGCTACAGGGATATGGCTGTTATAGTCTCGGATATGGAAACCTATGCCCCGCTGTTGAATAGGACTATGCGCAGGTATAAGATACCGTTTTTTATGGATCTGAAAAGGCCGCTAGACCGGCATCCGATTTCAGTTTTACTTTTAAGCGCTTTAAAATGCATAGTTAACGGATTTTCGCAGTCCGATGTGTTGGAACTGCTCAAGTGTGGCCTTTTGAGCATCGACAGGGATTCGGCGGAACAGTTCGAAAACCATATCCTTAAATTCGGTTTAAAGGGGACGAGACTGTTTGAACCCATTGAGGCGGAGGACGTAAAGGACGATATAAAGCATATAGAGCGCGTGCGTTCATCGCTGATTGGCCCCTTGCTGAAATTGCGCCGGTCGTTGTCAGAGGCGAACAGTTCTATGGAGAAAACGAGGGTACTGTACTCGTATATGTGTGAGATGAATGTATACGGATCGCTAAACGCAATAGTCAAATCGCTGCGGGAGGATGGGGAACTTGAGCTTGCCGAGGAAACGTCGCAGGCATGGGACGCGGTAATAGAGCTGCTGGACCAGCTCTACGCTATCATGGGCGACGTAAGGGTTAGCACAAGGCGGTATATGGCAGTGCTTGAAGAGGGGCTTTCAGCATACAAGGTGGGGGTAATTCCCACCACTGCCGACCAGGTGCTCGTAGGAGATATCGACAGAACTTGCGCAATGGCGGTCAGCAGACTGTTTGTAGTTGGCTGCTGCGAAGGCCTGTTCCCGAAAAGACCCTCTGAGGAAGGCGTTATAAACGACGCCGAGCTTGCGTTTTTACGCTCAGCGGGTCTAATTACGTGGGAAACAAGCACGGAACGCGCGTCGGGCAACGTATTTAGAATATATAATGCACTAAGCAAAGCGAAGGACCGGCTGTGGCTGTCATATACAGCATCGTCCGGAGTAAACGGCGGAATACCGTCCTTAATGATAGACAGGCTTAGGGAACTGTTTACTATAGACGAGCAGACGGACATAGGCGGCGGGATGGTCCCAAGCCATCCGCAGGCCGGCCTGGCTATGCTCGCAAAGGAAATGCGAAGTCTGGCGGATACCGGTTCAAGCTCAAAAAACTGCAGGGGCCTTTACGCCTGGTTTAAGGCAAGTCCAAAATACCAAAGCGCTGTAAACAGCATGGAAAGGGCGCTTTTCTTTTCGCCCTATATCGAGCCGTTTGGCAGGGATATGTCAAGGCTGCTGTACGGCTCGGGAATGCAGGGCAGCGCCACAAGGTTTGAAACGTTCAACTCATGCCCTTTCAGGCACTTCATGCGCTTTGGAATGCGCGCCTATATGCGTGAGGAATTTAAGGAGCGTTCGGCGGATAAGGGGGTTTTTTATCATGAAGCGCTCGATGGTTTTATGAGGCTTGTCATCGACCGCGACATTGATCCTGATATCCTAACATATGAGGATGTTGAGGGGCTGCTCAAAGAGGTGTTTGACGTATTGGTTCCCGCTCACAACAGAGGCGTGCTCGTTTCATCCAAAAGGGCGGAAGCGGAATGCGCGGTAATGAAGCGCACGGTCAAAGCAACCGCCTGGGCAGCCGTACAGCAGATGAAGCGCGGCGGGTTTCAGCCGGAAAAAAGCGAGGTAACGTTTGGATTGGGGGGTACGTACCCGCCTTTGGAATTAAGGCTTGACGATGGAACGGTTTTTCTGGTAACGGGAAAAATAGACCGAATGGACGCGTCAAGGGATGGCGGGCGGTATATCCGAGTGATTGATTATAAGACCGGAGGCATGTCCTTTGACTATGGTGAACTCTTTTTGGGCTTAAAGTTGCAGCTCCCGCTTTATGTGGCGGCTATAATGGCAGCCGACAGCGCGGCCGATATCGCCGGAATGTATTATATGCCCGTAATCGAGCCGAAGCTTGAGGAGGTACGGGAGGAGGAAAAATTGGAGGGGCTGCTGCTAAAGGCGTTCAGGCTAAGCGGCATAACAGTAAACAAGCTTGACGTGATAGAGCTTACCGATAATTTCGAAGGCGCTTCCTCAATCATTGAAGCGAGGAGGAATAAAGACGGCGTCATTACCGGTAGGGGATTGGCGCCTTACTATGGCATGCGCGCTGTAGTCAACTTTTCAAAGCGCCGCGCAGTAGAGACGCTAAGGGATATTATGGACGGCCGCGTGGAGCCGGCGCCGTACAGCTATGGCAACAATAAAAGCTCCTGTGACTGGTGTGATTATGCCAGCGTCTGCATGTTTGACGCAAAATTCCGCGGCTGTTCCATGCGGAAAATAGTAAAGCTGGACAAAGCCGGCTTTTTTGACGGGATAGACGGGAATCAGGACGACAGATAACCGGAGGAGTATTGCGCAGCTGCCTAGTTCCATATATCAGGCGATATTTACATATTTTAGACGATGACTGATGGTTGAAGGATTTCATGAGGGCGATAAATTTGTATACCCGATTTTTTAATAGGGTTTTATCTCAGGATAACATGTACATGCTTTCTTCGATAAGGGTACGCAGCAATTTACCAGCATAAAATTTATATGTTGGTTTTAAACGGGTCGGAATCAGTCTTTTTAGATAATAAAATCGTATCAAATTTCGACATATAGGAGACTATTATAAATATCAATTGACAGCTTATATTATGCGACGTATAATAATATCGAATCAAAACATTGGAGGCGCTTATGCTTAAACACCGGAGGTATACGCTACTGGATTACATCTGGCTGCCGCTCAGGGCAACGCCGGTTCCAACGTTGCTTTATATCATTAGGGTTATAATCCAGTCCTTTATACCAGCTGTGACAGCGCTTGTGACAGCCGAATTCGTAAATACAGCCATATCCATAGCCGGAGGCTCCGCGGGCATGGACAAAATTGTCACGCCCATAGCAATGATAGTTTTTATAACCGCATTCAACGTCCTTGGAAAGAGGCTTACGGATTTTTGCAAGGTGCGCATAATCAACGGACTGCGCTCAAGGCTTCGTTCCGATATGCTTGAAAAACGGGCCAGGCTTGAATATATCTGTATTGAGGATCCTGAGAGGTGGGACCTTGTAGAGCGGGTAACAGCCCCCAAGGACCAGAAGACGCCTGAGGACAGGGTGTTTATGGGTTATGCGAATACCTTGAGCTTTATGTACATGATAGTGAGCTTTATAAGCGTCATTAGCCTAATCATAGCTCAGGTATGGTGGGCCGGCCTGCTGATAATCGCCGCTATGGTTCCCGTCGTGATCACAAGCATAAAGGGCGGCAACAAAACCTATGAAGCCCAGAAGCTGGTATCGAAGGAGCAGCGGCGCTACAAATACCTTCACGACGTGCTGGCAAAACGCGACAATGCCGCGGAGCGTGCGGTGTTCGACTTTACCGGCGAGGTAAGCAAGGAATGCAGGGAGGAGTACGAGCGGTCCCGCAAAATAGAGTTCAAAGAGCGGCGCAAGTGGTTTTTCCGTATGAACCTAAGCGGGATGATAGTGGCGGCAGTATCCGCGGTCTGCGCGCTGGTGCTGCTTATCCCAACCATTCAGGGGCTTATAACCATTGGAATGTTCATGGGCCTTTTTACGGCTATGAGCGAAATGGTGGGGAGCATGAGGTGGCAGCTGGCCCTAAATACGGCAGACGTAGTCCTAAACTCAAAGTATGCAAAGGACCTGACGGAATTCATGGCCATGCCCGAACAGGAGGGTGCGGAACTTATGCCGGACCGCAATGTTCCCGGGTTTGAGCGCCTTGAGTTCAAAAACGTCTCGTTCGCCTATCCTGGAAGCGATGTCAACGTGCTGAACGGCCTGTCGTTTATCCTGGAAAAGGGAAAACACTATTCATTTGTAGGCGCTAACGGAGCCGGGAAAACCACCATTACAAAGCTGCTTTTGGGCATGTACCAAAATTACGGCGGGGAGATACTGATTAATGGCAGGGAACTGCGCACCTATAGCATTGCGCAGCTTAAAGCGCTATTTATCTGCGTATTTCAGGATTTTTCAAGATATCAGCTTACGATGCGTGAAAACATTGAGCTTGGCAATATAGGCGGAACCAACAATGGAAATATAGGGCGGGCGGTTGAGCTGGCCGGACTTTCAAAATTAAAGGAACAGATAGGCCTTGACGCGCATATAGGAAAGCTTGACGAGGACGGGATCGACGTATCAGGCGGAGAGTGGCAGCGCATCGCTATGGCAAGGGCCATTATAAGCGGGTCCGAGATCAAGATCCTTGACGAGCCTACCGCCGCGCTTGACCCCATAGCGGAACGCGACGTATATGAGAACTTCAGGGATATAAGCCGTGGAAATACAACGGTGTTTATAAGCCACAGGCTGGGTTCAACCAAGCTCGCCGATATTATATACGTGCTTGACGGCGGCCGTATCATCGAACGCGGGGATCATGAAAGACTTATGGAGGAGGGCGGCCTCTATGCAGAGATGTTTGAAAGCCAGCGAAGCTGGTATGCGGAAACCGCCTGATTCCGATGCTTTAACAATTCATACGAATGTTTGTGGAGGTAATATATGAAAACTGCCGCTGATCAAAAGTCTGTATCGGTGTACAAGGTTATAAAAAGCTTTGCCCCATACCTTTTTAAGGAAAATAAGAAGTTTACGTTTTACATAATATTTGTAACGCTGCTAATGACGGCGCTGCTGGTTGGACAGACCATTCTAACGGCCAACCTATTTACATCCGTTGAGATAGCTGTAGGAAGCGGAAGCTATACAGAGCCTATCCTGTGGTTTCTTGGTGTACTTGCCATTATTCTTGCAACGCCGCTATTGAACGGGGCGGTCAACCTGTGGCTGCCGGACATGTGGAGAAGGTGTGAAAGCGCCATATTGCCCCACATCCACAGAAAGGTAAGGAAGCTTCCGGCAACGGCTTTTGAGGATCCGTCCATGCTGGACGCGATAAACAAGGCTGAAGTTGGCGCGACGAACGGCTCGGTTCTTGTTGTATTGCTGTTGCTGGTGGTATTCGGATACTTGCCCTATTTTATATTGATGGGCGTATACCTGTATACGCTTAAGCCCATACTGGGGATTGCGCCAATCATAGTATTTATTCCCGTGCTCCTTGGCCAGATAGTCAAGGTCAAAGCGTTTTCGGAGCTGGAGGAAAAATCCGCCCCTTCGCGCAGGCGGGTCGAGCACTATGAAAAATGCGTTGGGGACAGGCAATTTTTTAAGGAAACGAGGCTTTTAGGAGCGTTCTACTTTTATAGAAAGCTATACAGGGAAAGCATACAACTGTTAAATAAGGAAAAATGGCGCGCCGAACGAAAATCGGGCATGGTTGAGTTGCTTATGAAGGTGCTCACCCTTATATCCTACGGCTTTCTGCTTTACCTGCTGGTTACGGCGCTGCTTTCAGGCGACATTGCGGCCGGCCAGTTTGCCGCGGTATTTGCCAGCATAGGAGCGCTGTTTAGCATGATGGAGGAGATGATTGTGCAGAATGTTGGGTCGGCCCTGCAGGAAAAGGGCGCTGCGGTAAACCTTATCAGACTTTTTGAAATGCAGGAAAGAGTGGGCGATAAGAAGGTTGAGGTGGACCGTGGAATTGAGCTAAATGACGTGGGGTTTACATATCCGGGAAGTGAAAAGGAGAGCATAACGGGCGTTAACCTAGCAATACGCCCCGGGGAGACGCTTGCCATAGTAGGTAAAAACGGAGCGGGGAAATCGACGCTTGTGAAGCTACTGATGGGTCTATACACGCCGACTTCGGGAGCCGTAAGCATAGGCGGGGTGGATTCAAGAGAAGCTGACCCAAACATTATGTTTAAAAATACTTCCGCGGTTTTCCAGGACTTTGGAAGGTATAAGATGACGCTTGAGCAAAACATACATATAGCAGACCTGAGAAGGACCCAAGGGATTGAGCAAGCGGCGGAACAGGGCGACGTTGACCTTTGGGGAGCCAGCTATCCCAATGGACTTGACACCATGCTTTCAAAGGAATTTGACGGGGTGGATGTATCTGGGGGCCAATGGCAGAGGATTGCGATTGCGCGGGGACTATTCAGAAACCATGATCTGATAGTGCTTGATGAACCTACAGCGGCGATAGACCCGCTTGAGGAGACCAGGGTATATAAAAAGTTTGCCGAGATAGCAAAAAAGAACACGGCGATAATAGTCACCCACAGGCTGGGATCGTGCCGCATAGCCGACCGGATTGTAGTAATGGATTCGGGTAAGCTGGTAGAGACGGGGACGCATGATGAGCTTATGCAAAATAACGGCCTTTACCGCGAAATGTGGGACGCTCAATCCGAGTGGCTCAATGGCGGCGGATCTGAGGATAGGTGCGCTTGATTCAGGGCTGTCGAATCGAAACGTGACGCATAAATAAAATACCGGATTTTAAAAGGGGCTGCTCTGTTGGGTTTCAGAGCAGCCCCTTTGCTTGAATTCCTTCAGGCAAGTGAGCTGTCAACAAGAAAGCAGTAAGAGGGTTTTGGGCAGGCAACAGACTGGGGCATCCACACAATATAACATGGGCGCTAATGATAAATCAAAAAGGGAAGCATACCTGGACATATGCTGTTGAATAATCTTTATTCATGGGGTTTAGTAAGCTTTTAGCGCCGATATTGATTAGGCAGACGCCCTTTTAGAAAACCCGGCAAGCCGGGATCCGGTTTAAAGGCGAATACGCACACGCCTGGCAAAGCACACCTATGCCGTTACATTAGCGCTTAATAGGTCTAAGCGTTAATGATATCTGATTTGATAATATATTCCATAATTTAAAAAACCCCCGGAACGTCCGGGGGATGGATATTGAAGCTAATCCATAAATTTGATTTATACCATATAGGAATGCACCAAACTAGAGATTAATCCGCCCATTGGGTTTCAAAAAAAACTATCGGGACCGGTTAAGCTCCGCCCTATAAGCGGGCTAACTTCAATATTATCTATTGACTATACTACCATCAAGCAGAGTTAACAACATATGGCCTTGATATATGTTGACCGTACTGGCACAACGCTGCAGCTACCCGAATTAAGCAGATCAACAGACAAATTCCAAACATGGAAAAATCCATGTATCAATATCAGCTCAGCCAAACTGTCATAATTATCGCCGTATATCTGGCTCCTATATGCTCAGTTGGGTGTTATTAGTCGTTAGTTCCACCTGTGGGTGAAGCATCGGGTGTAGCCGATGTTTCAGGCGTAGCCGAAGTACTAGCATTGGGTGAGGCTGATGTTGTAGGAGCCGCTGTCGGCGTGGTAGTCGGAGCAGTGGTGGGAGTAGCGGCCGGCGTGGTGGGAGTAGCAAGCGGTGTGCCCGTTGGCCTAGCCGACGGGGATGCGCTGGGGTTGTTGTCGCATGCGCAGCCGGTGATGCAAAGAGCTACCAGTACTGCCATGGCTAATACAAGACTAATTATTCTGGTCTTACGATTGATTTTCATTGTTTACCTCCAAGTAGTTAATGATATTTTTTGATATCAATATTGTTTTTATATTTGACTTAAAGTATTCTTACTTCCGTAAGTGCAGGTTGGCTATTGCTGATTTTGGAATATACGAACTCTATATCTTTACGCGGGTCTTATAGAACCACCTCCGTACAGTTTGTATTTTACGGCATCCGCCACCGCATGCATCATTATAGCGGATAGATTTGGTTATTGCAAGATAAATAACAACTATAATTAGGCACTTTCTACAACAATATATAAAATAATCTAATATTTGCTAAAACAGTATTTAAAACGAAATAAACATTGCGGCCCAAAGCCCAAAAAGCATGCAGATCAAGGTCTCGGCACTATATTGATAATAAAGGCCGCGAGTTAAAGCTGACGGTTAAAGGACGCAATTTTGATGGAAAATTTCATTTTTATCCTGCCGATATCATTAGCAATATCCAAAAGGCAAAGTGTAAAGTTTTTGTTAACATGTGGATTTTGCGGTAAATCCATGTAGTAGCACTGGTATGTGCGCGGCAGATAGCAATAACCCGCTCTTTATAAAACGCAGCGTTAGGCAGCAGATCAGGCCGCAGGTGGCCCAGCGCCGTACCGGATTTGATGGTTGGGTCTTAAGATGGAAGTTAATTCTACCCGAACGATTGCGAAAGCAGTTAAAAGGACGCTATTTCGCAAGCATATCCTCAAACTGGGACAATAGTTCATCTACGGTTGGGTTTTTGGTTTTAAGCTCTGAATCAAAGCTTTTATCAGCACATGAGACGATACCATTGTTAATAAGAAAAATTCCTTGGGTACCGGCCCCAATTATACTGTTCCTGATTATGTCCATTTCCACTGCCGTCTGATCATCCTGAGTATCCGCGCTGACCAGGGCTAAAACATATTGCTTACCCTTTTCAAGCTGCAGCGACGTGGAATACATCTGCATTATATTGATAATATTTGTGTTGGGATTAGCGGTTTTTACAGTATCGCCATCCAAGCCCTTTACGCATTCCTCAACAGTGAATTCAAGCGTTCTCCCTGCCGCCTGTTCAATAATCGTATCACCCGCCGTACCATAAACGATTAGGTCCGCGTTTTTTACAAGCTCGTCAAGGCTATGCTGCTTGTCACCGTATATCGCGGAGCCCTGGCTCGTCTGTCCTGTGCCGCCGGTTTGAGTGGCGTCCGAAGGCTGGGGCGTGCATCCAAATAAGCCTATAGCTAATAAGAGGATGGAAAGCAGAATGTAAAACGTTTTAAGAATAGTCTTGGGTATCATTAGATTTACCTCCTTCGTATAATTAATTCAAAAATAGAATTCATTCTTTTAGACAGGATTACATTTAGAAACAAAAAATAATTGAAATTTGCAACCAAAGTGTGTTATATTCGCTACGCCGGGATACCGGCGTAGCATAACGTATATTGATAGTGACGAATAAGGGGCTATTTCGCAAGCATATCCTCAAACTGGGACAATAGTTCATCTACGGTTGG
>URFJ01000062.1 GCA_900547135.1 uncultured Eubacteriales bacterium | reverse complement strand
TGGCATTGCTTATTCCAGGCATGTTCTGATTTTATTTCGCGTAGCGCTTGTTAGGCGCGGCCGCGTGGGGCGTTTGCCCCATTCCCCGCCAAAGGAGACCTTTTGTAAAAAGTCCCCTTTGGAATCCCGAAAAACAATATTTAACTTTTATATTTTGATTTTCATCGTTCGCTCTTGAGGTATCAAAAATCACCGTACATGCCGCTGATTTTTGATGGATTATACTTTTGGGGATGTCGCCACGCCCGCATCGGATTGAATAAAATATAAACTCCGGTGATAAGAAGCAGATTTCCCGAAATAATCAACGCGGTCTAATTTTAGAATTAATTTTTATTGCTGCAGTCTAATATTTATGAATTATTTTCGTTTTAAAGCAAGATTATAGCGCTGTATTTATAATATGTCAACGAATTTAAAAGCCTTTGCTAAGTAATTATTTATCTGATATTTTCTATATATTTTAATTGATTTATTTTCTTATTAATTGTTATTATATTAATAATAGGAATATTTTAAATTATTTATTCAAAATAACTTTAATACTATATATAATTTTTTCAATTGTTAATATGTAGCTATCAAGCTTGATCCATGAAGCATGTAAAATTATTTGGCAATAATATGAATGTTTGTTTGGAATTCATTTATTCAATTATTACAACCTGCTTATACATTAAATGATATTGCCTGGCAGAACATAAAGTTATTAAATAATAGTATAAATATAAATAGGAAAGGAACCACTCAAATGACGGACATAGACGCACTATTCAGTATTCACAGAAACAGCAGATGTAGTCTGATCAATGTAGAAAATGAAATCGTCAAAGAAACCGTTAGAACTATGTGCAGGTTAGCCGACACCGAAAGATTCGGGGCATGGAAATCAATACCCTACCCGTTGGGCCCTGACACATATAATAGATTAATCCCTTAAATTTTAAGTTAACATGGTATTTCTGGTTCCAGCAAAATACCGTTTAAAACCTCATTGCGGCACGACTGCCGCTTAGAGATTATATTAGCAATATGCGCAAAACGACCCCAGCTGCATACCACCGCGTATCAATTTACATGGTAAATGCCTGCAGGATCTCCCCATTGTCACTTGGGCTTACACATCTGCTGGTAAACTCTCAACTTCAGGCCAGGGCGGACGAAAAGGGCTCGTAACGGCCCTTGCCATCCCTTGGTTTGCGTCAAGTTTATAACAGCTGTTTGCCATGTCTGCCCCATGGCGAAAAGGTTTGCCTTTACAGTTATAAAGCTTCAGTTATAATCGCTCCATTATACACAGCTTAGCTTTTGGTGGTGTTTCCGTCCGTATCGTCTATTTGCTCTGTTAAATACAGCGCCTAGCTTAAACCTTGCGTACTGTTTGTATGCGCTTTAGCCACATATTCGCCCTTCATTGCGCAATAAATACGTTCAGCCTGACACCGCG
The DNA here is from genome assembly GCA_900547135.1 of uncultured Eubacteriales bacterium. Taxonomy (GTDB): domain Bacteria; phylum Bacillota; class Clostridia; order Christensenellales; family CAG-138; genus UMGS946. The sequence goes on along the minus strand of URFJ01000062.1, from coordinate 9,871 downwards.
CGGTCGCCTTTAACGCCGCCTTGGCGTGCTATAGCGCTGAACTCCGCAGCGTTGGCCATAAACAACTGGAACCACCAGTTAAACGGTGGTATGCACCGGCCCTAAAAGGGCATATTACCAGCAGCGTCTTAAGACGCACTGAGCATTCTGTCAACGCGCACTGCCACTGGTTAACCAGTACTCCCTAATAAGCTTGCAGCTTTGGGCTTACTTCGTTAATTGTCATTCGCTTCGCTCAATGCTGTTAGCTAAAGCATTTTTGCTCGCCAGCATAGCTGGTATTTGTTTTCTCCAATATAAACAGCCCTCGGCAATGCCGGAGCTGTATCCCGCCGTAAAGGCCGAATGACATGTCAATCGACTGTGAATACGTTCATCCTATCCACCGGATATATTCTAAAACAGACCACTCCTTGTACATCATCGGCTCCGACTATCGCGTGCTCCGCGTCGAACACCGCAAGCGTCCTGTTGTCACACAGCATGAAATAACTGTCATTAGGCACTGTCAGCATATCCATTTCACCGTAAAAATCCACGATATAGGTGTATTCGTCCAGCCATTCACCGTTGACATACACGTTGCCGTCCTGAACCTGCACCGTTTCACCCGCAAACGCTATAATGCGGCCCAGCCTCATGCTGCCGTCTGTGTCCAAAAACGCCGCCGCATCCCCGCGTACCGGCTTTGATTTATATTTTGAAAGCCTGTTTATAACCACTATGTCGCCCTCGCGCAGCATTGGGGACATGCCGTCGTCGGCAACCCTCAGCGGATACAGCGTTAGAAACAGCGCCGCTGCCGCCGCCGCGCCGATTATTACCGTTATGACTATATCAAGCGCCCTGTGCAGGCGGTTTTTCCTGATGTTGAGCTCTCTCCTGGAATTAGCGGTTTCCATCTCCATCAATACGGCTCTCCAATCATGAATTCAAGCTGCACGCATAACTTAACGGCCATATCACATCCACAACGCGCCCAACGATGCGCTCATACGGGATGGGGCCTACAGTGCTGTCGCGGCTGTCCTTGCTGTTGTTGCGGTTGTCGCCCATTACAAACACATGTCCCTCCGGCACCAGCACCGGCTGCATTTTCCTTTTTATCACTCCGTCAAAATACGCGCTCTCGTTAAGCGGCTCGCCGTTTACATAAACGCTCCCGTCTTCAACGTACACCGTTTCCCCGGGTAGGGCGATTACGCGCTTTACGCAGCTTTGTATATAGCCTGGATAATAGCATATCACTATGTCGCCCCGCTCCGGAGGGTGTGCCATGTACGTAAGCTTTTCGACAAGCATATGGCTCTTGTCATAAAGGGTAGGATACATCGACTCGCCGTCCACTATCGTCGGCTCCGCGATCAACAGGCGCACCGACAGCACGATTATTATGACTAAAAGTATGCTCATCGCGAATTCGAGGTTTGAAAACCGCTTGTACCCCTTTTCCTTGGCATGGGACTTGTCTGCGGCGGACTTGAGCCTCTTTAGCTCGCGTGCCGAAACAGCGTTGTTCTTCTGCATGTAAGTATATTCCTTTCTTTGGCGGGCATTGCGTACATAACCGTGCGCGTCAGTCCAGTGAGTTCAGTGTTACGCTGCGCGCTTGCGAAAACGGCCAAATTACGCTCTCCACACGGCCGGAAACCCTTTCCAGCGGGATTGTTCCTACATTTTTATGGCGGCTGTCAAGGCTGCCGTTTTTAGCCCTGTTGTCGCCCATAACAAATACATGGCCGTCGGGAATGGTCACGGGCGGCATATCCCCGTACGTAGACTGATGAAGGTATTCGGCCTCGTCAAGGGGGCGTCCGTTAATATGCACGTATCCATCCTGTATCGACACCGTTTCCCCGGGAAGCCCGATTACGCGCTTTACGCAGTACTGAAAATAATCCGGGTAATGGCAGATAACTATATCGCCCCGCCGAGGGCTGCTGAACAGATATGTTATCTTCTCCACAAGTATGCGCTCGCCGTCCCTGAGGGTGGGCGTCATTGAGCCGCCGTCAACAAGCGTTGGCTCGGCCACGAATAACCTGAGCGCCGCGGTAATGACGGCAATCAGCGCAAGGCTCAATACAAACGCCCTGTTGGACGCCCGCCTGTAGCCTTTATCACTGAGGTGTAGCTTATCTGCGGCCTTTATAAGGTATCGCAGTTCATCGCCCGTAGGCTTTACGGCGGTTTGGATGTATTCGGGCCGCATCTGTTCAGTTCCTTTCTTCAGGTTGCAGCTTCTTTTTGGCTGCGCGGACAAAATCCGCCCTGTCCATCATCACTATGCGGCCGCATTGGCCGCACCTTATCTTTATGTCCGCGCCCGTGCGTATTATTGTCAAGGTGTTACAGCCGAAGGCGTGAGGCTTTCGCATCATCACGAGGTCGCCAAGCTCGAATTCGGTTAGCATGCGCCTTCCCTTTCATTCTCATTGTGCATCACTACCACCTTATTGTATGGTATCTCCACGCCTTCGCGCTCAAACCTTTCTTTAATACGGCGGCTCAGCTCCCTTTCAGCCGCCCAGTGCTCAAGCGGCTTTACGTTTATCACCAGCCTGAGCTTTACGCCCGACTCGCCAAGCGCGATCACGCCCGGGACCGCAGGGTCCCACGCCTTCCCGTCCGACTGAGCCGCGAATTCGGCCCCTATCTCCAAAAGAAGCCTGGATGCCTCCGCGATGTCGGCCTCGTAGGCTATGTTGACATCAACTACAGCAAGGTAGTCGTTCCTTGAATAATTGGTTATCGTACCGATATCCCCGTTTGGAATCATATGAAGCTCGCCCCTGTAACCCTTTACCGTAATCGTTCTGAGGGCTATACTGGAAACCGTACCGCTTACGTCGCCTATGGTTACATAATCCCCGACATCCACTTGGTCCTCAAAAAGCATGAAAACGCCAGTTGCCATATCCTTTACCAGGCTTTGCGCGCCTATGCTCAGTACAAGCCCGCCCACGCCCGCGGCGGCAAGCATGGAATTCATGGCGCTGGTAAGACCCAGCTCACCGATGGCTATAGCGATTGCAAAAAAATAGATAACGTATTTGCTTAGGCTGATTATTATGGAATTCGCGGTTTCCATACGCTTTTGCTTTGCCTGATCCATGTTTTTAGACCTTAGCCTGGTAAGCGTAAGTATGGAATGCCGCACAACCACTATAAGTATCCTGGCAACCGCGAAAATTACGACAAGATTTATTGCTACGAGTACGAATGCAGGCACATAATTTGTCACATCCGGCCAAAATGATTCGATTATAGCCATGGGCATTGCAGTCGGTTTTCTCCTTAATCCATTTACTAAATATTATAGCACGCTGAATTAAAGTTTGGAAACGGTATTACATCTATATCGCGTTAAATTCAGACAATTTTCGACTTATAGCCTTTTACCTTCCATTTTACCAAAACAGCGGGAAACATGCGGCATTCTGCCCTTTAGACCTGTTTGCCACAGCTCTGGCTTTCCATACCCATGCAAAGATATGACATAAATGTTTACAGAAATTTTTCATTTTAGCTAATTACACAGCCTGGGACGCGCCTACTATTCGCCTTCGGCGTCGTAATGCGCTTGTTCGGCGCATTACGAGTTAACCCGCAAAAACGGCCCTCGGCTGCAAGCAGCTATCGGGCCATTTTTTGCTCTCAAGGTATTAAAAGCCGGCGCGCATGTCGCCGGCTTTTAATGGATTATATTTCTTGGGGATTATGTACCCAAGCTTAATGCTATCCCTTGCATTTTTGGAGTTCTTAGAACCTTTTTTGCAAAAAAGGTTCTAAGCCGCCGGAGGCGCGGTTATATGCACAGCCGACATGCGCGTCCAAAATTATACTTTTTTACACCGTAACCTTTTTCTTTCCCCCGCCGCACAGCCAATCGACGGTATCCTTCAAGGTTTTGAACAGGTCCCTGGGCTTGTATCCAAGCTCAGCCGTCGCCTTGTCATGCGAAAACCGGTCGTTAGTGTTGAGCGTATACAATGAATAGCTTGTATAAAGAGGACGTTTCTTCCTCAGCTTTGCGTACCACTGTATCAGCGGCGCCGCCGCCTTTGCCATCCAAAGCGGCAGCACGGCCAGACGCCTTCCTCCGTGTATGGAGCGGAGCATATTCAACACGTCTTTAATTTCGTAATGCCGATTTGAAAGGATATAGCACTCGCCCCGTCTGCCCTCTTTGGCCGCCTTAATGCAGCCGTATGCAACGTCGCGCACGTCTACAAAATCGTAACCGCCGCGCACGCATGCCGGAAGGCTTCCGTTGATATAATCGCTTACAAGCTGAACAAGATGGTTTCCTGAGCCGTCGTAAGGCCCTATTATGCCCGATGGATGAACGACCACGGCGTCAAGCCCTTCTGAAGCCGCGTCTAGCACTGCCTGGGTAGCCTCCGCCTTTGTCTTTGCATAGCCTCCAATTACGGCGTCCGGAGAAAAATGGCTGATTTCATCGAGCACCTGCGAGTTTTCCTTCTCAGGAATAGCGTGTACCGAGCTGACGTAAACAAGCCGTTTTACGCCGTATTCGCCGCACAGCTTTATTATGTTCTTGGTGCCGTTAACGTTTACTTCGTACATGGCCGGAAATACGTGGTCCGATATATCAACTATTCCAGCCGTATGTATCACATATACCTCATAGCCGAGCGTATCTTCAAACAGCGGGCGCAGGCTGTCAGCGTCGCGCACATCGCCCTTTATATACCTGACGTTTCTTTTTTCCTGAATCTCCTCATTTGGAAGGATAAGACCGCGGGTTTCAACGGCCATGTTCCTTAGCGTCCTGACAATCGTGTTCCCAAGATGACCGGCTGCGCCGGTAATGATATACAGCTTTTTCATTTTCAGCACCTCCGTCTGATTAATAACATAGTGTTGTTTTTCATTCTTATCTGTATTATGCTCAGTCCGGCCTTTGAGTTCAACCATCAATTGACGCGTTTTCGAATGTTTTTCGACACAATCGCGTCCGTGTGTTGGATAAGTAAGGCTGGTCACAAAAGGTTTGAATTAGCGTCATATTTTATATATAGGCAATATAGGTCACAGCATTAAAAAGGCGTAGTTGGAAGAGCCTTAGAATAAAACAGATCTAAAAACGGTTCGGCCCACTATGTGCGTTATGGTTGAAGCAGCTTTTTTAGAGCCTAATCAGAGCGGTTGCTGCCATTCGCCGTTTGATACGGAGTGATAATTCCATATGGGTCCTGAAGCACCCGGGGTTTTGCGCGCATTCAGCGATATCCCTATATTTCTTTATCGTAGAGTTATTAATATAGCTGTGGAAAATGTTAGGATCAAAGGCTAGAGGCTAGTACAGCTGGATTTTTTTTCTTAATAAGTATGAGGACGGACTGTGGATATAAAAAAACATATCCGCAACCGCTGAATTATACACATATACTCACAAGTAATTATCATAGCATGAGGATAACTATGTTGATAATGTGGATAAAAACTATATTATACATGTATGCTGTTACATGACTGTTTTTAAAAAAGTCCATGGCTTTTTACTGCTGTGATTGATCAGCGTGACTGGGATACGTCCCGTTTACCGCTCCTGCCCCGAAATCACCTTTCCTTTAAACAGCGTTGCCATGATAATCTACTATTTGCGCTCTGCCTGTCAGGGGAAAGCCTGCGGCGGTGAACTGGTGCATAATATGAACTATAATGAGGTAAGCTATATGCCAACAAAAAAAGCCACTCTATACAATTACGGTTGATTAAGAACTTACTTAAACAAATTGATAATTATCGCTTTGAAGTTAAAAGGCATGAATAATCGGACATCGCGGCAAAAAAGATAATTTCCGCCCGATTAACGCCCTTGTATTCCCATGTGGATTTTGCTATTATTATAAAAACATTTATACACTATGGATGCGTGTCTGTACGCATCCCGCCAAAAAAGGGTATGGCTGAATACCTGAGGGAGAGTAAGGATTTGATGGAAAGTGCGCAGGCTATATGGGACAGGGCCTTAAAGAGGATGAGGCCTAATATAACCGATATCAGTTTTTCTTCATGGTTTATAGACCTGCAGCCTGTGGCGCTTATAGACGACGTATTTATTTTACAGACGTCGAGCGAACTGCAGAAATCAACCCTAACCAATGTCTATATCGCATCCATTTCAAGCGCGCTCAACGAAGTAACGGGCAGGGAGCTGTCCGTGCTTTTGATCGACGAATCGCAGAGGTCCGACTATGAAGCGGAAATCGATATAAACACCGCCGCCTACCCGAGCGGTTTTTTCTCTCATAATTCAAAGTATACATTTGATACGTTTGTGATCGGCGAGTCGAACAGGTTCGCGTACGCTGCTGCAAAGGCTGTTGCCGAAAACCCTGCCGCAGCTTACAACCCCCTGTTCATATATGGCGGCGTTGGGCTTGGCAAAACTCATCTTATGCATGCCATTGGCCACAGGATACTCGAATTCAACTCAAAGGCAAAGGTAATGTACACCACCAGCGAAACGTTTACAAATGAGCTGATCCAGTCGATACAGGACAACCGTAACAGCGTGCAGGTATGCGCCAGGTTTAGAAAAAAGTACCGCAACGTCGACGTATTGATGATCGACGACATCCAGTTCATAGCCAATAAGGAGAGCACCCAGAGCGAATTTTTCCACACCTTCAATTCGCTTAAGGACGCCAACAAGCAGATAATAATTACATCCGACAAGCATCCCAGGGAAATCCCAATGCTTGAGGAGCGGCTGCGCACGCGCTTTGAATGGGGCCTGATCGCGGATATACAGCCTCCGGATTTTGAAACCAGGATCGCAATACTCAAACGCAAGGCCATACAGGAGGAGATACATATAGACGACAATGTGCTGGCCTTTATCGCTGAAAAGATAAGCTCTAACATCCGCGAGCTGGAGGGTTCGCTCAACCGTATAATCGCCTACGCTAAGCTCAACGAGCAGCCCATAACCCTGACGCTTACCGAGAGGGCGCTCAAGGACGTGATTCCGGCATTTGTAAAAAAGAGGATAACGCCGATGGATATAAAGCGAAGCGTTGCTGATTTTTACGGGGTAAAGGTGGAGGATTTAAGCGCGAAGCGCCGCGACGCGGCGATTGCGATGCCTCGCCAGCTGGCGATGTATCTGTGCCGCATAATGACCGAGCTATCGTTTCCCGATATCGGCGTGCAGTTTGGAGGCAAGCATTATTCCACCGTTATGTACGCATGCGACAAGATAGCTTCCGAGCGCAAGCAGGACCCTGAGATGGACAAGGTAATAGAGGACCTTATGCAGCGCATGAAGCAGTAGCCGTTTAATATGGACTAAATAACAAAAGAGTATAGATTTCCGCTCCTTTTGCTTTATATGGGCATATGCGTCAATTTGTGCTAACAAACCTCTGGTTAAAGCCGCCGGATTACGCCATAGCCGCAACGCTACCAATATGACAAAGGTTTTACGCATTATTGACGCGCGAAATTTTATATTAATCGGAATGCTGAAAAGATTTTAATATTTAGACCAAACTGCCCTTTTCCTTAAGCAGTTCTTTGATTTTTGAAGGGCATTTGCTTACGCCGTAGATCCTTATGGAATCCACGGCCAGGCCGAAAAGCTCCGGTGTTACGTCGTCTGAGATTACAAGCATGCCTATGCAGGCTATATTCAGCTTTCTTTTTTCACTCACCGCGCTCTCCAAGCGCTTTTTTGAGAGCCTGAATATCCCTATAAAGGTTTGAAAGCCCTGCCTTTCCTTTTGACTGATCAGCCTTTGTGTTTGCGCTTCATGCACCCTTACCTGGTTTTTTATAGCTGTTTTGATGAATTCGGTTCTGTTTGAGTAATAGCCCCCGTTTACTAAAAGGTCTATGTATCCAAGGTCCACGCTGTTGATATTAACCGTTATTTTCTCCGTTATTTCCATGTTACCCTCCTTTAAGAATCCGGCCAGTTATCGTTATTATCATGCGCCCGGCGGCCCGTTTATGCTCCCGCCGGCGTTTTACTCAAAGTATTATTTCCGCGCCTTTCATATTTTAAAAAAATTTATAGAATCCGCGATAAAACTGACTGAACCGAGTATAGGAATAGGCCGATGCGTTTTACATGTTATACACGATTGCAATATATCGCATAATGTGCTATGGTTCGAATAGAATGAAAGATGGCAAGGCGCCGAAGATCAGGAGACGAACTAGCATGAATCCCATAAAACGGCTGTTCTGGCCGGAGTATATGGTGAAAAAGCAGCACATACAGGGCGGCCTGCCCTCGGCGCGGGAAGCATATGGAACATGCCTGAAGATGGCCTGGCCGTCGGCGCTTGAATCCGTACTTGTCGCGCTTGTTTCATCAGTGGATACTATGATGGTGGGTCAGCTCGGACCTGCCGCGATATCCGCGGTGGGCATTACGACGCAGCCTAAGTTTATCCTTCTGGCCGTGATAATAACCCTTAACGTGGGCGTTACCGCTATTGTAGCGCGCCGAAAGGGCGAAGGCGATGTAAAGGGGGCAAACCGGTGCCTGAAACAGGCGCTTATGATCAGCCTGACGCTGTCCGCTGTGATGACGGCAATCGGGCTTATATTTACCGGGCCGCTGCTCAGGCTTGCCGGCGCGGGGGATGATTTTATCGTTGACGCGGTGGCGTACTTCCGCATTATCCTGACCACCAATGTTTTTAACTGCTGCGCTATGACCATGAACGCGGCCCAGAGGGGTTTTGGCAACACGCGCATATCCATGGTTACCAATGTTTCGGCCAACCTGGTAAACGTAGCGCTTAACTATCTGCTCATAAACGGCATATGGATATTCCCCAGGCTGGGCGTGCGGGGCGCCGCCGTGGCCACGGCCTGCTCGTCGGTAGTGATGTTTGCAATAGCGCTGATATCAATAACGAGGCATACTTCCACCAGGCTTTCAATCATCATGGACAGGAGCTGGAAGTTTGACAGGCGCACCGTGGGCGGCATAACAAAGGTTGGAAGCTCGGCCCTGGTTGAACAGATGTTTATGCGCATGGGGTTTTTCGTGTTTGCCCTTCTTGTTGCAAAGCTTGGGACTATTCAGTTCGCCACGCACCAGATATGCATGAACCTGATCAACATGTCGTTTGCCTTTGGCGACGGCCTTGGCGTGGCCTCCACCTCGCTTGTAGGCCAGGGCCTGGGCATGAAGCGGCCGGATCTTTCGATAATCTATGGAAAAACCGGCCAGCGGTGCGCGCTGATAATGGGCGTTGTGCTGGCTACCATGTTTGTGATCTTCAGGCGCGACCTTATACTGCTGTTCAACAACGACCCGGACGTCGTCGCGCTCGGCTCCCAGATCGTGTACATTATCGCGGTTACAAGCCTGGCTCAGACGTCGCAGGTGGTGATTTCGGGCTGCCTGCGCGGCGCGGGGGATTCCAAGTTTGTAGCCGTGTCGTCGTTCATATGCGTAGGCGTTATAAGGACCGTGTTCTCCTGGTTTTTGTGCTATCCGTGCGGCCTTGGGCTTGTCGGGCTGTGGCTCGGCCTGTTTTCAGATCAGTTTATGAGGCTTGTGCTCAATTTCATCCGCTTCAGAAGCGCTAAATGGACTAAGATTGAGCTGTAATGCCGCCATAGGCGATGTGCCTCCGGCGGCTTAGAACCTTTTTTGCAAAAAAGGTTCTAAGAACTCCAAAAAATGCAGAGGGATAATATTAGGTTTGGGTGAATCACCGAAAATTTGTAATCTGCCAAAAATCAACGAAAACAACACAAGGCTTGACCGTATCTAAAAATATAATCCATCAAAAGCCGGCGGCATGTGCGCCGGTCTTTTGATACCTTGAGAGCAAAAGCCAGTCTGACAGTTGTTTGCAACCGATGACTGGTTTTT
>URFJ01000061.1 GCA_900547135.1 uncultured Eubacteriales bacterium | reverse complement strand
GTTCTTAGAACCTTTTTTGCAAAAAAGGTTCTAAGCCGCCGGAGGCAATAAATTCGTAATTTTGAGCGACATGCGCGGTCAAAATTACACCTTGCGGAGGCGGGAGCGCCCGCAATGACAAAATTGATCTTTGGAGGTACGTACATGAAAAACAATACTCAGGCTAAATTAAGGCAGCCCGTACAGGACCATGAGCGCATAGAGTCGCTCTATGAACTGTTTGCCGAATACATGGACGCATACTCGGCTGAATGGGAGCGCATTGAACGGTGTGAAAGGCTGTACAGGGGCGGGCACTGGGACGATGTGCCGACAACGGACGCCAACGAGCCCAGGCCTGTTACGCCAATAGTTTATTCTACCGTGGAGAATATCCGAGCCGACCTTATGGACATGACGCCCGAAGCCATAATAACTGCTGACGAGCCGCGCTTCAGCGGCGTGGCGGAGACCCTTAACGCGGTAATACGCGAAAATCACGCGCGCTTCGGATATGAGACGGAATACTCGCGGCTTACCCGCGACCTGCTAATAAGCGGTACTATGGTGCAGGAAACGGGGTTTGATCCATCGGCCTGCGGCGGCCTCGGCGGCGCGTTTATACGGCATGTGGACGCGCGCGGGATCATGTTCGACCCATACTGCAGCGATATCCAGGATTCGCGTGCCGTGTTCAAATTCGCGCCGTACAGGCGCGAGTGGTTTTTAAGGCGCTACCCAGGGCATGCTGACCTAATGCAGGCCGATTCGTTCAGGCTCAGGCGCGCGGCAAACGGTTTTTTTCTTGACGACAGCGACTCCATACTGCTAATCGAGTGCTGGCAAAGGGAGTTCGATCCCGAATCAAACAGGCATTTTGTTCATATGTGCAGGCTTGCGGGCCAAAGGCTTATAGAGGACAGCAGGCTTGTAAAACCAGAGGGCTACTACGCCCATGGTAAATACCCCTTTACCGTTACCGCCCTTCACGAGCGCAAGGGCACCTTCCTGGGCTACGGGCTTGCGGATATGTTTGAAAGCCAGCAGAGGATATCCGATAAGCTGGATCAGATCGTACTTAAAAACGCGCTCATGGCTTCGAGGAACAAGCTGCTTGTCACCGGCGCGTCCGGCTTTGACGCGGACGACCTTCGCGACTGGTCAAAGGAGGTCCACCGCGGCGACAGCCTGAGCGGTATAAGCTGGTTTGCAACCGCGCCGCTTCCTGGATACCTGCTCAACTATATAGAGGAGATAAGGCGGGGCGTTAAGGAGGAATCCGGCTCAAACGATTTTTCACGCGGCAACAGCATAGGCGGGGTTACGGCGGCGGCCGCCATATCAGCATTGCAGGAGATGTCAAACAAACGCTCAAGAATGGCCGCCAAGGCGGTTCACGCCGCGTTCGCGGACGCTGTGCGTCAGGAGATAGAGATAGAGCGCGAATTCTCGGTTTTGCCGCGCACCGTGTATGCGGGAGCCTCGGCGGCTGAGGCTCGTGCGGTACGTTTCAGCGCTGATATGATGAAAACGCGCACCCCGCTTGGAAACGACGTGCCAATAGAACTTCAGGTATCGGTAAAGGTACAACGCGAAAATCGGTTCAGCGTGATAGCGCACAACGAGCTGGTGTTCAGCATGGTTAAGCTCAACATGGTAACCCCTCAGGCAGGGCTTGACCTGCTGATATTCGACGCAAAGGAACAGGCAAAAGCGCTGATGAGCGCCGCGTCCGCCCCGTCCCCAGGCGATGTAATGCGTCCGAATAGGCTAAGCGGCACAAAAAGTATTTGATGTGGGCGTGCCAGCAAGGGTTGCCTGGCCTACGGTCCTTAACCAACCTTCAGAAATTAATCAATGAATATTATTAGCGGATATGAGGCGCTGATCCTATCATCATAAATGCTACCCATGTCAACTGAGGGAAATTTATAATAACTCTTAAATGAAACTAAAAAAACCCGGATCCGCGAAGGGCTGGGATAGATTGAATTTTATAGTTTAACCGCGCTTAAACGGCAGACACAAGCATACGATCCGCCGATTAAGCCCGGCAGGAGCTGTATCGGTTTCTTTGCGGATAAAATTTCAGGCGCATACTTTACCGTCTTGAAAGCGTGCCCCTTCAGGCGTAAAATATACTAACTGAGGGCATGACGCTGGCAATGTCCAGTGCTACATGCAAGCTGCCTTTGCAGATACCGCGCCGCGCGAATGGTGGTGCGACTCCTACGCATACGCGGGTGCTGCCAAGTTTCGCCCGCGGTTTGCAGCGGCCGCGGCCGCTAAGTTCGCGCATACGCGCTGGGTGCTACGGCCTGCCTGTGCGTGCGGTATAATACGGCTATATCGCGCTAAGTTCGCGTATACGCGCGGGCGCTACAGGTCGTCCGCGTCCTGGACGGGACGCTCGCCCTTTTCGGTAATGCCTGTATAGCTTCCAAGCACGTCTGAGGGGATGTCCTGTTTGTTGAGTTCGGGGAATACGCGCTTCATGCGGCGTACATCCTCCGGATTGTCCGGCCTTTTTTCCATTGCGCTCTAAGTTCCTTTCATGTGGTTTTGACCTTAGGATTTGCCCGTATACGCGCTTTCATTCATGCCTTGCGCTTTCACAGGCAGACGGGATGGCGGAGCCACGCTTTAGCATAACGCAGCGCGGCGCCCTCCCGCGGGCCGGTCAAAGCCTGAACTAAAAAGGAGAATATCAATGATATACATGAGAGGCGCCAAGCTGAAGGAGGAGCGGGGTCAAGGAACGTACCCGTTTTCCGTGCGGGCCGCGCTGGAAATAGAGAGGATCAGGTACGAAACGCAGTTTACAATACTCACCGGCGACAATGGCTGCGCCAAAACTACGGAGATGGAGATATACGCGGCTTTGCTCCGAGCGGTGCGCATCGGCGGCGCGCGGTCCGCTAAGTCCGACGCGGCAAACGCCTGTGCGGACGCGTTCAGGCGTTTCAGGACCGCAAAGTCAAAGAAAAGCTTTTTCTTCTCAGCTGAGGATTTTATAAAATACGTAGAATGGGTCGAGGCCGAAAAGCGCGGAGCCATGGAGGAGCTTAAACGCATTGACGGTAAATACGGCCCGCTTTCATACGCCAGGATGCCGCACTGCCGCACCATTAAGGAGCTTAACGGCATGTATGAGGGCACATTGTCCGCAAAATCGCACGGCGAGGGATTTATCGACTTCTTTAAAAGCCGGATAATTAAAAACGGGCTGTATCTATTGGACGAGCCAGAGGGCGCATTGTCCTATGAAAGCCAGTACCTGTTGGCGCTGATACTGATGGATGCGGCGCAAAAGGACTGCCAGTTCATAATCTCCACCCATTCGCCGGTTTTAACCGCGATACCCGGGGCCGTGATATATCAAATCGACGCGGACGGCGCCGCAAGAAAGGCTTATGACGAGCTGGAAAACGTGAGGTTCCTAAAGCTGTTCATGGCAAGGAGGGACGCGTTTTTTCAGGATTAGCCGCGCCGCCAGCCGTATTGACCCGCCGCGGGGCTTAAACACGCCTGACTCGCAAAACCTTAAGGACTGGAGCTTAAAATTTTGCCCCTGCTGTTTAATTTCTATAACAAAATGTTTTTATTAACAAGAAAACCGCATTCAATAAAATTATGATCTAAAAGTAATCCCTCAGTTAACAAGGATAACACGCCTGGGGGGTCGGATTTTGGTCATTTCTATGTTCCAGTCGCTTGAAATAGCGCTGCTATTCTTGCGCTCCTTGGCCTTGAACTACTGGACACAAATCTGATTCTTCGAGGTCTTCTGAGGGTAAGGCTTTCAGGCATTAGCACAATAGCGCAGGGCCTTGGCCGCTAAGTATTATACAGTATCTCTAAAGCAGGCCCTGAGCGTACAAAAAACAGGCAGACCCCATTGCTTTTAATGTCAGGCCGCTTTAAACAGGTACCGTGATACGCGATAAACATGCGAATAAATACGCCCGGCCTCCTTTGGCAGGACCGGCTATAGGATAACGAGGGAGTCGATCCTGTACGCCGCCGGGGATTCCTCCCAGGGAACCAGGGTAATGCTTACGTCGGCTATATGATTTGCTCCGGCATAGCCAGGCTCCCCAAACATGAGCGCTCCGCTTATCACAAGCGCGCCTTCCTCATTAAAGGACGCGTCCGTATACTCGACGCCGTATGCCTGGGCATGCTCCAGCTTGCTGATTTTGTAACCATCCCCATCGACGGCTATTTCGTAAAAAACGCCGCTTTCTGGCGCTGGCACGTCAGAGGCGGTGAACAGGGACAAAAACAGGCTGTCGTAATCCGCTTTTTTAACGGTGAAAGCGCCGTCATAAAAAGCGCCCTCCCTTTCATAGGCAAACGCCATGAACAGCGCCGCTATGCGGGTCGACGGGCTTTGGCCGTAAAAGTCTTCGCCGCTTAGCGCACAGGCGCGCGCAAGATCGCCCATTATTGGGCAAAGCGCGAAAAACGCGCCGGTGCTAATCATATCGCCTGCAAACTGCGGGGTTATCGAGCGGCGCTCCAGCTCAATGGCGATTACGCCCTCCCCGGGCTTTGCTAGCTGGCCTTCGCCTATATACAGCCTGTAGCCGCCCTCGGTTACGGTGAAGCCGTTGTTCAGGTCGAGCGCCGCGGCTATATCGGACATGTCCAGATCGGAATAATACCTTGCCTCATCCAACGATATCTGATTATAAACCTGCTGTGCCGCAAGCGCCAGCGGATCGTATATGCCCGAAACATAGGCAAGGCCGCGTTCAGTGCCGCTTTCATCGAAAACAAGCGTTGTTATACGCTCCTTTTCGGGTCCGCTGAAGCTGTATTTCTCAGTAAATACTACGTTGGTATAGCCCCGCGCCACGGTTACGCCGCACGTTACGGAGGTATACGGCAGCCCGTCCCCTTCCGCTGGATCGGCCATTGGCGCGCGCTCCTGCGAAACGCGAAGCGCAAGCTCATCCCTGAATACGCTTATGGCGCTGTTAATTGGCTCATAGCCGGTATAATCAGCACTGAAAACCGGATACTCACAGGACAGGCTGTAATTTGCGGATTCCTTATCGCCGTCGGGATAATAGCGTACATCGGCTTCAATGGAATATGAGCCTTCCGGAGCCTGGGTTTCCGAGTGAGCGGGCGTTTCGGGCAACCCTGTAAATCCTGCCGGCGCGTTGTTCCCCTCATTTGAAACGATAGGCCTCGCTTCACATGCGCATAGCGCAAGCATAGAGACGGCGATGAGCGCCGCGATCAACCTTTTCATATGCAACACCTCAATTACGGTTTTTTTTATTAATGCATAATCATACAAATAAATAGTTTGCCTATTATTATAACATATACTAAAGCCGTTGGCCCATCGTTTGAAAGACCCCATAAAATATAAGCGCTGTTTGGCCACGACGCGGCCGGAAGCTGTTTAAATCCGCAAAAACGCACGGAAGTCGTTAAAGTATTAAAGCGTTAAGTAAAGTTTATGCCTGGAGACTTAAATTAACAAAATTCGGACGTATATAATTCGATATATTATTGACATATAAATAATGTAATATTAATATACAGTTATTGGCAATAAACATATTGTCATAAAAATTTGGAGGGGGTTATTAAAATGAAAAGAAAACTGGCATTAATTCTGGCGCTGCTGCTGATCGCCTGCGCCGCACTGCCCACTTTGGCAGCGGGCCGGCAGGGCGGCTACAACCCGTCGGGCGCGCACGGGGAGGATATGAAGGCCGAGTTTACCGTACAGGTACACGATCCAGCGCTGGAGATCAACGTTTGGGGCCGGCTTTGGTTCAATGCGGCAGATGAATATTATATTGCCAACCATGAACAGGATATGTTCACCGTCAGCGTGGCCATACCAGAGGGCATTGACCTGAGCAGATGCTATATCCAGTCGGCCTATAACGGCTGGCTTCCGGTTTTCTTCAGCGAGCTGATATACGAAAACGGCTGTTATACCTATACGGGGCCTATCGACTCCATATATACGACAGGTTATAATTTCTCTGATATACAAATCTATGTTGACCAGGAGTATAATCCCTTTGGGCATTGGCCGGACATGATAATCAACGTATACGCAACTCCGGACGACGTTGATTCCTTCTGCTCGGAGTTTGATGGAGCGGGCTGGGAATACATAGACGAACCGGCCCACTCTACGCCTACGCCGTCGGAGCCTACGCCCACACCGGAAGCTCCCACGCCCACACCGGAGCTGCCAACAACCCCCGAGCCAGGGGATCCCACTCCCGAGCCAGGGGATCCCACTCCCGAGCCAGGGGATCCCACGCCAGAACCCGGGGAACCCACTCCGGCGCCAGCGGATCCCGATGATCCTCCCAAAGCGGGCGGCGCAAGCCTGATTGTACTGGGAATCGCGGCTATCGCGTCGGTGGCCGGAATGGCCGGCGCGGCTGTGCTGAAAAAACGCAGGTAAAGGCCAGGGCCGTATAAGACGCGGCCGCAAAATATATTTATATAAAGTTAAACCCTTATAAGGGACGATTGACAGGGGCTGCCTTAACCGATTGGTCAGGCGGCCTTTTCAGCTTTCAAAAAGCTTCAGCAAGCAACTGGTTCCATCGAAATTTATAACATTATATAGGAGAGGATAATGAAATGGAGAAGAAATCGCAGGCGCGCATGCTTGACAGATGCGCCAAAAAGGCTGTAAACGCGCTGATGGAGATATGTTCAGACCAGGGGCAGAAGGCCTCCGACCGCATTGCGGCGGCCAAGCCGCTGCTTGAGCTGGGGCTTGGGCAATGGCGGACTTCGGGCGGACGCGAAAACGAGCTAAAAATATTGATTGAGGGGCTTCAGGACGGATTTTTAGAGTGAATTGATGCGCGGGGGGAGCAAATTGAATAATACGAATTAAAGCTGTTGCGCGGTTTTTTTTGGAACCAATGGGCCGGCTTGTTCGTATTATGGGTATAGTGTCCGTGCATATGAGGCGGGCAGTACATGAAAACACGCGCGCCGGCCTAACCGCTTAAATGGAAACTCGCGGGAAGCGGGCGCGTCAAGAAAAATAATGAGGTGAATTTATGAAACGTCTTGTAAAGGTTCTTGTTGCCCTTTCACTTGCGGCCGCTATGCTGGCATTCGCTGCATGCACGCCGCGCACTGAAGCCCCGCCCAATCCCAGCTCCACCCCGCAAAACACGCATGGCGGCGTATCCCCCTCCCCTTCGGCAAATCCGAACGGGGGTACGGAGTCGCCTAACCCTTCGACAACGCCTGTAAAGCCGATTGACGGGCTGGACGAAGAGACTTCGGAACACATCAATGACATGGCGGATATCTTCAAGAGCATTATAGTCGTCCTGGGCGGCGACGGCGGCTATGAAAAATACGACCCCGCTGACAAGGATTTTGTATGGGACGCGGTTAAGACCTATTTCGCCATGTTTGGCTCAAAGCATACCACGATTACAGACCAGCGCACCTATGTGATTGACGACGACCTCGTGGAGGATATAGCCGAGTACATGTTTGACGGCATCGATGACGACAGCCTGCCTAAACCGGACGACACCGAACTGAAGGATGGCGTTCACTATGACGGCGCGACTGAAAAATACACCTTCAGAGCCTTGAGCCTGAACGACGCGAAACTTAAATTTATCAAGGCGGAAACAGGGGATAACGGAGTTATCAGCGTCACAATAGAGGGTACCGTAATGTCAATGTCTACGTCAACCAGCAAGACGGCCGACATCAAAGCCTCGAGCTATACCTTTAAGCTAAAGCCCGTGGACATGGACGATGACGACGAGCTGTTCCGTTACGAGGTGGTTGACGTTAATAAGGCCGACAACGCCGGCGGTCAGACGCCTGCCTCAGGCTCAAACGATTCAAACAAGACCAACGATTGATAGTGGTTCAGACAGACCGGCCGGCGGAGTTTACCGTCCGCCGCCGGCTTATATATAGATGCGGGGGCCGGAGCGGGATTGCCGGTCCCTGCGCTAAAAACAAAAACGTTAAGGGGAGCTGAGATAGGAAAACTCTGCCGCAAAAAGGATTGATCCAGCTTCCGCTGTATCATCGCCTGCCGGAATCAGGAACGCCTTCCTCCTCTTTAGCGCAGTTGCCGCAAAACAGCTCTCAGGCCCTTTTTGCCTTTTGTGTAGATTTGTTGCGGAGCGCGCAAGCTTCACCATAGGCCCTCACATGGCAAAGCTTCGCAGCAATGTTATATGTCGGCATTTGCCGTTTCAGGCGGGTGTTCCCCTGCTAAGCACCCTTTAACAGCTCTATATCTTACTCCCGCATTACCTTTAGCATTTCAAACAGCAAATAGTTGATGCATTTTCATTTCGTATGAGAATACGACTTAAAAGCGAATATGGAGGTAATTATTGTGAAGGGACGACGCATTGGCCATAGCCAGGCTGCAGCTGTTATAAGCGTGGTTCTTGGAGCAACGGCCATTGGCTTGGGAATATTTTTAATGTTGCCCCAGTTTGCCATGCAGCGCTGGGGAATGATTGCAGGCGCGGCCGGCGTGGCGGCGGGCGCATGGGCTAAAAGAGGACGCGCTGCATACGGCCTGGTGGACTGCGGAATATGGGTTTCGCTTGCAGGCATAATAATTTGTACAATAATGATGGTTATTGCTTCAACGCAGCTGTCCTCTTTTTAGTATCAAAGCGCTTGTGCGCTAAACGCTAAAACAGTTTTTTTGTCTGTTCATAAACGTCGCCGCTGCCCATGGTGAGAACAATATCGCCAGGGCCGGCGTTTTCAGTCAAATAATCGCGTATTTCCTCAAATGTAGGGATATATACCGCGTCAATGCCGCTTTTGGCTATTGCGTTTACGATATCGCGCGCATGCACGCTTCCGGTATCACTTTCGCGACCAGGGTAGATGTCCGGCACTATCGCCGTTGTAGCGCCCCTCAGACAGCTCATGTCGCCTGTAAACAGCGTTTTTGCGCGGGTGAAGCTATTGCACTGCAGCACGCAGAACAGCTTTTTATGCGGGTAGCGCACGGCCGCGTTTACCACGGCCCGTATCTCGGACGGATGGTGCGCGTAATCGTGAAACACCTTTACGCCTCCGCTTACGCCCATCAGTTCGAACCTGCGCCTTGTAAGCGTATACTCGTTAAGCGCGCAGGCCGCCGCGTTAAACGGTACGCCGAGCGTAAGCGCCACGGATAGCGCCGCAACGGCATTCATCATATTATGCTCCCCTGGCACGCTCAGGGAAACGCGGCCGATGTTTTCGCCGTAGCAGATCAAATCAAACGACGGGTTGCCCATGCTGTCAAATGATATGTCGGACGGCATGTAGTCCGCGTCCGCAATGCCGTAGGTGATTGACCTCCCCCTTGCGTAGCCGTCTAAAAGGCCCTTTACCCGCGCGTCGTCATTGCAGCCTATCAGCACGCCGCCCTCGGGAAGAAGGGCTACAAACCTGCAAAACGCTTCGGTTATATGCTCTATATCATGATAATAATCCAGATGGTCGTCGTCTATGTTGCTAATAAGCTCAATGGTGGGATGAAGCTCCAGGAAGCTCCCTACGTATTCGCACGCTTCCGTTATGAACATGCCACCCCTGCCTATGCGTACTCCGCCGTTAAGAAAATCGACAAAGCCGCCGATATGTATCGTAGCGTCCATCGGGTGCGCACCTTCTTCGCTGCTGTCGCATCGGCACGCTATGAGCGCAAGCATGGACGTGATCGTCGTCTTCCCATGACAGCCGGCAATGGCTACAACCTGATCAAAGCCTTCGGATATCATGCCAAGCGCCGCCGCGCGCTCCACCTCGGGAATGTTGCGCTCCCTTGCGGCCGCGCGCTCTGGGTTGTCGGGCTTGATTGCCGCCGAATAGATGAGAAGATCAGCGTTGCCAAGGTTTTTAGCGTCGTGCCCTATAAAAACAGGAATGCCAAGCTGCTCAAGGCGGCGGGTAAACTGCGAACTCGTTTTATCCGAACCCTGAACGCTGAAACCGCGTGAGCGCAGTATCTGAGCCAGCCCGTTCATGGAACAGCCTCCGATTCCTACCAGATGTATAAGCTTATGCCCCTCAAGCATGTCCGGCACCTCCAAAATTTTCACTATGCATCACGTAATAACATATTATACACATAAGGGCAATTATGCGCAAACGGGCGCGCTATCATACGCGCTATTCGCCAAGCGCTCCGCCAAAGGCGCTGAGAAGGTCGTTCCCCGAAGCGGTTTTCATATAAAACGCCGAATAATAGCCCCTTAGTATTTCCAAAAACGTTTCCTCGCCCAGCGCCTTGTACGCCGAATAAAACATGTCCGCGCCGCGCGCATAGACGGCTGAAAAATAGGAATTTCCCTCCTCAAAGGCGCTCAGAGGCGACATGGCCGGCTCGGAGCCGTCAAGGTATGGGACTATTCCCGCGTTATAGGCTTCCTCCATGGCGGGCCGGCCGTATTCATTTTTATACCATAGATATGATGAAAACTGGGTGAGCGCCTCGTCTACCCATGGCTCGCCGTACTGGTCGCTGCCTACCGCGGCATACCACCACTGGTGCGCCGCTTCGTGCGCAATAATCAGTCCGCTGCCTATGCCGCCTGCGGCCTTGAACATATCTTCGGATATCATGATAAGGCCCGGGTATTCCATGCCGCCGCTTACGCCGCATTCCGCCACGCACAGGCGCGGGTAAGGATATTGCCCGAACGCCTCCGCATAGTATTCAACCGCGCTTGCGGCGGTATCCGCGGCATACTGAGCGTTTTCAGCTCCGGTACATGAATACGCCTCCACCGCTACGCCGCCTGAGAGCGCCGTGGCAACGTGCGCGCCCTTTATGAGCACCGCGGCAAAGTCGCGTGCTTCGGGCGCGTGAAACAGATATTTTATCCTGCCGTTCTCCTCGGACTTTGAGGCCTGCGTGCCCGTGCAGGCGACTGTGTAGCCGCTGTCAACGGTGAGCGCTACTTCATAGTCGGCAATTTCGCTGTAAAACGGGTCGCCGAAGCTGACATACGGGTCCAGCCGCCACCCGCTATCCTCGTATATTGCGGCAATCGGCAGAAAATTGCCTAGCGCAACGGCGCCAGAGGTTCCAGCGCCAAACCTGTCGTTTAGCTCAGGAACGGTTATTTTAAATTCTATGTATACAACAGTCCGTTCGCCTGGATCAAGCTCGGGCGCAAACGGTATCATGAGAATGGTTCCGCCGCCGGACAGCTCATAATAGCTTTCCATGCCGTTTACGGCCACAGCGTCAACGCTCATGCAGCCTTCGCTCACCGCGTTTGGGTACAGGCGCAGGTACAGCGCGTACAGGCTGTCCGCGGACGGGTTGGCATAGGTCAGGTTAAGCCCTCCAATAAGCGTTCGCGTGCCCGCGTCGTAATCTACAGCGGCTTCGTACAGGCTCCGCGCCATTTTGGGCGCTTCTTCGCCTCCCGCGTCCGGCGTCGGCGTGGCTTCAGGGTTTGAAATAGTCGTTGGGGTTTCATCCCTGGCACCTGGCGACGATGCTGAAAACGGCCGGAATATAAGAATCAGAGCAGCCGCGCACACCAAAAGCGCTCCGGCTGCTATTGCGGCTGTCATGGCGGCGCGCTTCTTCTTGCGTATACCGCATATGCGTATGCGGTATCTATTTTTCATACAGCTGAACCTCCGATTAAGGAAATGGCTTTATCAATACTTATGCCGTAGCCGCGTTTTAGCGTATACGTTACGTAC
>URFJ01000060.1 GCA_900547135.1 uncultured Eubacteriales bacterium | reverse complement strand
GCGCAGGCGGTATGCCCGTAGGAACGGCCGGCCGCGGCGCGCTGCTTATATCTGGAGGAATAGACAGCCCTGTCGCAGGCTATATGATGGCCCGCCGTGGAATCGAACTAAGCGCAGTACACTTTTACAGTTATCCGTACACAAGCGAACGCGCCCGCGATAAGGTGGTTGAGCTTACGCGCATACTTTCAACACATTCCGGTGCAATAAGGCTCCATCTCATACCTTTCACGGATATCCAGCTTAAGATATACGATAAGTGCCCGCCCAAGGAGACAACCATCCTTATGAGAAGGGCAATGATGCGGATAGCTGAGATTATTGCCCGAAGGGACGGCGCACAGGCCCTGATTACGGGTGAGGCGCTTGGCCAGGTTGCAAGCCAGACGCTCCAAGGCCTCTGCGTTACTGATGACGCAGTCCAGATGCCGGTGTTCCGTCCTCTTATCGGCTTTGATAAGGAGCATATAGTAAACATAGCTAAACGAATTGGATCATTTGAAACCTCCATACTTCCCTATGAGGACTGCTGTACAATATTTGTTCCCCAGCATCCCGTAACAAGGCCTGATATAGAGGTTATACGGAAAAGCGAATTGTCAGCCGACCTTTCCGAATTAATTTCAAAAGCTGTTTGTGAAAAGGAGCTGTTAGTTGTATCCGGTATGGATGATTATGAGTAAATTAATATTGTAAGAAGAAGCGGCTTTACGTAAGGCGATGCAAGGAAGCATTCACCTTTTAAAAAGCACCGTTTTTAGTTAATATAAGCAGAAATAGTTCGTTAATGGATATGGCATACCCTAGAAGATTATCAAAGCGAATTTGGTAAGTTTGTTCAACCATATGCCCGGAAAAAATCTAAAACCGATTATGATCGTAACGATAGAGACTGTGACCGAAGATCAGAGATTGGATCCGAAGCGTATACCGAAGTTATTGAAGATGGCTGCGATTATTCCACTTACACTTTCAATAGAGATTTAAAGCGGTACATTGGTTTTTACGGGTTATTATAAAAAGTCTCCCCTCCCCTGCTAAGGGAAGATAGTGCGGCACAGCCGTCGCTGAGGGTTTGCAACAGCTTTTTTATAACAACCCCTCATTTAGCTGACGATAATGGAATCCTTTTATTTTCTTCTATATGCATCATATCCCTTTTCCCTTTATTTTAATCAGATATTGGTGTTATCGGACAGCTTAACATGCTCAACATTTTAATAGCAAATTATGTTTATTTGTTTACTGTTATTATGGAGTTTCTTGAGGTAAAATAATGACGCAATACCATATTGGAGGTTTGACATGAAATGCGCCGTAATTGACGTGGGCTCTAATACTATACGGTTATCAGTATATAAAGCCGACGGAACAAGCTTTAAAATACTCTTTTCTGAAAAGGTAATGGCCGGTATCGCCGGTTATATAAACGAAGGAGTGCTGTCCAAGCAGGGTATTGTGCAAATATGCTCGGCATTAAGCGAATTTAAACAACGGCTTGAAAATTTCGAGATAGACAGGTTGGCGGTTTTTGCAACCGCTCCGCTGCGCAATATTATAAACACTAATGTAGCATTAAACTTTATATATGAATCTACAGGATATAGCGTGGAGGTGATATCAGGCAGCGAGGAGGCCAAGCTTGCCTACTACGGTGCGCTTTACTCAGTCAACGTGCAATCGGGCTCCCTTATAGATATTGGCGGCGGAAGCACTGAGATCGTATCCTTTTCGATGGACACGCGTGATAACATAATAAAGACTTTAAGTTTCCCTCTGGGTTCCCTTAGTCTTTTTTCCAGGCACGTTTCCAAAATTTTTCCCAAGCCAAGCGAACAGAAAAGAATAATTCGCGACATAAATTACGCAATAAATAGCGCTGACATAAGTGCTTTTAGCAAACACTCAATAATATGCGGCGTTGGAGGTACGGTCCGCGCGGCTTTAAAGCTAATCAATTCCATGTACGACCTTAAATCCGGCAACCGAAGCTTTTCGCCGGATCAGCTCGGTAAGCTGCACAAAACTCTATGCGCCAATGACGAGGCAGCCAGGGATCTGATTCTAAAGAACTGCCCTGATAGGGTGCATACCATAATTCCAGGCCTGTTTATCTTAAAAATATTGACCAATAAACTTGATGGTAGCAGGATTCTCGTAAGCGAATACGGAGTCAGGGAGGGTTACCTGTGTCACAGGATAT
Source organism: uncultured Eubacteriales bacterium (assembly GCA_900547135.1). Classification (GTDB taxonomy): domain Bacteria; phylum Bacillota; class Clostridia; order Christensenellales; family CAG-138; genus UMGS946. The sequence goes on along the minus strand of URFJ01000060.1, from coordinate 9,540 downwards.
TAAGGACCGCCTGAAGGACTTTGCGCTTGATAACTCATATACCCAAAACAGAGAGCTCAGCTGGCTTCGCTTTAACAAGCGGGTGCTGGAGGAAGCCTCAGATGTGACCGTTCCCCTGCTTGAGAGATTAAAGTTTATATCAATATTCACAAATAATCTCGATGAGTTTTTCATGGTGAGGGTCGGCAGCCTTCTTGATTTGTCCATAATTGCGCCGAACACGTTAAATAACAAAACCGGTCAAACCCCTCGCGAGCAGCTCGACGATATATTTATTGCAATCCCGCCTCTAATGAGAATGAGGGACAAGCTGATGCGTAGAACGGAAACGGCGTTGCGTGAAAAGGGTATATTTGATCTCGCCTTTAATGAACTCACGAAAAGGGAACGCAAGCAGGTCGTCAGCTATTTCCGCAGCTTTATCAGGCCGATACTTTCACCGCAGGTTATAGATCCATGGCATCCATTTCCCCATCTAACCAACAAGCAGCTTTATATAGCCTCTATGTTGACTGACAAAAGGGGGAGCACGCATCTGGGACTCGTCCCAGTCCCTGCCTCACTGCCGCCGCTGTTATGGCTTGATACGCCTAACCGCTTTATTAGGGCTGAGAGTATTATGAAGGCGTATATGGACTCAATATTCAATATATATAACATTACAAGCATCAATACCATCTCAGTAACGAGGAACGCGGATATAAGTTTTGTTGACGAAAAATTTGACGACGAGGACACCGACTACCGCCATAATATGAAAAAGCTGCTTAAAAAGCGCGATCATCTTGCCCCTGTACGCTTAGAACTCCAGGGCGAGCCGAACTACATGCTTTTAGAGCTGCTATGCAGGCGTTTGAACATTGATAAAAAACAAGCATATAACTTTCAATGCCCTATAGATTTAAAATATGTATATGGAATTAAAGATGCTATACATCCAGCTTTGCGTGCCGAACTTACCTATCCTCCCTATACTCCCAGGTACCCTGAATGCCTTGACGTGGGCAAAAGCGTAACCAGGCAGGTACTTAAGCAGGACCTGATTATGTTTTATCCTTATGAACAGATAACCCCCTTTTTTCAGCTTTTGAAGGAGTCAGCTTCAGACCCGGGGGTTATCTCAATAAAGATCACCGTGTACCGGCTTGCTCCGGATTCTATGGTGGCCCATCTGTTATGCACAGCTGCTGAAGACGGGAAGGATGTAACCGTTTTAGTGGAACTCCGTGCAAGGTTTGATGAAGAGAACAATATAAAATGGGCAGAAAGGATGGAAAGGGCTGGGTGTCGCATAATTTATGGAACCGCAGGTTATAAGTGCCACTCAAAGGTATGCCTTATAACGAGAAAAGCGCATGGAAAGCTAAGATATATTACGCAGATAGGAACCGGAAATTACAATGAAAAAACCGTTTCTAACTATACCGATCTATGCCTAATCACCTCTGATCAGGAAATAGGCTTTGACGCCAACATGTTTTTTGAGAATATGCTTGCATCCAATTTGGACGGTTCATATCGCAAGCTTCTTGTTGCCCCTTCTGGCCTTAAAGCAGGAATACTTGGCCTTATTGATGAGGAAATAGCCAAGGGTTCAAATGGGAGGATTATAATTAAGGCCAATTCCCTGACCGAGCGCGATATTATCGATAAGCTTTCTGAAGCGTCCGTGGCAGGCGTGCGGATTGAATTGATACTTCGCGGTATCTGCTGCCTATTGCCAGGAGTAAAGGGGAAAACTGAAAACATAAACGTAAACAGCGTAGTAGGCCGGTTTCTTGAGCATTCACGTATTTATTGCTTTGGCCAGGGTGAAAATTCAAAGGTTTATATATCATCAGCGGACCTGATGACGCGCAATTTAACCCGCCGCGTGGAGGTGGCCTGTCCCGTGCTGGACGCCGGCGTTAAGCGCCAACTGATAGAGATACTGGATATAATGCTGGCCGATAACGTAAAATCCAGGGTTCTTAAACAGGACGGTAAATATGAAAAGAAGGACGCTGTCGGCCAAGCCCGCATTGACAGCCAAAGATGGTTTATGGAAAACAGTATCCAGCGCTCCTGTTCCGCTTTAAGTACGAGTGCCCGGCTTGGTCTATTCTATCGCACAAGAGAAAAACTGGCTAAAATATTTCTTAAGCGCAATAATGATATGTAGCAATCGCGCCCAACCCAAAAGGGCAATGGGCGCGTTCAATATCAACAACTACTAAATTAATATGCTTTTGCAAAATATGTAAGCGCTTTGGCGGGTTTCCCGCAGTGAACGCAGACGTCGCCTATAGCGCTTTGCTCAAAGGGCATGCACCGTGTGGTAGCGCCCGTTTTATCCTTAATGGCATCCTCGCATTCGCGTTCCTGGCACCACATTGCCCTTACAAAGCCATTTTTAACGCCCTCTCTAAGCTGTTCAAAGGTAGCAGCATCTACGGTTTTTGTTTCCCTCATGGCCAAAGCCTTTTCATATAGTCCCTTATGAACGGCATTGAGGGTATCCTTTATAGATGTTGTTAATCCCTCCATCGGCAGCACTGACTTCTCGTGATCATCCCTGCGTACGATGACAACCTGTGAGTTTTCTATATCCTTGGGGCCGATTTCAAGTCTAACCGGTACGCCCTTCATCTCCCACTGGTTGAATTTCCATCCAGCGCTCTGGTCGCTATCATCAACCTTTACGCGTATCGAAGCTTCCTTAAGCTGTTTGTAAAGCTCGTCGGCTTTTTCTAAAACCCCCGGTTTATGGGCCGCGATAGGAATAATTACTACCTGTATCGGGGCAACCTTTGGCGGCAGCACCAGTCCCCTGTCGTCTCCATGCACCATTATAACCCCGCCGATCATCCTTGTCGAAGTTCCCCAAGATGTTGTGTGGCAGTATTCCAGCTTACCCTCGCTGCTGAGATACGTTATGTCATATGCCTTGGCAAAGTGATCTCCCAGATTATGAGAAGTCCCCATTTGCAAAGCCTTACCATCCTGCATAAGGGCCTCCATGGTGTAGGTTGCCAGCGCGCCGGCAAACTTCTCCTTCTCGCTTTTACGTCCGGCTATAACAGGGATGGCAAGCACGTTCTCCATAAAATCGCAATATACTCCCAGCATTCGCCTTGTCTCCTCTTCAGCCTCCTCCGCGTTTGTGTGAGCGGTATGCCCTTCCTGCCAGAGGAACTCTGTGGTTCTGAGAAACGGGCGCGTGCTCTTCTCCCAGCGCACCACGTTTGCCCACTGGTTTATAAGCACAGGCAAGTCTCTATAGGATTGTATCCACTTGCTATACATGGAGCAGATTATGGTTTCACTGGTGGGCCGTACGCACAGGCGCTCGGCAAGCTCCTCGCTCCCGCCATGGGTGACCCATGCCACTTCGGGAGCAAAGCCTTCCACGTGCTCGGCTTCCTTCTTTAACAGGTTTTCGGGTATAAATAGCGGAAAATAAGCGTTAACATGTCCGGTTTCCTTAAACCTTGAGTCCAACTCGGACTGTATAAGCTCCCACACCGCATAGCCATACGGCTTTATAACCATGCAGCCCTTAACCTCCGAGTAATCAACCATATCTGTCTTTACGACTACATCCGTATACCATTGGGGAAAATCTTCGTTTCGCGATGCAATATGGGTTACAAAATCGTCATTCTTTTTTGCCATATTAACCTCCTAAAAATAAAACCCGCCCCTTTATATAAGGGCGGGATAATACACGCGGTACCACCTTATTTTGTACTCTTACGCCTTTAACGCGGCTTGCGTCAGGGCATTTCCTCCCTGCGGCTCAAAGGGCGGGACATTCGTAATCAACTGCAACCCTTACAGCAAATGGGAAGCTCTCTTTAGTCGATATATCAAACTAGACCCTATCACAGCCTTTAATAAATTTAATTATAGCATGACCGATTCTTCATGTCAATCGTCATTAAGTATATCTTCAATAAGCGCGTCGAGTTCATCATCCGTTTCAAACATTTTAGCATCCTTTTCATCAACCTTTACTTCATCTACGGTCCAAACATGGTCGTCCTCCCCACAGTCGTCCGCATTGCCGCGCTCCTTGTCTTCCACCGGTATATCGCGCCCCTGAAGTACGTATATGCTCTGCATTAGCTCAGCCGGATCCTTATAATCCTTTGGAAGCCTGCTCTCATCAACGCCATCGTGGTATTTGGGCAGCATTTCCAATGCGTAATCTACATCAGTCTCAGGATTAATGCCTGTTATAAAATCGCCAAACTGAACCGCAAAGGTTTTCGCGGCCTCTGCCGCCTGTGTCAAATAGCCGTTAAGCCTGTCAATATTGTTTCTGTATTCGCTTACAGCGCGCTCCGCATCGTCCATCCTTCTTCGCGCCTCAGCCTGCGCGTTTTCAATTATCAAGGCAGCCCTTTCGTTGGCCTCGTTGATGCTCGCCTCCGCCGCGGCAAGCCTCGCCTTTGCCTCCTCCTCAGCATCCTTTATTATAATGCACGCGCGGCCCTTGGCGTCCTCCACGGTTTTTGCAGCCGACGCCTGCGCCTCTGTAAGCGCTCCAACAATGGCGTTTTCCTTCGTTCTAAATAGGTTGAGTTCAGCTTGGAGGTTGCTTTGTCCCTGTCTTGCGGCTACAAGCTCTTCGTTTAATCGTTCAATTTCCTGTTCCAGGTCGCGTACTCTTTTGGCCATGGTGTTACCTCCTGTTTTATATACGGTTTATTATGCTCAGTTATATTCCTGAATCGGCGGCAAAAATCCCATATGCGCGTATCCTCTTGGAAGTACGACCCTTCCCCGCGGAGTCCGCGCTATAAATCCCAGCTGCATCAGATATGGCTCATACACGTCCTCCACTGTAGTCGCATCTTCCCCTGTAGAAGCCGCTATAGTATCCACACCGACAGGCCGTCCCGCAAACTTTTCAATCATTGTTGAGAGGATCCGCCTGTCCGTTGCGTCCAGGCCAAGCCCATCAATTGACAGCATATTAAGCCCTGCCTGAGCGGTTTTTTTATCTATAACGCCGTCACCTCTTACCTGCGCGTAATCTCTAACGCGCTTTAGCAGTCTGTTGGCAATCCTTGGGGTACCGCGCGACCTGGACGCTATCTCTGTAGAACCGTCATTATCTATTTCAACGTCCAGTATGGATGCGCTGCGTTCTATTATTTCCCTCAAATCCTCATTTGCGTAAAGCTCAAGCTGCTCCTTTATGCCAAATCTGTCCCTTAACGGAGAGGTCAGAAGTCCCATGCGGGTGGTCGCTCCAACTAGCGTAAATGGTTTCAGTTCAAGTCTGAGCGACCTGGCCGCAGGCCCCTTTCCTAGAACTATATCTAGTTCAAAATCCTCCATAGCTGGATATAGTATTTCCTCAACGCTTGAATTCAGCCTATGTATTTCATCAATAAACAGCACGTCGCCAGGCGCAAGCTTTGACAATATGGCGGCAAGATCTCCAGCATGCGATATGGCAGGCCCGGAGGTCACGCGCAAATTTGACCCCATCTCATTTGCTATTATTGAAGCCAGCGTTGTCTTTCCCAGTCCAGGCGGGCCATACAAAAGCGCGTGATCAAGAGGCTCTCCTCGGTGCTTAGCGGCTTCAATATATATATGCATGTGTTCCTTCACACCGTGCTGACCAATATATTCATTCAAAAAGCGCGGTCTAAGACTGTATTCAGTTTGCTCGTCCTCAGCAAGCAATGATGAGGTTATGAGTCTGTCTTCCATATAAGTCTCCTCCTAAAAGCCGCTTGGTATGGCACGGAGAGCCTCGCTTATCATATCCTCAAGGCGTTCACAGTCAGGCGAAGCTGCTACGGCGCGGCCCGCTGTTATACCGTCGTAGCCTAGGGATACTAGCGCGGCTACAGCCTCCGTTCGCATTTCGTTTATACCTTGCCCACCCTTCACTGATTCAGGCGCAGATGTTCCAAATGCTTCTATATTTCCCTTCAACTCCAAAAGCAGCCTTGCCGCCGTTTTTTTGCCTATGCCCGACACGCCGTCAAAGGCATTTACATTTTCAGTCAGTATAGCTGTCGTAATGTCTTTCGTGGTCAATGAACTGAGAATGCTTATGGCGGTTTTAGGGCCTATTTTTGATACAGCTATCAGCTTTCTAAACATCTCCCGTTCTTCCTCGTCAAAGAATCCATACAGCGTCTGCGCATCCTGAGAAAACTGCAGATGCACGAACAACCTGCACTGGTCTCCAACGCCAACGTGTTTTAATGTATTGACGCTGCATATAAGCTCATACCCAACTCCAAATGCTTCTATTATCGCCCTGTCAGCACCAACACTGTCAACAACGCCCTTGATATATGCATACATAATCTTCTAACCCTTATTTTATTTTGAACTCCTCTGCCGCCGGCTCCGGCGTACTTGCGTGACAGATTGCAACGCCGAGGGCGTCTGCCGCGTCATCCGGTTTTGGCACGGATTTTAGGTTCAGCAGCAGCCGCACCATCTCCTGCATCTGCTTTTTATCGGCATGTCCATCGCCCGTAACCGCGGATTTTATCTGCATCGGCGTATATTCGTAAAGGTGGAGCCCCTCCTGCTGGGCCGCAAGCAACGCTACGCCCCTTCCTGCGCCAACGAGCATGGCGGTTGCGGTATTTCTGTAAAAGAACAGCTCCTCAAACGCAACGCACGCCGGCCGATAGAGCTGTATAAGCTGTCTTGCCCCAAGATACAACCTCTCCAGTCGTTCTGGAAAAGGCATACTGCTGTGCGTTTCGGTTACGCCGTAATCAATAACTCGAAGCCTGTTTCCCTCCGCGTCGATAATCCCATACCCCATTATGGCGTATCCTGGGTCTATGCCTAATATGATCAATACCATACCTCTTTTTGAAACGATTATACCACGTATAAAAGCTGCGCACAAGAAAAGACACGGTATGCCTATACTTTAAAAGCAAATGTGATATTGCTTAGTAAAATTATAATTAATAACGTGTATCCTTCTCTTGGATACGTAATCACGATGTATTAATTGATATCGAATTATAGAGGGATAAAACGCAATAAAATAACCTTAAGAAAGGATAGTCCGCATACACATGTGAAATAATCAAGAGAAAGTAGACAAGAAAGAGCCATTAAGCCGCCAGTTCTTTCTGAAGAGGACTGGCGGCTAATCCAACTTACGAAGAGGACTGAGAAAGTTTAAGAAATGAATTGCTTTGGCAATGACCGAATGAATATCGTCGTATTCCCAAAAGCGAAATTGGTTGCGCAGAGCATCCTATCTAAAGATACAACGTATTCAAAGTATGTAAAGGGCTGGAAACCCTTATTTATGACAACGCTGTGATGGAGAGCTTCTGAGGTCACTTCAAGGTATTTTGCTGTCCATTGCCGGATTTGATCATGCCTATGCTGTTTTCCGTTCCAGCGCCCGTCCGGCTTCTCCCGCCAAGTGCCGCTTCACTATTGCTAGTTTTTCTTCTTTGCTTCTTATTGTTTGTTTCCCCATCTTTTCTCTCTCCTTTTCCTCATTTTACACCAAAGGAGGTAGCCTCTTTCGTGTCTACCTCCTTTTTGCCACTACACTGAATATGGCGCGGCTCTGCTTTCTAATAATATGTTGCGGTCCACTTCAGCTTAAGCTATTTACGAAAGCCATTCAACCAATATCCTTATAAAAAAGTCTTTAAAGGACGTCTCGCCCACGGTTTTATCCGCTAATAGCTCAACCTTGAAAAGCTCCGTTTCATTTGAGTCCACTATTCTTAGATAGCCCAGTACATCCCCTTGGGAAAAGGGAGCTGATATTGTTTCCGGTACATCAAGGATCTTTTGGGGTGAAGTTTCGTTTTGCATAAGCAGCAGCGTAACGTCCTTTGAGGAGATTAGACTAACGCTTTTTTCGCTGCCCCCTGTTATAATCACATCGGATGCGACAACCTCATCCTTTTTTACAAGCGTAACGCTTTTGAAGGAACCAAAGCCATAGTCAAAGAGTCTGCCCGCGGTTTCAAACCTGTCTGAAGCGTTCGCAGCCCCCAACACCACGCCCACCATTCTGGTTCCGCTGCGTTCAACTGAAAATACGCCGCAGTATCCCGCAGGTTCAGATGAACCTGTAGCTATTCCATCGCAACCGCTGTAGGTTTTTAACAGTTTGTTAGGGCTTGCAAGCTGCGTCTCGGTCCCATTTGCGTGAACCAACTTGTCAAGATAGGCAGCGCTGTATTCCTTAAAACAGCTGCTCTTTATCAACTCACAGCCAACCTTCATGAGGTCGCTCGCGGACAGCGTCACTCCAGTTCCCGCGCATGTAGTGTAGTTTACGTTAATGCCCAGCCCCTGAATTCTTGAATTTACACGGCCGCAAAATGCGCTGTCGGATCCGGCGTATAGTTCACATAGTGCGTAGATCGAATCTCCAGCGCCTATCATAATGGCGCTCTTCATTAGATCCCTTGCAGAAATCTGCTCGCCGCCCTCAATAAATGAAGTGGGTCCTTTAACCCGGGCCGCTTCCTCGCTCACGCTTACCGTACTATCAAGATTTAATTCTCCCTTATCAACAGCTTCGCATAAAACCATTAGCAGCGGCAGCCTTGCCAGCCCCGCAACATCCAAAGCCGTCGTGGAGTTATGTTCAAGAATTACCTGCTGGGAACTTGACTCCACTAATATAGCGGCCTTAAGTCCCGACATATCGACAGGCTGGTTCGCTGACGAAACGACTGGAAATATACACGAGACAGCTATCAATAAACTCAAAAATATATTAAAAAGCTTCTTCATAAAAATCCCTCCCCCTGATGATCTATATTGCTGAAAAAGGGATTTAATGCAGCCTTGTACAAAAATCAACAGATAATGTTTAAAAAGCTCGTGCCGATAGGCCATTTAAGTCCTGTAATATATTCAAATACCGTTGCGCCTATATCAGCAAAACTGCCAAGCGTTCCAAGTGAAGCGCCCGCTCTTATGCGGGGGCCGGTTATAATTACAGGTATATACTCCCTGCTATGGTCTGTGCTGGACGTTGTAGGATCGCATCCGTGATCAGCCGCAATGATAAGCATGTCCCCTGATTTCAATGCTCCTGTTATTTCCGGTAGCCTGTAGTCGAAATATTCCAAGGCCTTAGCATATCCCTCTATGTCGTTTCTGTGCCCGTACAGCATATCAAAGTCCACGAGATTAGCAAATATAAAATCCCCAGCATCTTCCTTTATAAAGCGCAGTAAGGATTTGATGCCGTCGTGATTATTCCTGGTATGATCCGATATCGCAATTCCTCTGTTGGCAAATATGTCTTCAATTTTACCTATGGCTATAGTGTCTTTATTGTTTTCAAGCAGGCCATCCAGAATCGTGTCTCCGATGGGGGGGATAGCAAAATCCCTTCTATTTTCGGTTCGCTTATACGAACCTTGCGCCCCTAAAAACGGCCTTGCTATCACGCGTCCCACGTAATAGTCTCCGTTAAGCATTTCACGCGCTGTTTCGCACATCCCGTACAGCTCGTTCAGAGGTATTACCTCCTCGTGCGCGGCAATTTGAAATACGCTGTCCGCTGATGTGTATACT
>URFJ01000059.1 GCA_900547135.1 uncultured Eubacteriales bacterium | reverse complement strand
CGATTCAAAATACGAGGGATTCCCAACGTATGGAGGCATGAGCGTAAGGGAAATGGAGGCCATAACCGTAGGCCTGGACGATACCATGGATGAGGAAGTAATATCTCAGGGGCCGAACATGATACAATATCTATGCACTAGGCTTCAGGAGAATGGAATACCCGTTGTAACCCCCCCGGGCGGCTTGGGCTGCCACATTGACGCGGAGCTGTTTGTGCCCCATATTCCGCTTCGCGAATACCCGGCGGGAAGTCTAGCCTCTGCAATTTACATAGCCAGTGGCGCAAGGGGGATGGAGCGCGGAGGAATAGACGAACCATGGGAGGATCCCGATGTTAGGCCCTATGGGTTCATGGAGCTGGTACGACTTGCCGTTCCTAGGCGGGTTTACACCGTTTCACAGATGAACTATCTTGCAGACAGGATTGCCTGGTTAAAGGATAACAGGGACATCATAGGGGGTCTAAGGTTTGCAGAAAGCCCACCCCATAATTTCTACGATAAGCTCGAACCCGTTTCGGATTGGCCGCAGAGGCTGGCTGCCCAATTCAGGCGGGACTTTGGCGAGTCGCTGTAAACCATATTTATACATATAAAGCAATGGGCGCTTAATATATGTTAAAGCGCCCTATTATTATACAGCTATGGTCCTAATAAAGGCGTACTATAATAACTACAGTACCAATCGTTATATGTTATAATATAAATAACAATTATTCGAAAGGTTTTTATTATGAGCGATAAGGAATATGATAAACTATATGAGCGCTTGAATTACAATGTAAGTACAAGAACGTCACTGCTCACATTTTCATTTACTACGGTTTCAGCTGTATTAGGATTGGCGTTTGGTTTAGATAACGAAAACATAAATCCGTATCTATTCCTAGCTCCATTCTTCTTTATAATTCCATTTACGGCAAGATCGTATATTATCAAATTGTTTATGCGCATATCTGCTCATTTTTAATGACTCATTTTCCTGAAAAAATGCAATATAATATCAAGACTAAACAGGTTGATGAAAACCAGAATAAATATCATGGCGTAATAGCTTGGCTAAATAACCTTGAGATGACATTATTGGCTGCTGGATGCTCTTTTATCTTTTATATTAAATATTGTAAAACAATAGAGAGTTTTAACCAGGCTGTTTTTCTTAGCTGTCTAGTACCTCTTATTTTAGTAGCTTTAGTATTTACAATAACGATGTATGGATATAAAAGTATATGGATCATCAAAATAAATATGAGGAATAGTGGCTCCAACAGCTATTAGAATCGAAGAATGAAAGCTAATAAAGGATTAAAGGGCGGCCTGCTAAACGGCCGCCTAAATAAATACAAGTCTCATTCCACATACATATACCATTTCTCAATATTTCTAAGCGTATCGGGCTTTCGAATGGACACGAGCCCTTGTATTCCAGAGTCATATACGATGCTATCGAGCCTGAAGTAGAGCACCATAAACGGAAGCATATCGGCAAAGCTCGCTTGAAATGTGGAAGCCGCCTCGCGCAGAGAGGTCTCATCCCTGGCTTTTATTATGTAATCGGCCATCAACGTCAGCTCGCTATTGTTATATCCGCCAAAGTTGCTATTGCCATCCGGAGAAATGAAAGCGGACAGATCCAAGTCAAGTCCTGTTGTAAATCCAGTTAAGGCTAGGTCAAAATCGCCGGATCCCAGCATAGAAATGTAGTCCGAGTTGCTGCCGCTAACGGGAGCTTCCGGTGTATTTTGTACATCGTCCGTGCTAACAGGCTCATTAGTCATGTCGGGATTATCGGTGCTATCAGGATCGTCCGAGCCGTTTGGCGTAGAAGTCGGCTCTATAGTAGGCGAAGGGGAGGGGGAGGGAGTGCTTACACTTTCAGCGTAGTATGGCACGGAAACAATCTCAACGGAAATACCAACCTTCTCAAGATCGGCCGTAATACGGCTAGCCGCATCGCTTCGCGTTGTGTTTTCTGAACTCGTATTTACAAGAAGTCTGAACTCCAGTTTATTTGCTTGGGCATCCTCCCTGATCCCATCGCCATCCGAATCGGTCCATCCGGCTTCCTCAAGCAGCCGCGTGGAGAGCGCGGGATCATAATCGTATATCTTATAAATGCTGTCGTATGCATATGAATCCGGAGCTATAGGTACGTCGCATTCGCGCGCTTTATTCATATAGGTATTGGATATAAGGTTACTGCGGTTAATGGCGTATGCTATGGCCTTTCTAACACCTGCGTCGCTCAAGATCCTGTTGTTAAAGTTAAAGATCAGCGTTTCCATGGACTGTGTCATAATATCAAGCACGGACGTGTCCGTTTCACCGCGATAACGGCCTGAGTACAGCGCTGATGTAGGCACCATATTGAGCTGTCCGGCGGAATAAGAGGCCAGCGCCGTCTCGTTATTATCCCTCGCTGCAAATATAACCTTTTCAATATAGGGCGCCTGCTTCCACCAGGATTGGTTTATTTCCAGAACCGTTTGCTCATCCGAAGCCGAGGTGGCCTTATAAGGCCCCGTGCCAATAGGCAGGCTTGAGGAGCCGCCGGCACTGCTGACTATTGGGAACGTAAGCAGACATACGGGGCTAAGCCCTTCGTGGGTCATTGTAATTCTAACGGTGTGACTGTCCACGGCCTCATAGCTTTCAATTTTCCTTATATTATAGCTGTAATAGCTTGTATTCCCCAGTTCGCTTAGGCTGTCAAGCGTATAGACAACGTCGGAAGAGGTAAAATTAGAGTCATTGTGCCATTTAACCCCGTCCCTGAGGTTAAATGTCCATGTCCGTCCGCTGTCGTCGCATGTCCAGTTTTCAGCCAGCGCAGGGGTAAGCCTACCCGATTCATCAAGGCGGACCAGCCCCTCAAATACCAAAGAAAACATGAGGAGCATCTCTTCCGTTGATACCAAAAGCGGGTTTTGCACATCAGCGTTCATAGGCATAGGCAGCGACAATACGCCACCGCTTTTCGGCATGGGTTCCGGCGTAGGCGTTGGCATTGACAGCGGCGTATCCTGAAGAACATTGTCCGGACTTTGTCGTCCGCAAGCTGACGAAACCAATATCATAAAAATACAAAGGATTATCAAGGCCGCCCGTTTTATAATCTGCATATATCCTCCTTAGTATCCAAAAGGGGATGAATCATTACACCCCATACAGCGTCGCTGAATATCATTATGCCACAGCATGTCAACCAATACTACCAAATCGTTGATACTGCCAGAGTTTTTCAGCTCGTGCGTGGCATAGCGCAGCCGCTCCGAATCGTCGGCTTGGCTTTCTATTCGCGCCTTTGCCTGCTCAGCGGTAAGGCCGTCGCGCAACATCAGCCTGTTGATACGCGTATCTTTAGGCGCGGTAACTACCCAAACCCAGTCCATATGGCTGTGCATTCCGGTTTCAATCAACAAGGGCGCATCCATGACTGCCACGCAGTCAGCGTTGCGCTTTAGAGCACCGTTAGCGGCTTCCCACATGCGCCCTATTATTTCAGGATGTGTTATAGAGTCTAAAAGCCGGCGTTTAGATGGATTCGAGAAAACAAAATCAGCAAGTGCGCTACGGTTGAGCGTACCATCATCATTCAGGATCCCGCTTCCAAAGCCATCCAGTAGCCTGCTTAAATACCGGCTTCCAGGCGCTGCCAGCTCACGCGACACGGCGTCCGCGTCTATTACAAACGCGCCAAGCGTTTTAAGCCTGTTTGAGACGGTTGATTTTCCGGAGGCTATCCCGCCCGTAAGTCCTAGAAGTGGCATATTTGCGCTTCTCCATACTATTTATTTAATCATTTTGCGTCATACCAACTTCGTCCGGTATGTACATCAGCGGTTAGAGGTACACGCAGTTTCATGACATTCTGCATACAATCCTCAAGTATCTGCTTAACCTGGCCGACTTCATCCTCAGGACAGTCTATAATCAGTTCATCGTGAATCTGAAGTACGAGTTTGGCCTTTAGGTTTTCGGTAGTCAACCTCCGATGGACCCTCACCATGGCGAGCTTTATAAGGTCTGCGGCGGAGCCCTGAATCGGCATATTCATAGCCACCCTTTCGCCGAAAGAGCGGGTATTGAAGTTTGATGAGCTAATTTCCGGCAGTTCCCTGCGCCTGCCCATTATAGTAACCGCATACTTGTTCTTCTTTCCGCTTTCCACGCATTCCTTCATGTATCTGCTTACGCCTTCATAGCGTTTCATATACATTGATATATACTCCGATGCCACTTTTCTGGCTATCCCCAGATTCCTGGCAAGGCCATAATCGCTGATTCCGTAGACTATTCCAAAATTAACAGCCTTGGCCGCGTTGCGCTGCTGATGGGTAACCTCGCCAAGGGGGGTGCTGAACACCTCGGACGCGGTTGTGCGGTGGATATCGTCTTCATCGATAAACGCTTCGATCATACGTTCATCGCCGCTCATATGCGCCAGAAGCCTTAGCTCAATCTGAGAGTAATCCGCCCCTACGAGCAGGTTGCCCGGGCTTGCCACAAACGCCTTGCGTATTTCCCTGCCAGCCTGAGTCCTAATCGGTATGTTCTGAAGGTTTGGCTCTGTGCTTGAGATCCTGCCGTTGGCCGTAACGTTTTGATTGAAGCTTGTATGCACCCTGCCGTGTTCATCCACAAGAGCCTTCAAACCATCCAAAAAAGTGCTTTTGAGTTTGGTTAAGAAACGGTACTCAGTGATAAGCGGAATGATGGGATGCATATCGTGAAGCGCCTCAAGCGTTTCAGAATCTGTGGAATAACCGGTCTTAGTCTTTCTATAAGGCGGAAGCCCGAGCTTCTCAAACAATATACTTCCTAGCTGTTTTGTGGAGAGTATTGAGAACTGTTCGCCAGCAAGCTCATATATCTCGTCCGAAAGCTCTCCTATGCGTATGGACATGCTATCGCTTAAAGCCGCAAGGATACCGGTATCGATGCTGAATCCGGTTTCCTCCATATCAAATAACACCGATATCAGTGGTAGCTCAACGGTTTCATATAATTCCATGAGCTGGAGCTTCTCCATGTCAAGCATCATCTCCTCAAATAGTACGAACAAGCCCGCCGCTCCAGCGGACGTACCTTCTTCAGTGCCAAACCTACTTTTATACAGGTCCTGAAGCGATGAGGCGGGGTGCGTAGCATGAATCAGGTAGTCTGCTATCATGGCGTCAAATTTAAGACCATTAAACGTTATTTCATAACTCGACAATGTGTGCATTATTTTTTTAGCGTCAAATGTAAGCTTCAGAACCGCCGGGTTTTCCAGTACTGGCTTAAGCGTCCTAAAGACATCGCCAGCGTCAATCCCCCGCTCAATAAGTGAAACGTTTGTAGATATAAAGTACTGCCTGTCGGCTGAACCCGAGATGGATACGAAGCTATCTGAGATAACGATTGCCAGCATTCCGGATTTTAATATGGAGGTCAAGGCCGGCTCCAATTCACCAATATCCTTAACTGCTATCTCTTCAGCTGTCTTTATATACGTAGAACTCTCTGTAGGCGAGTCCGCCTTAGGGATGCGTGCGATAAGGCTCTTTAATTCCAGCTCGGTCATGAGAGGAATTGCGTTTTGTAGTTTTAAAGCGTCAAATGTGCAGTCGGCTATTTTCATATTTATGGGCGCGTCGGTATGGATAACCGCCAGCCCATATGAAATGCGGGCAATACCTGCATTGTCCGTCAGCTTTTGCCTTAAAGCCCCCTTCTCGTCGTCAGCGTGCTTGAGCGCTTCTTCCAAACCGCCGTATTTTTTTATGAGTTTAACCGCCGTCTTTTCACCTACACCTGGTATCCCTGGGATATTATCGGATGCATCACCCATAAGCCCCTTTAAATCAACTATTTGTGCAGGGGTGACGCCGTATTGCTCATAAAGGGTCTCAGCATCGAACTCGATGGTTTCGCTTATGCCCTTTTTGGTCATAAGAACATGAGTACTATCACTTATAAGCTGAAGCGCGTCTCTGTCGCCCGTGACTAAAAGCGCGTCGACGCCCTCGCCGTTGGCAATTTTTGCAAACGTGCCAAGGAGATCGTCGGCCTCATACCCTGGGCATTCACAGACTGATATGCCCATATCAGTTAAAATCCTTTTTATAATCGGCATCTGCTCCCTCAGCTCATCGGGCATTGGCTTTCTATTTGATTTATATTCCGCGTAACTCTCGTGCCTTATCGTGGGACCATACATGTCAAAGGCGACAAGCATATACTCAGGATTTCCAGCGGCCAGCTTTAAAAGCATGCTGAGAAAGCCGTATATAGCGCCGGTTGGCGTTCCGCCGCGCGACGTCATGGCGGGCAATGCATAAAACGCCCTGTACATCAGGCTGTTTCCGTCTATAACTATTAGTTTTGGCATAGCGCCTCCTTTAAGCTGCTAAAGCTCAATATAATTCTTTCCTTATATAGCCGTCTTTATCTATCATACCATAAACCATTGGAAGAGACTTATGGGACTCCGGTTCAATTTTAAACGAATTCCTCAATAGCTCTACAGCATCATTAAGGCGCGAATCGTCGTTTACATACATTGTAAGCAATGACTCGCCCTTGTCAACGCGTTCACCCAAGCGTTTGTTGAGCACCAGCCCAACGCTTTGGTCAATCAAGTCTTCCTTTGTTTCCCTGCCAGCTCCCAGCAGGGAGGAGGCGACGCCAACCATATGCGCGTTCATTTGGTTCACATAGCCGCTTTTATCGGATGCAAGTTCCAGCTTCAGCCGGGTTTTACATAGCATATCCGGTTCGTCCAGATATGATGTGTCTCCTCCAAGCAGGGCGACCATATCCTTAAGCTTTGAAAACGCCGCGCCGCTTTCCAGCGCTTTTACAAGCATTGACTCTGCCTCGTCGGCTGTCTTGGCAACGCTTCCAAGAATGAGCATCTTTGATGCGAGAAGCATGCACACCTGTACAAGCGGGTCGCTCAGGCCTATCCTTCCAGTAAGCACTTCGACGGCTTCTTTCACCTCAAGGCCGTTGCCGACCGCACGGCCTAACGGCTGATTCATATCGGTGATAACCGCTACGGTCCTGCGCCCAAGGCGGGTTCCTATATCTACCATGGCCTTGGCAAGCTCCTTTGCATCCTCAACCGTTTTCATAAACGCTCCGTTTCCCGCCTTTACATCCAGCACTATGGCGTCCGCGCCCGAAGCTATCTTTTTGCTCATTATGCTTGAAGCAATAAGCGGAACGCTCTCTACAGTTCCGGTAACGTCCCTAAGCGCGTACATAATTCTGTCGGCGGGTACAAGGCCTTCGGTTTGCCCTATTATGCAAAGGCCGATTTTTTTCACCATATCGCACATTTCACGCATTGAGCGCTCAAGATTTACGCCAGGTATGGCTTCGAGTTTATCCAGAGTTCCGCCGGTGTGGCCAAGGCCGCGCCCCGACATCTTTGCCACAATTCCGCCGCATGCCGCAACCAGGGGCGCAACTACAAGCGTGGTCGTATCTCCTACGCCTCCTGTTGAATGCTTGTCCACCTTTACTCCAGAAACACTGGAGAGGTCGGCAACTACGCCGGAATGGGCCATTGCCATTGTCAGCGCCGCTGTTTCGCCCATCGTCATGCCATTGAGGCACACGGCCATCATCCACGCCGACAGCTGGTAGTCTTTTATATTGCCCCGGACGCATCCATCAACGATATACCGTATTTCATCATCGGAATGTTCTTTTCCAAACCGCTTTTTTAGAATAAGATCAACCATCCGCATAAAAAGTCCTCCAGACAAATCGATAAGATTTAATCCATCATGATGGGCGTCTCAGGCCCTTTGGATAATGATTTTTCAGTCTCCCTCTTACGGCCTTGCCAAAACCCAAAATATAATACGATCCCCCGCACTCAACCGCAACAGCGCAATAACCGCCCATGGCCGCGTCAACCTTTATTTCCTCGCCTCTAAGAAACGCCGACAGCGTTTCGCTGCTTGGATCAAATGAAATAATACTTCTTGGCCTTTCGATTCCTGCAGCCATAAATAGTGAATGAGACGGTTCAAAGCGGCCTTTCACAACCCTTCCAGCGTCAATACCTATTGAAACATATCGTATTTTCCCTAATATCCCGCAAAGATCATTGGAGAGCATGGCTACACGGTTATCTCCAACAGAACATGCTTCAAGGGATGGGCTGGTTTCAAACGTATCCACGTAGAACTCATTGAATATGGAAAGTTCAGACTTGGCAAGACGATTGATCTTCCCGCCCGTGCAGCAACCAGTTTTACTTACAGACGCGTCGGGTGCGGATCCGCGTTTCTCCAATACCGCGGTAAAATGACCCTCCCCGCGAAAGGTATGGGGGTACAGCCTTTCGGACGATACAATGGAAAACTCCCTGTTGCGTGCCAAAAACGAATTAATCACGCCCTCGTTTTCCTCTAATGAAAAAGTACACGTTGAATAGACAAGTCTTCCACCGTACCTGAGCGCCTCGGCAGAATGGTCAAGTATGTGGGCCTGCCTTTTAGCACAGGAGTTAACATGCGATACTGACCACTGGACTATTGCGGATTCATCCTTTCGAAACATCCCCTCGCCCGAGCATGGCGCGTCGACCAGGACTACGTCAAAATATTGCTTAAATATCTTTGATATGGTTTCAGGAGCACAACACGTAACCGCCGAATTGGCGACGCCGAGCCTCTCAAGATTTTTTACTAGCGTATTTACGCGGGATGGAATCATTTCATTTGCCAATAAAAGGCCTTTTCCACAAAGCCTCTGGGCAGCGCCGCCCGCCTTACCGCCAGGCGACGCGCACATATCCAGGACCTTCATACCAGGTTTTATCCCTGATTTGGAGATAGGGAGCATCGCGGAAGGCTCCTGCATATAATACAGTCCGGCCAGGCCATAGGGATGGCGTCCAGCTCCGTAGACGCTATCTTCCATATAGAATCCCTCTTCAATCAGTCCTGTGGGTTTAATATTAAAAGGGGAGCAGGGTAAGAACTGGTCCGGACTGATACGCAGCGTATTTATCCTCATGCCCCTTACAGGCGGCTGGCTGTAGGAAGTGATAAATTCCTCAAAGCCGTCCCCAAGCATGGCCCTCATTCGTTTTATAAACTCTAAAGGAAAAGGGGACATATTTGTTTCGGATTTCTTTTGCATATTAACCTCCATAAGCATTATACACCATAAGTCGGCCAAATGGTTAATCTAGTCTCGATGAGGGATACAAAACGCTGCTGATTCTTGATTGACGGTTGCCAGGTATAATTGCGCGCATTGTCATGCGTCTAAGTCCGTTTTG
This sequence comes from uncultured Eubacteriales bacterium, assembly GCA_900547135.1. GTDB lineage: Bacteria > Bacillota > Clostridia > Christensenellales > CAG-138 > UMGS946. The sequence continues at coordinate 2,575 of URFJ01000059.1, read as the reverse complement.
TTATGCGTGAGTCTTACAGTAGCATAGGTTTTAAAGTTAGTTAGCTTGTTACTTACGACTTAGGCGAACTAAAGAATACATGCCTAAACCGGTTTTAGCTTTTATCAATCTGTTTTTCGTGTTATGAGGATATTAAAATGCAAAAACGGCACGGAAATCATCCCGTGCCCTCATTTAAAGTTTTAATCAGTCTTCTAGCTGTTTGCCCATAAAATAGGAGGCGGTTTCACAGACCTTTAGTTCAGAGCGGTTCATTACGCAGCCGTCCTCATGGCTCAGTAGCATTACTGCGCCTATCGCATCGCCCGATGCAAGTATCGGCACTATAACCTGGGCGGTATAGGACGTGCTGTCCGATTCGTCGGATGTAATGTTTACTATGCTGCCCGTGTCGGCGTTTATGGTGGCCTTTTCTCTGTTTTTCATAATCGACTCTACTTCGGAACTGATTCCCTTGTCAATCAAATCCCGCTTTCCGGTTCCGGAGGCCGCGATTATGTTGTCCTTATCGCATATGACAGCGACATGTCCAAGCGCCTGATGCAGAGCCTCGACATACTCTTTGGCGAAGTCGCCGAGTTCTCCTATCGGAGAGTACTTTTTAAGTATTACTTCCCCTTCGCGGTCAGTGAATATCTCCAGAGGATCGCCTTCACGTATCCTAAGCGTGCGGCGTATCTCCTTGGGAATGACCACCCTCCCCAGCTCATCTATTCTGCGAACTATACCTGTTGCCTTCAAAATGACTTCCTCCTGTGCTGCAAGGTTTATTCACAGATAGTATTTGTTGGAATGTTTGTTTTATGCGCGTTTAAATTACGAGCTTATGGAAACTGCGGAATATTTTTGCAGATTTTATGTTAATTGAATCTTGCCGACTACCAAGACAAAAATTCGACAAATTTCTGGCAAATGTATTATTGAAACAAAAACATTAAGATGGTAAGATATGTATATAATTAGCATGTATAGTTCCGGTTAGTCTATTTAATCATTTAAATTCTATCTAAATATTTTCAGCAATGCGCATGGGGCGTAATCAATAATTAAACGACAAGAGGAGGCCAAGAAGATGAAACGAATACTGGCGGTTGCCATAGCTGCAGTCATAATGCTTGTTACCATTGTGGCGCCTGCGGGAGCGCTTGCCCACGGACATGAAGAGGAAGTTGAGCCATATGCATGTTTACACCAGTGGGAGCCAGCAGGGTATAGTTATCACCCCATTTATATTGGAGGCGATTATGGATGCAAGTACAGCAGGTACAAACTTAAAATTGCGATGCTAGAATGGAGTCTTATGTTGATGTTGTAGTCAGAAACCACGATAACGAATACGCGCAGGATGGCGGACACAACTTTGGTACCAGAACGCATACGTTCTATCAAATCTGTAAGAATTGCAGATATAGAACGAATTACACCGTACCCTGCGCGGGTCCGCCCTGCACGGTGCCTTCATCGATACAATACGAGCTATATTGATTATAGATACAGACGATAGATAAAGAACCCGCGCCCCATGCGCGTTTAATGAAATAGGTGGCAACAGGAGGTAATGTCAAGTGAAAAACAGCATAAAGCAGCTTTTGAGAAGGCCGGTGTTTTTGATATCGTTCGTGTTGTTGCTCACGCTCAGCTGCGCGTTTTTGTGCCTGAGCGCGGGACTGTGGGCGAGCGCTAGGAAGAGCATTAAGGAGGCCGAAGGTGCGTTTACAACCATTGCCGTGCTTAACGACGCCGAGTTCAGGCCAATGACAAGCAATGAGCAAGCGCCGAAATACGCGCCGGAGCTGCTTGAACGCGTAAAGGAGAGCGGCGCCGCAAGCCGGTATACGCTTATGGCGGACGCAAGGCAGAGCCTGACGGGCTATTCAGAAGATCTATACGGCGTTATGATTTCCGATAGAAAGAATACAGGACGCACAAGCAGGCCATCTTTTACCATTCCATATGCGCCCTCCGTACTGGTTGCGGAGTGTGTAGAGGTAGCTAAATATAAAGAAGGGGATGAAAGGCCAGAAGGCATGATAAGCTCACAAGCGGACAGAGACACGGTGTACCGTGCGACATTCCGTATAGATAACGACGTTTCTCCAGCAGTCCACCCTGGCTATTCGGACATACATACCCTCAAGATGGAGAGCACATGCTATTTTTCCCCTGGCAATCCGGTTTTTCATGAGGGTAAAACCTATATGCTTTATACCTGCAACATGGAGATAAAATCCAAGAAAGCAGGATTATTTACCGAGATGGAGGCAGACGATGGTACTGCCTACTCAATCTTTGAAAATTCATTTGACATACGCTCTGAGGTAGGTGTATTTAGGCTGTATGGCGAAGGTGTAGCTGATGTCAAAGTATTTGAGTATGACCCTGAAACGGATTCTATACATGACGAATGGACCAGTGAAAGCGGTGCTAAAGGTTATTCAATAATTAACATAATACAGGAAGGTTTTCAGGCCTTTAATTTTGTAGAGATAACGGACGGCATGGGCGTTGAGGATGTGCTTAATTCGCAATATGGGGAGATGTGGGAGCGTATAATACGCCAGTGTTCGGTATCCCA
>URFJ01000058.1 GCA_900547135.1 uncultured Eubacteriales bacterium | reverse complement strand
GTTTTAACGGGGCAAAAGGATCACTATTTCTAAGCTTATACATAGGCGGACGGGTATTTAGGTTCCCTATCATTACGGCTGGCGTTGGAATATCGGTTCTTATTTCAAGCTAAGCGTGTAGACCATATTTAAATTATCACTGGCACTTTGCTTTCGGCGGCCCTATCTGGTGGTTAATAGCCATTGGTCACCCGAGCCGCGGATGCCTGCCACTTATGAAATTAAGCTGAAATATTGCCATAGTGCGGGTAAAACGATTCAGGCAAACTATCTTGCAATATCTAGCCATGCCCCGCTTGCTTTATAAGATTTATTCAAATGACCTGACGTGCTTCCCTCGCCATTTGTTGATAAGTCGTAATTCAAGCTGTTTTATTCAGTAATCAGGGGTATTAATTGATAACCGTATGCTGCCCTGTTTAGATTGATATTGTGTTAATAAATAATTTATAGGATAACAATAGCTCTTTCCCTTTCCTTATAGTAAAAGTGCAGGCTTGTCAAAGCGCCCGAATACTTGCTATACACGCATATATCGGTTATACTGTATAAAACTTGTAAAAAAGGTTCCCAGATTAGACGGCGCACAACCAAAATCTTCGGTATGTTGTTCGAAACCTTAAATATCAAGGGCCGCGATGCCATCCTTGAACTACTCGCCGATCCTGCCGGTTACAATGTGCCTGTATTATAAGCCAACTTAAAGAAAATCATACGTAGTTTTATTGGCGATTTCACTGTTCGTAAATTTACCGGCGGGCTGATGAGCGCCAGCGGATTGGGCACAAATAAAGGCGGGTTTTGGCCTTTGACCATGGGTTACGCCACAGTTCCATAACAGAGGGTAGCGGTGGGTACTTAGTAGCGATTGAATCACCCTAAACCTTTGTGGTATATGGGCGCAGACTGCCCTTGCGATTAACTTGTAGGGGCGGGGCTATTGAAAAGTTTGTGTTCGGCCGCTGCGGCGAGTTTGTATAACAGGACGGCAGTACCCACATATAAACCTATATCGAATTGAAACGGATTTATGGCGGTGGGAAGATGGTGGTCATTACGTAAGTTTGGGACGCAGGGGGGTATTTTATATGGAACTGCAGCTTGAAAAGCGTGTAAGGGATAATGATAAAGTGAGGGCGGGTTTTCTTACCCTTGCTAATGATATATTTGGATTAAACTTTGCGGAATGGCATAGGAATGGATATTGGAGCGACAGTTATACCCCATATTCGATCCATGACAATGGATTGGTCGTTGCTAATGCGTCTGTAAATACGATTCAAAGCAGGTTTCACGAGGATTCAAAGCAATATATTCAGGTAGGTACGGTTATGACAAAACCGTCGTACAGAAACAGGGGTTTGGCGCGCTTTCTTATAGAAGAGATCATTAAGGATTATAAGGAAAAGTGCGACTCAATCTATCTGTATGCAAACAATACAGTGCTTGATTTTTACCCCAAGTTCGGGTTCGTTTCTGAAAAGGAATATCGTTATAGCAAAAGCACCGTGCCCAGGCAGGTGGCCGTTAGGAAACTCAATATGGAGAGTCCAACCGATATAGCCCTCCTTGAGGATTATTACGGCAAGTCAAATCCGTTTTCCCAACTGCCCATGGTGGGCAACTTCGGGCTTGTGATGTTCTATTGCTCTTCATTCTTGAGGGATTGCGTTTACTATCTTGAGGAAGCGGACGCTGTCGTGATTGCGGAGTTTGATGGCCGAGTGATGACATGTTTTGATATATATTGCAGTGACGGAAAGGATTTAGATGATATTTTGGCGCAAACGGCCCGGCCAAAAACGGATACTGTAGCCTTTGGCTTTACCCCTAAGGATAAGGCCGGCTGTTTCGTAAAACCTGCTGATGGCGACGACGCGCTGTTCGTCCTGTCAGGCAAGGAAAACATATTCGCTCGGGAAAAGGTGACGCTTCCTCTTTTATCGCACGCATAACGGATGGATTTATGCTTGACCCAAGCCCACCAGATTTTGTCTGAGTATAAGTAGAGCTGAATATACAGAAAAGCGGCGCCGTGATTACCGGCGCCGCTCATTGCATGGATGAACCGTTTAATTTTTATGCTTTATAAGCCCGGCGGCTTTGGAAAGCTCCATGATAAGCACTGGTACAAGCGCTAGGCCCATGCCCAGCAAATAGAGATTCATGGGCAGCGACTCCAGCCCAAACACTATGGAAAGTGGAGTAAACATTACCAACGCCACCATTGCCAATGAAACCAGGGAGGCCAGATTAAGCTTACGGTTGGTAAACACACCGATTTTAAACAGCGAATGCTCGGAGCGCATGTTAAACGCCTGTATCACCTGGGATACCGACAGGGTCATAAAGGCCAGCGTTTGCCCTCCAGCAAGCGTTCCTGTAACATTTACACCTGCTTTGAAGCCTATAAGCGTTAGTATCGCAAACATGAGTCCCTGGAGCACTACACGAACCCCCAGGCCGTTTGCGAATATTCCCTCGTCCTTAGGTTTAGGCCTTCTCTCCATTATATCAAGCTCAACCGGTTCCATCCCAAGCGCTATAGCGGGCAGGCTGTCCGTTACCAGGTTTATCCACAGCAGCTGCATTGACAATAGAAGTGACTTCTGCCATAGGAGCATTGAAACGAATACCGAAATAACCTCGCCAATGTTCGTTCCCAAAAGAAAGCCGACAACCTTTTTGATATTAGCGTATATTCCGCGCCCCTCGCGCACCGCCTCCACTATTGTGGCAAAATTATCGTCGGTAAGGGTCATATCCGCGGCACCCTTTGCGACATCGGTTCCGGTTATTCCCATCGCACAGCCTATGTCGGCCGCCTTAAGCGCCGGAGCGTCGTTCACTCCATCGCCTGTCATTGATACTACCTGGCCCCTTTTCTGCCATGCCTTGACTATTCGTATCTTGTTTTCGGGAGATACGCGGGCATATACGGATATACGCTCAACTTCGAAAGCAAGCTCAGGGTCGTCCATTGCGTCAAGTTCAGCGCCTGTGATAGCCCTGTCGCCCTCCAACAGTATTCCCAGCTCTTTGGCAATCGCGGACGCTGTCGCCACATGATCGCCCGTGATCATTACCGGCTTAATTCCGGCCTTGCGGCAGGTAGCCACAGCTTCCTTAGCTTCCGGACGCGGGGGGTCGATCATGCCAACAAGGCCAACCAGGCTAAGGCCATTTTCAAGCTCGTCCGGCACCGGTTCCTTGGGCGCGCTTTTAATTTCTTTATATGCTACAGCAAGCACGCGCAGGGCGTCCGCGCTCATAAACTCGTTCATGCGGCGCGCGGCTTCCAAATCGCCTCTGACGCAGCGGTTAGTCATCATATCAAAAGCGCCCTTCACGATTACAATGTTCCTGCCATCGATAAGGTTTACCGTGGTCATCAGCTTGCGGTCCGAATCAAACGGTATTTCCGCAAGGCGCGGGAAGCTTTTTTCAAGGTCTTCCTTGGGCATCCCGTTCCTATGCGCCGCAAGCACGATTGCCGTTTCGGTAGGGTCGCCTATATGCTGCTCTCCATCCTCATTTATTGCTACGGAGCCGTCGCAACACAGGGTAGCAAGCTTAAGAAGTTCCCTGACGTCTTCAGTATTGCCAAAGCTTATGTCCTCAGCATCTTCTGCGCCGTCGACATAGGCTTTTACCAGCGTCATGCGGTTCTGGGTGAGCGTGCCGGTTTTATCCGAGCATATTATGGACGCGCTTCCCAAGGTTTCAACAGCCGGCAGACGCCGGATTATAGCGTTTTTCTTTACCATGCGCTGAACGCCAATGGACAGCACTATGGTCACTATTGCCGGAAGTCCCTCCGGAATCGCGGAAACCGCCAGCGACACCGAAGTCATAAAGATATCAAGCGATGGAATGCCGTTTGCAAGACCTATGATAAAGATTATACCGCAGGCGGCCAGCGCCACAATGCCAAGATACTTCCCTAGCTTAGCCAGCTTTTTCTGCAATGGAGTCTGCATATCAGCCTCCCCGCTAAGCAAATCGGCTATCCTGCCCATTTCGGTGTTCATGCCCGTACCCGTAACAACGGCGGTACCCGTTCCGTAGGTAACGCTGCATCCTGAAAACACCATATTGTCTCTGTCTCCCAAGGGCGCCTTCTCGTCCACAATGGCTTCAGCGCTCTTCTCGGACGGCACCGACTCACCGGTAAGGGCGGATTCTTCGGATTTAAGCCCCGCGCTTCGGATCAACCGCGCGTCCGCAGGTATAAAATCGCCCGCCTCCAGCCGTATAATATCCCCTGGCACAAGCTGTGAAGCCGGGATCAGCTGTTCCCTGCCGTCGCGTATAACTCTGGCGTGAGGTGCTGACATGTTTTTCAACGCGTCAAGAGCCTTCTCAGCCTTACTCTCCTGCAATACGCCCATTACAGCATTTAAAACGACGATAAGCAGAATAAGGACGGGTTCAAAGAATTCGTGACCGTCTCCGCCCGTTGTACAGGCGATAACAAAGGAAATAATGGCCGCCGCAATTAGGATAAGGATCATTACGTCCTTAAATTGGTCAAAAAAGCGCTGCAGGGTTGTCATTTTCTTTTTTTCATTGAGTATGTTTTCCCCGTACTCAGCCAGTTTTTGTTGAACCTGATTCCCTGTAAGGCCGGTTTCCGGATTGGTATTAAATCCCCTTAATATATCATATTTATCTTCGCTGTGATATTGCAACGTTTATTTTCCTCCTTAAATCTCGAATAGGGTTATTATAACAGTTAATACGGCGGGACTCATTGGACAAAAAATCGGAACGTTGAAAATTCTCCCGCATAGTGCTGTTTATTACATTTTTGGACACTGATTCAAATATGGCCTAAACGGGCGGTCATAATCTTAGCTTATGCACTAAAAACCGCGGATACGCATTATAAGCGTTTTATAATGAAGCAATCCGGCCATCTACGATAGAAGCTTGGGGCATGCGTTTAACACAGAGGCCGCTCCCTTGAACCAGATCAAGTTTATAAAAATCTACTAAATATTGAAAGGCCTTATAGGGCCGTCTATAATGGCCCATACCGTTGCTTTTGGGCCACAATTATGTTAGTGCTTCCTTCCCTCCAAATATCATCAACCCTATAGAACCCTGCCCTTTTTAAAAGCATAAGCTGATTGTCCACCGTACAGGGGGTGTCAAAGTGATAATATTCGTCATCAGGAAGACCCTGTTTTGCACGGAGTTCCGCGTTTTCCGCATATAGCGCGCCCTCCTCAGCCTGTGTCAGCACCATATAATCGCATTCTATGTACAAACCCCCGGGCGTAAGCGCATTCCATACCGCTTCATATACCGAAACCTTTTCGTCATGCGTCATATGATGCATGGTTTCAAAGGAAATTGCCGTATCATATTGCCTATAACCAAAATTTCTGCCAATATAGCTGCCCTCAATCAGAAAAATGTCCTTGTCAGGGTATTTTCCCTTCAATTTTTTGAGCATCTCCCTGGACAGGTCAATGCCCGTTACCGAGATATTTGGAAACCTTTGAAATATTCTTTCCAGCTCCAGCCCTGTACCGCAGCCCAAATCCAACAGTTTCCTCGCTGTGTCCGGAATCAGCTCAGCAAGCTTAATATATCCGTTTTTGCACCCTTCCACATTATTGACCATATGCTCGTCATAGGTATCAATCCGCCTTGCAAAAAAGTCTCTCATACGTTCTAATTTCATGTCGCTCGTCTCCGTGTCTTCGTTTATAGAATCAGTTTTTAACTACTTCATATAATACTTATGTAATCCATCTACATGCCCTGCTGAATCAGCCAAATTTTCATCATAAGCCTTTGTGGCAGAAACTTTGCCATAACGTGGCAGAACTTCACGTAAGCCCCGTAGACGGATATATCCCTTCCCTTTCTCGCGTCGGTCAGGGCCTTCTTTGCCACCTTGCCCGGCGTTACCATTCCTATAAATTTTCTCGGGGCCTTTTCAGCATCCACTCTTGCCCGGGCAAACAGGTCTGTATCCATCCAGCCTGGGCATACTGCGGTTACGGTTATTCCCATTTCCTTAAGCTCAATGTTGAGTGCTCTTGAATAATTGCGGACAAACGCCTTTGTCGCGCCATATATGTTCAGATAGGGCAGCGGCTGAAATGCGGACTGTGAGGCAACGTTGAGCATTTTGCTTCCTCTGCTCATATATGGGATACAAACCAGCCCCATTGCCACCACTCCTGCGCAGTTTAAGTCGATCATATTGACCGACTCTTGAACGCTTATATCCGAATATGCGCACAGCTTGGCAAAGCCCGCATTATTGATCAGATACGCAATTTCCGGATTCTCCTTGTCTAAAACCTCCTTAAAGCCCAGTATAGCCTTAGTGTCGGAAAGGTCTATTGAAAAGGTTTTTACCTTTTCTCCAAAGTCGGCTTTTAGTTGATCAAGCTTAGCCTGATTACGGGCTATAGCCCAAATCCCATTGATCTCTCCGTCCGCTGTCAGCAGCCTTGTGAATTCCCTGCCAAAGCCGCTGCTTGCCCCCGTTACAACCGCTATTCTTTCCGCCATCTACTTACGCTCCCTTTCTTACTTTTGCATGGGTTTAGAATTATCACTCCAGGCTGAAAATCCCACCATAAACAAGAGTATACCCTTCTCACGCCCTTAAAAGCACCTTAAAACATTGAAAACGCGCTGACTCACCGTATGGGATCATTAACCGATACGCGCCTCCCCGTCCGTAGCTTCCAGCTTGAAAATTACCGGCCTAAGGCCGTCATTGCAGCTGCATATGGCTACGCCCGGCTTTCTTATCCAGTCCCCATAGTAAAAAACGCCGTTCCCAGCCCCATGCGCAAGCGCAAAAACATACTGATATATCGCCTTCCACGCTTCATCGCATAAACCATCCGGTTTAGCATAGTCCGCATAAAAAAACCTGTCCTGTTTTAAGCATGGGGCAGGCCGTTAAGCCATGCGCTCCATATTCGTATGCAAGCTCTTCATCCAAAGTAGTTTTAAGCACCGTAATCCTTACTCTCCTCAAAGGTTTGACCCTCCTTACGGTTTTAGTCTCCCCGGGCGGCTCTTCTTTGGGTTTTGGCTAAAGCTAAAGGTACAATAAGCCGTCCCCCCCTATAACACCCTTTAAACATCCCTTAAAAGGGTCCCATACCTTTTTATTTCTTGTCAATTGGCTGACAGCTGGGACAGTAATAGATGGAACCTCCTAGATACGCTTCCTTTGTTATTTGCCCACCGCATTTGGGGCAACCCAAAGTAAGCGTATTCCTTGACATGCATACCTTATACCCGCCCTTACGTCCATATATGTCCTTTTCGGTATCGCGGCCACCATGAATAATCATATCGTGCAGGACATCTATAATGCAACGGAGCAGATTGTCCCTTTCCAAATCCGTAAGCGTTTTTATCTTACGCTTAGGGTGAATACCGGACTCGAAAAGAATGTCCTGCAATACCCCGTTGCCAATTCCGGGGAATCGCTGTTCCGTAGCAAGGAATGCCTTCATACTAAGACCTGGTCTGCTTTCATCAAGCAGCCTGTAAAAACGCACCTTAAACTGGTCTGAAAATGGAGAGACCGCCTGCCTGCTTTTGAGGTAATACTCATTATCGTAGTTTCCGTTATGCAATATGATTCCCCCATACATTTTAACGGTAAACACCAGCGCCCTGCCGCCTTCAAATTCTATTAAAAGCTGGTAATCCCTAGGGACCTTTAAGGCCGGCATAAGCCTGATGTTAACGCCGTCATTAAAGCATAACCGATAACCATTATCAAAGGCTATCTCGGCAAAAATCCCGAATCCCTCCGCAGTAACCACCTCGCATCCTTTTACCGCTCCGTCGTATCCTGCGGGGTCTCCATTGAACCAGCAAAATTTGTGCGCCTTTGTCGGCGGCAGAACCCGGCTTGCCACGCTACCCGCTATCTCATTTCGCAGCTGCTCCGCAACGGTCAGTATCTCTGGATACTCTAACATAAACAGGCCTCCATCTTTTTATATAGCCATTATACCATGTGGAGCCGTATATAGTGGACTTAACTACAACCATTCTTGGATTTATGAAAATATGGTTGTTTCAGGCACAGCCGCATAAGGGAACGCATTTCCTTTTACATGTCTTTAATGAATCACATCCCGTGAATCGAATATCTGAGCATTAATTAAGAAAGGGAAACTTTCGCTTAAATAGTCTTCTCATAAGTATACAATCAGTAAATGATATCCCTGATGTTAAAAAGTGGTAATAGACAGGCAATAATTCAATTACTATGGTCATTATTATTTTCCTTCGGAACATCAGGATTGTCTGAGCTTTAAGAGCTAAACAAAACTTATGAAGGTAAATATTTAGCGGTGACGGGTCTCAAAGAAGGAATCCCGAGGCACGCGAAAGGCCTGAATGCAAACGCTGGGATATGGACGGCAATTTTCAACTGCCGTCCATTTGCGTATCCTCTGAGCTGGCAGAAGTCGTATTGGTTCTGCAGTAAAGGGCACGGCTTGTAGCGATTGTAGCCAAGGTGTCACCCAGCTGTGTGAATACTGCGGCTGTGATTGCCAAATCATCCTCGGATAGATTCTCAGCAATCGCATTCGCAATCGCGGTTATGTTCATTGATAGTTCACATGGATTCATTGTTTTTACCTCCTTATCATAATTATGCGGGTATTAGGGAAGCTGTTAACAAGGCCCTTTATGAAGAATACTAATTTGCGCTAAAAAACTCAATTTATCATGCATTGCTTAAATAGAGATCCTTTTTCCTATAAAGCGGCGCGGTTTACTCTTTTAAAGCTTGCTTATTGGAGCTTTATTAATATAAAAGCGATACATTCAAGGGGTGGCGGTAAACAGAATCCAATAAAACCTATAAGCATCTGTATCCCTATAGTTTGAAGTTTAATTTTGAATTTATTTGTTTTTAAACAAAAGAGGCCGCAGCACTTGCTGCGACCTCTTTCAAAGGGGGAGCCGTTATAATTCCGGCAACACGTTCAGTTAGACTGTTTCAAGTCCAACCAAGACGCGCATGAGCAGTAGTGTGTCAGTTATATTGACAATACCGTCACCGTTGACGTCGGCCACTAGCATAGCCGCTTCGTCCAGTTCGTCATAACCAACCTGCTGACGCGCTATAATCAATGCATCGGTAATATTCACTTCTCCATCAAAGTTTACATCTCCAAGCAGAGCAAAGTTTGCCATATCTTCCATTACACATGAGAACTCCTTGTCCCATCCTATGAAGATGTACGGGAAGGGTTCCGCTTCATGTCCGCTTACTTCCGGCGCCGTCGCCCCTTCGCCTTCATTCACCTCTTCGGTGATGATTACTTCACCAGTGTGGCCATCCACGAAGGTTACCGTATATATCGGAGCGCTGAAGTCAACGCTTCCGTTTGCCGCCTCTACATCGTTTACATCCACGTTTACCGACGCTCCGTCTACTATAACGCTTGCGCTGTTAACCGTAAGTGCCAATTCAGTTATGTCTGATGCATCCTCTGCGGCCTTAAAGTTTAGCGTCATAAACTCGCCAAAGTAATTGCCGCTTGTATTTGCAACCGCGATTGCCAGCACACCTGGTGTCGAATCGTTCACTATCATCATCGAACCATCCGGAGACAGGTTTGTATATCCAGCATATGTGAGGACTTCCGGGTCATACTCGACTCGGATTACCGCCGCCGCTAGATTATTGGCGCTTAATGGCACCACTACGGCTTCACCTGGCCTGGCGTTTACTCTGCCAACTCCGATTGAGTAGACTGCGTTTACATATATCAACCTATCCATTGCATCCTCAAGCGCGACCTTTGCTTCGTCGATCTCGGCCTGAGTTGCGTCATCATCCGCCAAGACAGCTCTTGCGGCTTCTAGGGCATCCTCAAACGCCGCCCAAGTGTCGATGGTGTAATCCTCTTCATGAAGCGCCTCTGCCGCTGCGATAACCGCCTCCAGTTCGGATCTGTCTACCTGCGTTTCATCCATAGCCGCCGCGGTTATAACGATATCGCCGCTGGCATTCGGTACAGAAAATGCGCCGGTTTGAGCGTCATAGGTAAATTCCGCGTCAGTGCCGCCCATTGTAACCGTGATGCTGTCAGGCAGCTGTTTGTCGTTTGTCGCAGCGAGCGAGCCGCTGAGGGTTTCGCCTGCATAGATAATTTCAGCTGCATCCGTCGTTAGATCAGTAAGATTATAGGTAACTTCGAAATACTGGGTTACATTTGTATTTCCTGTCGGCGAAACGACAACTTCATACTTCTTTATGCCCTCCCCAGTCTCAACTATGACATAATGCGTACCCTTCTCAAGCCAGAGATGGAGATATTCGTCATCCGGATGGTTCGCGGAAACCTTCCAGTCAGTACCATTGACGTTTACGCTCTTCACGTTCGGCGCAAGTAACGCAACTTCAAAAACTTGTTCGCTGTCGCCGTTATCTACAGACGTATCGCCAATTGCCACTCCTGCTCCGGTTGCAGTGGCTTTGAGCGATCCTGCGCTGATACGCAGATTCCCGCCGCTGCTTGGGGGATAAATTCCTCCGCCAATCGCCGCACCGTCGTTGCTTGAAGATGCGGTGATGGTGCCGCCGGTTACAAAGACCGTGGCTCCGTCAACTCCGGCACCTCCTCCTATCGCCGCCGCATCCGTATCGGTAGAAGCGATAATTTCGCCGCCGTTAATGGTGACCCTAGCTGCAACAGCCTGTGTGCATCCTGGTCTATGCGCGCCAGAGCCGATGCATGCGCCACCGCTGAGCTGACCGCCTGCATTTGCAGCAGAATGCAGGTCAAACTTGCCTCCATTGATTACAATATTCGGACGTATTGTCGTGGCATAACCCGAGCCAATAAGAGCCGAATTGACTTCTGTTGTTCCATTGATAACACCGCCATTGATTTCGATAGAGATAGAACCTGTGGAAGCGGTGTCGCCGCTGGCATTACCGGCGCCGCAACTGGTTAGGTTAGTAAAGTAACCGCCGCTGTAATACGGGATATCCAGATTCAGTACGCCATCGTTGACTATAACATTTATCACTCCCGCATTGGCGCCGCCGCCGATCAGCGCTCCCGGTCCATAGGAAGTGCCGTTAATCGTACCGCCGTCTATGGTGATCTTTCCAGCAATCTGACCGGCGTCTCCTCCGATACCCGCGCCGTAAGTGCTGGATTCTAGGAGCATGTTCAGAGCTCCCCCGCCCTTTACCGACAGCTCGCCGTCCTCCGGTACTTTGATCAGCGCTTTTGAATAGTAGGAGTTTCTAGCCGATTCTATTGTATTGCTGCCTATAAGGTTTAGCGTATTTCCAGCTCCCTTAAATTCAATTACAGGTTTACCGCCGGACACCTGTACGTTGAGCGTTTCAATCGTCAAGTTCAAATTCTCATTCTCGCTGGTGAAAGTCAACCCTGTATACGGATTATCAGCCGTGTTATCCGAACTGCCAACCAATTTAACATTATGAGCGTCTTCTGTTATCACAACATTTCCACTCATACCCGCAGGGATAGCATATCTTCCGTCCTTACGGATGATCAAATCCTCTGGAAACTCCTCCGACGGTTCCACTATTGTAACTGTAGTTGTACCATATACGCCGTTACAGGCAGTCGCACGGATTATGGTAGTACCGCCGCCTACCGGCGTCAACAATCCAGTATCGGATACCGTTGCAACCGATGTATTGTCCGAAGACCATGTAACGGACTTATCGACCGCACTATCCGGATAGACAATCGCGTCTAGCTGGAACGGAGCCGTATCAATGCGGCAGGTGATCTGCTGCTGATTGATCTGAACGCTGATAGGTTCAATGTCTTGGCTCGTAAGGCTGAACATTTCGCTCTCGCAGAAATTCTGCGCGAA
>URFJ01000057.1 GCA_900547135.1 uncultured Eubacteriales bacterium | reverse complement strand
AACATCCCCGTGGAGTATATGGAACGCACGTTCAACGAAGCAATGTCCAATTCTCCATATGCAAAGTGCCATATAATTGAGCATAACACGGAAACAGCCGACTATGGCCTTATATCCATCACCTATTCCAATGAGGCCGTAGGCCTTGTTGTTCTTATAGAGGAATTGTTTATTAAGAAACCATTCAGGGGACTTGGCCTTGGCGGGAAATATCTTGACTTTATTCATAATATTAATTCCGGTACGGCCAGGCGGTTCAGGCTTGAAATCTCAAAATCCAACACGGAAGCTGAAAGGCTTTACTTAAAAAAGGGGTATGAAGAGCTGAATTATAAGCAAATGGTGCGAGGCATATAACCAGCTCTAATACGAATACCAGGCTCTGCGTTACCTATCGCAGAGCCTATTCTTTTCGCTATTCTATGTACACACGCTTAGCCCTGCATGTCACCAGGCATGCGATTTCGTAATTTATAGTTCCAACTTCCTGCGCTACTTCCTCCAGGCTCATTCCTTTAGCGCCGAATAGAACTACCTCGTCTCCGCGCTGTATATTGCTCCCCGTAACGTCCGCCATAATCATGTCCATGCATACTCGTCCTATCTGAAGATATGATTCACCCGCTATCCGAATATGTGCCCGATTTGATAATCTTCTTGGATAACCATCGGCGTAACCGGCGGATATTACGGCGCACCTTATTGGAGATTTAGCCCGAAACGTTCTACCATAGCTAACCGTTGTCCCCTCCGGAAACTCTCTAATTTGAGCCACCCGGGACTTAAGCGTCATTACCGGCATTAAGGGACCCGTTTCCCTTGGTATACTGTCAGGATACAGTCCATAAAGCATTATCCCCTCTCTAACCATATCAAAATGAGCATTAGGGTTGTTCATAATTGCCGCGCTATTGCTTGCATGGCATATCGCGGGCCTTATACCGCGGCTTTCAAGCCTATCCATAATAGCGGTGAAGTTATCAATCTGCCACTTAGTATACTCGAGCTCCTCGGGGGAATCCGCTGCGGCAAGATGGGTATACATTCCCGCAACGTTAAGGTTTCCCAAGCCGCAGATCCTTTCGGCGGAACAGGCGGCCGAAGCATAAAACGCGTCGCCTTGGCACATCAATCCGGTACGGGACATGCCCGTGTCAATCTTGATATGAACCTCCACCGTAACTCCCGCCTGTTTCGCCGCGTTATTGAGCTCAATAGCCGATTGTTCGTCCACTACCGTCTGAGCTATTGCGTAGATAGCAAGGTTATCAGCGTATTCCGCCGGCGTATAACCCAAAATCAGTATCGGCAGTTCTATGCCTGCCCGCCTTAGTTCTAGGGCTTCGCTCAGGCACGCTACCGCAAACGCGTCGGCGCCGTTTTTTTCTAAATACCGCCCACATTCCACCGCCCCGTGTCCGTATGCGTCCGCTTTTATAACGCACATAACCTTTTTTCCGGTGGCCTTTGCAATGCCAAGGTTGTGCTTGAGTGCGCCGAGATTTATCTCCGCCCATGTACGTGATCTATTAGTTGGTTCGTGCATGTTCATTTGCTCCTTAAGCGTATGCGCTTAATAAAAACATTATAAAGGCCCCGTTCCCGCAGGCAACGGGGCCCTGCCATAACCTTAGTTCTTATTTACCTATGGTAGCCACCATAACCGCCTTTATCGTATGCATACGGTTTTCGGCCTCGTCAAACACCTTAGAGCATCTTGCCCTGAACACCTCGTCGCTTACCTCCATCTCGGTAATTCCGAATTTCTGATGGATTTCCCTGCCAACGGACGTTTCAAGATCGTGGAACGACGGGAGACAGTGCAGGAAGATCGCATCCTTGTTTTCCGTCTTGTTCATTACATCCATCGTCACGCGGTATGGCGCAAGCAGCTTTATACGCTCTTCGAACTGATCCTCTTCGCCCATTGATACCCATACGTCGGTATATATCGCGTCGGCGCCCTTTACGTCGTCAAGGTTCTCAGAAAAGCTTATCGAAGCCCCCGTTTCCCTTGCTACCTCCTGCATCTCCCTGACAAGGCCCTCGTCTGGGAACAGGCATTTGGGAGCTATGCCGACAAAGGTCATGCCCATCTTTGCAGCGCCTATCATAAGCGAGTTGCCCATGTTGTTGCGGGCATCCCCAATATATACAAGCTTTGTTTTGGACAGGGGCTTGTCAATATTCTCCTCTATGGTCATGAAATCCGCAAGTATCTGTGTTGGGTGATACATGTCTGTAAGTCCGTTCCATACCGGTACTCCTGAAAATTTTGCCAGCAGCTCAACAACTTCCTGCTTGAAGCCGCGGTATTCAATGCCGTCATAAAAGCGTCCCAGCACCTTTGCGATATCTTCGAGCGACTCCTTTTTGCCCATCTGGCTGTTCGATAAATACGTAACCTGCGCGCCCTCGTCAAAAGCGGCAACCTCGAACGCGCAGCGCGTGCGCGTGGACGTCTTGTCAAATATGAGAACGATGTTCTTGCCCTCAAGCGAACGGTTTCGTATCCCAAGACGCTTCTTTTGCTTGAGGTCATGGGCCAGATCAAGCATATAACGGATTTCTTCAGGTGTAAAGTCCTTTAAAGTAAGCAGATGACGGCCTTTAAGATTTACAGGCATTGTTGTGTCTCCTTTGTTATAATTTATTAATTTACGTATTCCCTGCAAACATATTTGCTTGTACACAGGCGTAAAAGCGCGCCGTAGCCCGGCACGAAACTAATTGTATCGCCCACATTGTACATGTTTGATTTTGTCAAGTCAACAATCAAATGATCGGAACTTGCGCCCAGTATTTCGACATGCTCATCAAGGCATTTAAGCGAAGCCGGATCAACATCCTGCCTTCCAACAGCGATTATCGCCCGAAGCATTTGACCCCTGTCCTCGAATTGAACCGTTTCTCCAAACGCGTTCATTCCGCTATTTCCTATTGGCTTGCTTGGCTTTGCCTGCAGCTCTACGATTTCCGCCTCAAGAATGAACGCATCTGAATACATGCCCTCAATGGGAAGGCCTGTGGAGGTATCGTTGCTCAATACAAACGATTCGCCCAGACGCAGATTGTTTATTCCGGCAGGCAGCCTTCCCTCCATAAGCATTGTAATGCCGCTGGAGTTCCCTCCGGAAACCATTGGCAATTGTATGCCGAATTCCTTCCTTATTGCCCGGGCAATATCGCATAAAACTCCCATATTGTTCTCATCAGGAAGTATTCCCCCATAGCAGGTTAGGTTTGTTCCAATTCCGTACAACTCCAACGCGCCAGATTCCACCACAGCCCTGGCCGTTTCCATAATAAGCGGCCTATCCTTAAAGAATATCCCCTCGCGCAGGTCGCCAAGATCTATCATAAGAACTACCCTATGCGTTTTCCCCTGGCCACCCGCCGCCTTTGCAAGCCTCTGTATCGCAGCTATTTCAGACTGCATGCTTATGTCGGCGTATCTCACAACATCCTCAGTCTCGGATGGCATGGAAATCCTCAGCAGTACTTTCTGTTTTGAGGAATTAAGCGATTTAAGATTCAAAATGCGCGAATCCGCAATGAAATCCGCAGCGCTATGATCTATCAAGTCGACTATTCGCTCATCAGCACAAAACACCTTTGTAACTATGGAGGCGGTTACGCCCCGCCCGTGGCACTGCTCCAACAGAAAGTCCAGGTTATGCCTGAGTTTTTTCAGGTTGACTGTTAGTTTAGGATACATAGCTCCCTCCAGTTAGGCATTGTTCAGGATTGTATTTTTACGGCTAGCCCGATACTCCTCAGCCTGCTTATATTTCCATGCTGTTCTTCATAAGCCTTATTGCATCCTTTGGATAACTCTTTCCAAGCACCCCCAGGGACGCCATTATATAATCGTTATCGTAAAGCAACGATAATTCGCCTGCCTTTGGATACAGCATCATTCCGTTCTTATTGCAATCGGCCATCCGCCTGAGAAGCACTTTCCTGTCCGGAAGCCTGGTAAGCGCCCCGCCGGTGCCTATTAGATATTTCAATTTGGTCAGGTCCTTGCCCTCGGCTATCGTCTGGCGGCCCGAAGGCCCGTAGATATACCTCAATGATCCCGCATGCCTGATAACCGCTGTTTCACCAGCCAGGGCGCACAGACGCTGGGTAAGCATAAGCTGTTGCGGAGTATCGGGAATGGGTTTATAGCGCTCCATAACCGAGTTTACATCCAATTCCAGCTCTCTGCTCAACGCGTTTACGCCTATGCGGTCTATAAGATTTCGAGCGTTGATATAAAGCCCCAGGTCGCCCTCGACCGTACGTTTAGCGAACGGTTCAGGAGAGGTGGATATCGACGCGATCTCATCGGAACCGGCTGTGACCGAATGCACATCCGTTGTAGCGCCTCCTATATCTATAACGGCAAGATCGCCCAGCTCCTCATATAATAACTGAGCTGACTCCATCACAGCACCCGGGGTAGGTATTATGTTTCCCGTTACCATTTCTCGAATATGTCCCATTCCTGGCGCCTCTACTATGTGCTTCTCGAATACGGCGTGAATAACCCTGCGTGCGGGTTCTATGTTCAGAATGTCCAGCTTCGGATATACGTTTTCCACCGTGTAGCACGGTATGCCGCACCCCGCAAACAGGCTTTTTATTATACCCTGGTTCTGTACATTGCCAGCATAGATGACAGGCGCGCTTATACCGCTTTCCACCAGCCTTCTGGCATTGTAAACAGCCGTTTCGCGCTCTCCATAGTCCGTGCCGCCGGCAAGGAGTATCAGGTTTGGACGGATAAGCTTAAGCTCTTCAATGTCATAATCGCTCAGCCTGCCGGCCGTTGCCATGCGTACAATGGCCCCCGCTCCTAACGCCGCAGCCTCCGCGGCACGAACCGTCATATCGTACACCAGTCCATGCACGCACATGCGCAGGCCTCCAGCCGCGCTTGATGTCGCAAGCATCTGAACATAATCCACATCCTCGCCAAATCCCCGGCAAAGGTCGTCTACAGCGCCGCTTAAACCAATCCTGACATCCCCGTCGAGCACGGATGTGGGGGACTGGCCCTGGCCCATGAATTTCGGATTGTCCGAGCCGATTCCGGAAAATGCATTGACAAGCGTCGTGGTAGAGCCTATCTCAGCAACAAGTATGTCTATCTTCATTTCAGTATTTCCATCAATCTATAAAAATGACATGGGCGCATGGCCAAGCACGTGCTTCACGGCTTAGCGCCCATTAATTTGCTATAGCGGCCAGTCTGTTTTATTCCTTGTCTTTAAGCATCTCGGCCCGTTTTTTAACAAGGAATGTGGCGACATGAACGCCCTTTGTGCCGCGGCCAAACCCTTCGTCTGCTCCATAGCAGCGCGCCTGCTCCGAACTTACCTGGGTGCCGCCTGCAACGAAGATGAGCTTATCGCGCACTCCCATCTCCTTAGCAATGCGGTCGATTCGCTGTATATTCTTATAATGAATATCATCATGACTGATTATTGTAGAGGCAAGTATAGCGTCCGCATCAAGCTCTATCGCAGCGTTTACCAGCTTTTCAGGCGGTACGGACGTGCCAAGATAGGTAACGCTGATTCCATATTTCTCAATGCCGCCATGCTTTATATCAATTATCTCACGAAGCCCTACGGAATGCTCATCCTCCCCTACCGTGCCGCAGACTATGCGCATAGGCCTGTTTGATATGGATTCCCTTATTTCATCGTCGCTTAGGGTTTCCGGCTCCTTTGGTATAACGAGCTTATCAACGTCAATGGCAAACGGAACCTTGCCCTTAACCTCGATTCTCGTACCCTCGGCCCTATGCATTACCTCGCGGTTTATTATCTCGCATTCAACCAGGTTCATCCGGCGCGCAACCTCCAGCGCCGCTGCCTCCGCTATGCGCTTCTCCGCAGGGAAAAACATCGTTAGCATGACCGTGCCGTCGGCAAGCCATTCCATCTCAGGACGGAGTTTGCCGCTGCCAGGCTTGAATTCTTCCACGTCGGCCATACGCCTGATTACATTGTCCTCTTCGTCCAGCTCGTCAATATAGACGATCTTTTCAGGGCGTTCAAGCGTGCATCCGCCTATCAGCGCGGACGGATTATCGGCGAATTCCTTGCCATACTGCTCAACGTTGTTGTATCCGTAATGAGCGGTTACAGGGGCCATATAATCCTTGCTGCGCTTGAATATCGTTCCCGCGCCTATGCCTCCGGACAGGTTTCTTACTATGCCGTCGCCGTTTCTCTCTGGATATATACCCGAGTCAACGAAGAAGCCCTCCTCAACGGCCGCAAAATAGCCGCCAAGCTCCAGCATCTCCTCCATAAACAGCACCGCGCGCTCCTTGAGCTCCCTGGCCTTTTCGCGAAGATATCCGCTGTCCTTAAGCTCGACCATCTCCATAAGTCCGTCAAGCCCCACAAGCGTTTGCTTTGCCGTGTCGCACGCCTCAATATTATATATATGCCACGGTACGTTTCGGCCCTCGTCCGGCGTAATGGTAGACTGTATGTCAGCGCTTGTCAGCTTGGATATCACCATGTTGAGCACATGCGTAACGGTTGCCTCGCGCGTGCTGGCCTCGATATATTTTGTGTTCATCTGGGCCCTCATGCGGTACTCATGGAACAGATCCCTAAGCGCGACAGCATAGGGGAGATCCATGTATACGCATGGCGCGGGCGTTGCCGTGGGTGGGACTGTCGAAAGGCAGATATTCTCCTTGGGGATGCCCACCCTGGCCGAGAAAATAGCGTTGATGGCGTGCTGGACCATAAGCTCCGGCATTACCTTCCACGCCTCCCGCGCCGTGGCGTTGGCGTTATGCGCGCCGTCTATCTGCGCCATGCCGGCCCACGCAATCAGTTTCTTGGATTCACAGGCGTCGACGAAGGAACGCGCCATGTTTATATTCCTGTAAATTACGTTATACTGCGGGTCCTGGTGTACGCCGTTTACGCCCTCCTCGGCAAACATCACGGCTATGTCCGGGCCGGCTACGCCCGATACATACGAATGATAGTTAATAGGCCTGCCTACCTCGTCCTCAATCATGTCCAGGGCCTTTCTCTGCGCCCTGACCTGCTTTCTGGTGATCGGCACTCCGCCCATTCCCTGCGGCGTGCCCTCTATAAGCCCGTCAAAGTGCGACTGGCCCGCCGTTCTTATAACCATTATATGGTCCGCGCCATGGTGGGCGGCCATCCTCATGCGCCTTATATCGTCCTCGAACCGACCCGAAGCTATTTCCGTGGTTATAACCGGCGTGGGCTGAGGATCGATATCTGAAAAGTAATGCGCCGGCGGAAGCGGAACGCCGTCTTTAAGCGGATCCGTACAATCGCGATATTCAAACGGCCCCATCTTCAGTTCTTTTACTGGTTTACGCCATGTCCAGCCCCGCCTGCGTGGTCTGTAGCTTTCAAGGTCGCGGAGAATTTCCTCAACGCCTATGGGCTTGCCAGGGTCAAGTGTGTATTCGCTCATATGCCGTTAACCTCCTTAAATAGCGCTTCGGTATCGTCCCATAGTTTTCCGCCGAACAGGGCAAGTCCCGCGTCCCTTATGCCAATTCCCTTTGATTTGGCAAGACGGTAAATAACATTGCCCGCACCATGCTCAATAAGGTTCCTCTCCACGCAGCCATCCACTATGGCTTTGGCCTCTATGGATGAAAAGCCCATTCTTAACAATACCGAACGTTCAATAGAAGGAGAGGTATACTCGTAGCCCATCTTTAGTAGCGGGTCAACAAGCCTGTCTGCAAGTTTCCAAAATCTATCCTCAAGCTCCCTGTCGCTGAGGCCCGCAAGGGGCTCCCGCCGTTTTTCAAAATCGTCGTTCCTCTTCATAGCGCCTCCTCTATCTCCCTAAGTTTTCTATTGCGGCCAGTACGTAGGTCCTGTCGGTCCCCGTTTCCTCGGCCAGGTAATCTATATCATTGTCATTATATTTTCCGCCGTTAGAGTTGACCGCGTTGCGTATAAGCGATCTGCGCATATGGTCAAGGTCCACATCCACGACGTCTATCAGGCCTGGGTGCTCCGGAAGGATTATGTTCCTTCCGGGAACCTCCTCCCGAGGGTTTCCAAAGCGCACCTCTATGCCGTTATTCCTTGCAAACGAAAGCTGCGGATTGATGTGTTTGCCCGCTCCTGTATATTCGGTTTCCTGTACGACGATGCACTGGTCCTCATCCATGTCCTGTGCTATCCTAAACGCCGCCGCCAGCGCGGTATTTCCCGCCGGCCCCTTTTCCAGGCCCTCAAGCGACGCAAGCGTCTCGGTAATATAAAATACGTTGCCCTGCGTAACCGTTACATACCGGTCCATGTACCTCAGCGGCCTGCCAGCGCTTCTTGGGACGTCCGACCTATCGGGATTGGTTGCAAAGGGTATGCCAAACCCCGTATGGCCGGTGGTGAACGACTTTTTATTAAACTGTTCGTCCGACGCCATATGTAGCCCCTTTAGATTCACGCTTGCGCCTATGATCCTTGCCTGGCAGCCGGCCTTGCTTAAGCCCCTTGCCGTACCGGTAAGGTTGCCTCCGCCGGCGTTAGTGCACACAACGGCGTCCGGATCCCTTCCTACACGCTCCCTGAACTGGTTGGCAATCTCAAAGCCAAGCGTCTCTATGCCTGCTATTCCAAACGGGGTATACAGTGATGCGTTAAAATATCCCGTTTCCTCAAGCAGGATCAGGAACATATAGAACAGCTCCGGCCCCACGGTTAGCTGTATAACCTCAGCGCCAAGCGCCTCGCACTTGCGTGCCTTTTCTATAATTTCGGGCTGGCCCACCCCATGCGAATCGTAGCATTCCTGCACAACAATACATTTTAGCCCGGCCATAGCCGCGTGAGAGGCCACGGCCGCCCCATAGTTTCCGCTGGTTGCCGCTATTACGCCCTTATAGCCCTGTTTTTTAGCCTGATATACGCTGGTCGCCGAACGGCGCGCCTTGAAGCTGCCAGAGGGATTACAGGCCTCGTCCTTTATGAATATCCGCGCGCCCTTGCCCCTGGGCGCAAGCTTTCTCGCGAGCGCGGTCAGGTTTTTAAGCTCTATCAAAGGGGTGTTACCTACGGAGAACATGCGCTGTATACGTATTATCTCGTCAAGCGTATAACCCGTAGCCGCCATCATTCCTTCGTAATCGAATGCAATGGAACCGCTCTCAAACTTAGAATAGTCCATCCCGACAGCCGAGCGCATTATTTCATTTTTTCGCGCCATCACCGCTCCATAGCTACTATCCTTATTCATCGATGCCGCCTCCGAAGGTTATTTCACGCACCATGTCCCCTATCCTAAGTATTTCGGGAATCAAAACGCCAAAGCCATGATTAAAATATGGGGCCTCATCCACCAGCACACCGCTCGACCGCCTGCCCGTTCTGGTAATAACCTCCGCGGTATCACCAATGGACGCGTCGGAAACAAGGTATCCTTTTACCCACATTTCAAGCGGCGCCTTAGCAGTATCCTCGGGTACGCCCGCGGCGCGTTCGCCCGGCTGTAGCACTATTGAATGAATCTGCGCCCAATCGCCTTTTTTTGCCATAAATTGCCTCCTGATCGGCCACGGCATCTAAATAGCTGGGTAAACAAACCGTCCGCGCCTCATTGAATGCTTGTGACCGCCATATATATTTTAATTATTTTCTATATAATCCCTGAAATCTCCCATTATCGCCCTAGGTACGGGAAGGTCGAGCATGGTCTTTAATCCCGGTCTGGCATTGATAACATGTGGGATCATGTTTACACACATCGCTATTGTCCCTATCCCCCCGTCAACCTCAGGCTTGATAGCCATATTTACCTCCGGCGTGCCTTTTAGCGTTATATAATCGCCTGTATGGGTACCTTCAATCTCGGGTTCAATCTGCTGCGGATGGTACATATCTATCCGCACTTCGCCGTCCACATAGCCCTGGCCAGTCATATTAACCCCCGCTACATCGCCCGCCGACGCAAAGCCATAGGGCGATTTACGGTCAACGCTAGTAACTATAGGCTTCATCTGCTGCTCAAATTTTTCAACGTTCCATCCAAGCGCCTCCGCTATCATGCCAATCGACTCGGCAAAGCCTACGTGCCCTGCAAGCGATCCGTTGCCAACGCCTTTCATAAAGCTGTCCACCGAAAGCCCAACGCCCTGTTCCTCCATTACAGCAGGGCCAAACGGCGAAAGGCTGTTAACCCTCTTACAGGTTACGGATTCTACATTTGTCATACAGCCCGAAAGGCATATAGCCAGCAGATCCATCATAAGCCCCGGATTGATTCCTGTGCCGAGTATGGATACGCCATATTTTTTAGCCAGCTCATCCATCTCGCGGGCAAGTTCCGGCTCCTGAGCCTTTGGATAACTCATTTCCTCGGCTGTTGAAACTACATTTACACCCTGCTGTACAATATATTTAATTTTTGGGAATGCTTTTTTAGTAAATGAATCAGTAGCGATGACGCATATATCACAATTCTTTCCTTTTACCACGTCCTCTATGTCGGGCATGATCACTACATCCTTTTTTTCGCCCCGCTCCATCCCAAGAACGTTAAATATGCTCTTGCCAGCACGTTCCGGATGAATATCGCACACCCCTGTAATATCTACGCCGCGCTTGTTGAGCAGCACTTTCGCTATGCCTGAACCCATAGCG
This sequence comes from uncultured Eubacteriales bacterium, assembly GCA_900547135.1. Taxonomy (GTDB): domain Bacteria; phylum Bacillota; class Clostridia; order Christensenellales; family CAG-138; genus UMGS946. Next base: position 1,286 of record URFJ01000057.1, on the reverse strand, counting down.
CCAAATCCCCAGATCGCTACCTTTACATTATCCATATTTAATATCAGCCTCCAAAATATTTGTTATATCCGCATTATAGCACAGCATATTTGCGTTTTGAAGTGCATAAACGCATATATATAGGACGGCAAAGGGCAATAGTTATCCCCCTGCCGTCCTTTACCTCATATCCGCTCACATATTCCCGATTTATGAATTACAGCAGGCCTTTCAATTTGGCCTCTTCCTTGATCTCAGTGTAAAAGCCAGCCCTTACTGTCTCATAATAAGGGGCTACATAGAATACCCAAAGGATGCCAAACGTTATAGATGAAAGCAGCCACCAGCCAATAAAACTCATGTCAAGCAAAAACAGCTGTCCGCAGTGGCCTCTTGTGATCGTTTTAGATATGCTTACGGCCTCCTTTGCCTTGATCAGCTGAAGATCCGCCAGTATATACCGAGTCATGCTGTATGCATAGCTTTTTATTATTAGGTTCACTATTGATACAATTAAACCCAAAAATCCCAATATGGCCAATACAACTAATGTTTCCAAACGGGCTATCGCAGGGATCGCTATAAGCATTGCACATCCTGCCGGAATCAAAGCCCACAATATCAAAAACAGGTACATATACAGCATACCGCCGAAGTTTCTTCCATAATCCCTGAACGCGCGTACAAAGGCAATATCAAGCGATGGTTTATCTCCCCTGTAATTTGCTGTAAAGAATGCCGAAAGCCCTACCGCGAAAGGAAATTGAACGGCTGCTATCAATAAATAGATCAGCCACGCCGACGATCCGAACGTGGCCGCTAGCTCCGCACCCCCGTAATAGGCAAGATATATCAGGTTTGTGCCGAATAATACCCCCGTAATTAGGGCCGCCGCGCTGGCCGCTACAGATACTATAATTCCAACCAGAAAAGGCGTGCCTACACTGGTCCAGTAATTGGACTTGAAGGCGATCTTGGCGTCACGTTTTATGTCTGCCCTGATTCTCATTTAAATTCTCCCCCCAACATTATTAGATAAATTAATATAACATATTTTTTATTGCGGCGTAACACTACAAAAAAGATGGGCGCCGCCTCCTTTTTTATAGGGGCGCGCCCAAGGTTTGCCCTTTAAGAATAAATATTATTATATAATGGATTCAAGACCTAAGATCGCCCTTATCAATACGGTAGCGTCAGCCATATTGATATTGGCGTCACCGTTTATATTCGCCGCAGTAAGCGCGTCGCCATGTAGCTGCTCCAGCCCCACAATGTGCCTGATTATCAGCGTCGCGTCCGTGATA
>URFJ01000056.1 GCA_900547135.1 uncultured Eubacteriales bacterium | reverse complement strand
GTTCTGGTCACTTGAGGATGTACCAAATATTCCATAAAATCACCTCTTTGTCACACAAATAAGCTTACACTTACTTAGTTTCTTCGTCTCATTAATACAAAGCTGCCCGCAATATTTGCTAGATAGACTTCTATTTATTCGCTGCTATATCTGCTTTTGTATTTCTTCTTTCTTTAATTTGAATTGGAATTAAAACCATATAGTCATTCAAACGATATTTTATATGTGTACATCGGTTTTTTGTATCAAATAAGCGTTTATGAGGACATCCTCCCATGCAAATAGGTAGATATTTACAAATCCTACATTCCTCGTCTTGTGTGGGGTCATAAAGCATATACTCCAGCAATGTGCTAAGGTTATGTGCATTCTGTTCTAACAGGTTTCCTATACATCTTTGGGATATTCCTATATCATCCCAACACTTATATATTGAGCCGTCAGCATTTATTACAAATCCATTTTGGGAATCTGCTGCACAAACATTATATATAAGTTTAGGAAAAGAACCAACCAGATTGATGTCATTTCTGATTTTAAAATCATAATCTATCTTTGAAAATTCATTTGATTGAAAACAGCTAGTATCATTATAACTATTATTTGTGTTTTCTACCATCGCTAGGTATGGATGAACAATATTTCTTAGCCCATTATCCTTAACAACACTTAAAATCTCATCTGCCTGCTCTACGTTGTGTTTATCCGTGTTTACACGTATACTAACGTTACATGGTAAAATTTCTTTATTTTCTCGAAGATTAGCTATTATTTTATCAAAGGTCGGTTTACCACCTATAAGCGGCCTACGTTTATTATGTTCCTCGGGTGAGCCGTCAAGAGTAACTTGAATGCCTGATATTTTAAGATCTTTGAATGCAGCAACAGTACTAGCTGTTAAAAGGTATCCGTTAGTAACTATTCCAGCATCGTATCTGATTTTATGCTCGTCACAAATCTCCAAAAACCGCTTCGTTAGGTTTTCTATTATATTTAATGCCAAAAGCGGCTCTCCACCATACCATGTTATTGTAAGGCGCTCTATTGACTTTGCTTTAGACTTCACAAATTCTACAAATTCTCTTGAACATCCCCGGACATTATTACGGGCTTAATGCTATCCTTTTCATAGCAATAAATGCATCGGAAATTACAATCGGAAGTCGGAGCAATGGTCAATCCTAAACTAGATGTGTTATAGCGGCTTTGAAGAAGATTGAATCGAATTAATTCCAGTTCATCTATATCGTCACGCAGTACGTATTCGCCGTGTTTCAAGTCCTCTAGTAGCTTTTCATCGGGTATTGGCTGCCCCCGTTCTTTAAAACTTCGGAAATGCTTATACTTTTCTTCATCAATTAGCGCAAGGGCATTTGTACGTGAATTATAGAGTACACGTTTACTTTCGTCAGCCTCATAGGGGAACTCGAAATTATAACTGGATTCTTTGTAGTTCAGATCGTTCATTATGGCCCCTCATCGCTTTTTATAATTCAAAGTTGCAAAATTTACTGTATTATAAATATGTCATTTAGATTACTAATTGTATAATACAAGCTTCGTAGTTATTGTGTCAACCTAATAATATTAAATATATTATATTTAATATTATATTTCTAAATATATTTGCAATAATTTGAGACAAACCATGTCCAAATTTTTATTGAGCTTAAACAACTACGTAAACCGTGATAGCGGGTATTTCCTTCGGTTTAGGATAAAGGCACCGTTATCTTCACCTCCGATGCCATGGACGGATTCCTCACTGGGATTTTTTCAGTAGCCGTGGGCTAATCCGTGGGGTACCGTCATAACACGGTAAATTGAATATTGACACTTGTAGAGCATATGTGTATATTAAAATTGTAACGTTCATTGTATATCTATGGCTGTTTTATAAAAATTAATTCTGCGGAGGTAATATGGAGGTAATATGAGGTAATATTATGAAGGATGTAGTTAAAAGATTGAGCGTATTTATTGTTGCCGCGTTGATGCTTATTACTTGTATTCCTTTACACTCCTTGGCTTCAAGCAGCGTATCAGAATTGATAATTGTAGACGGTACAATTAGGGAGCAAAAAGGCGTAAAAAACAATGAGGGCATGGACGTTCTTCAGGAAGCTATTGATAAGAATGCGGATATCCTTATAATGACAAAATCTCAGGCTGAAAGCGCGGCAAGCGCTACAAAGGAATTTATCGGCGAAACCAACCTTGTATACTTTAAAGGGATGAGCGATGTAGAGGTGAGCAATACTTGCGGCATTGATATAACCATAGAGAGGACGGAGCAGCCACAATACCCCCTTGGTACCGCTATGACGAAGATGTCAAATGGAGAATACCATTTAATTGATTCTGAGCTGATAATGTTCTCTGATATTGATCCCGAATTAGTCGGTGAAGATGAATTAGTCTTTCAGGAAGAAATTCCTTCAAACCATGAAGAGATAGTTTCGGGAATTATGAGTTCAATTTCATATAGCGAATTGGCGGCCAATATTTATAATGATACCGTTAATTCAAGCATAGAAGTTAATAATCAATCGTTGAATGGTGGAGCGGACATTGAATCCAAGGCTTTGCAGATACCCGGAGGTGATAACTTTAGAAGGACGGTTAGCGGAACAGCCTATCATTGGCTTGGTGGGAAAGTTGGTAGTTTATCCTATTCATGTAGGATATATAAAAAAGGATTGCATAATATAAATGGCGAAAAACGTAAAATATATAACACTATATGTATAAACTATTTTACGCCAACTTCATCTTATCAGGTTAAAAAAGCTATAATAAAGTTAAGCCATCCACAAATTATTGAGGTGCAAAGCGGTGTTAGTAGACGAATACAAAACCTTTCGGTAGACGCAACAAAGATAAACAGTTACGGATATCACCGCACTTACAGTTGGGTCTTGGCTATGACGCCTCTGGAGCATCCGTTGGAGCATCGACAAATTGGAACTTTGACATAGGAGCACATTCTACGACAAACCAGATAGGCGCGGAAAGAAAGCAAAACTCATGGTCAGTCTTTCCCCGGCTGCCGCAGTACGGCGACACCTGGACAATCGCGCCTGGCGTTCAAAGCTATGACTATACTAATGTTGGACGGGGCGCCGTTGGCATAAAAAATGATGTCGCCTTCTTTAACTTTTTTGGTGGCTCGGTTTTAGGAGGAATAAACTGTAGCTTTACATTTTCAATATAATTAAAAACAAATTAATTGCATCACATAACATTCATTAGTTATGGAGGTTTTTATGAAACGAATCCGCTTCACATTTGTACTATTGGCACTTATATTCTCTCTTTCAGCCTGCTATATAAAAAGCTCGCCTGAATATCCCGAATCACAGCCATACGTCATGAATTCATATGAGATAACCATTGTCCGCAACGATAATTCTTCGCCCGCCGAGCTGTTTGAACGAGCGCAAAATGAAAACGCCAAAGCGGTTATTTTAAACGAAACCCAGGCAAGAGACGGAGACAGACGTGTTTTTGACGAATACTTAAACGATGATACATTGATATTCTTTACTAAAATGACGGACAGGGAAATAGCTGAGCTGTATAAAATACCCTTTGATTTCGGCGGAGCTGCGCAGGACAGCGATATAAGGCTAGGTACAGCGCTCACAATGCTTGACGGTCGTTATCACTTTATCGACTCGACGGTTGTATTTGAGCAAAGCAACGCTGACTCTGCGGAAGCCCCCGATCAGGATACGGTAAATCGTGCGCTTAATGAAACAATGGATATTGAGCAGACGGTCAAGCATCTTCATATGGCTTGTGCCGGAAGCCGCGGCGAGTATACTTACCCGCAATTCAGCCATTACGTTTATACAAAAGCTAGCCATGTTATTGACAAAAAAGGCAGTCTGATTGCCGTGCAGGGGTATTCGCTATATATATACAATTATCCGGTTACCAATATAAATGAAAGGATGGCCCATGACTACGAGGCCATGGGCTGCGCGTTCTATTATCCCATCGACAGGGTTAAGTGCAGCCAAATGACGGTGGGCATTAGGAACATTGGAAAGCTTGAAGCTTCCTATGAGACGGACGCATCGCAGATTAGCGGAGTTGACCATCGACAAATGATTGAATTTAGTCACACACCTTATACGAATTATTGGCAGTTTCCAATGAATCCATGTAAAGTTATTAATAAGCGTGGGGTATATAAAGTCTATTTAGGTTATGTCTCCGAACAGGGCCGCGATATGATGGGCAGCGAATGGGAAGTAAAATATAAAAATCCCAAGCTTGGTGAACACCAGCTCTTTATGCCAGGCATAGAGATAGCATCGGATCTGCCCGAAAGCACGGGTAAGGTGCGTATGGACGTAGCGGTACCTGTTTCTTTCAACATATTTGGAACTCCAACCAGCTGGAGCCTGGTTACGGGCACATACGACAATATAAATCTGACAGTGACCCAATAGCGTTTAATTATAATGCACCGGCTGGTAAATTCCAATCCCGTATGGCGGAGTTTATCAGCCGGTTATAATAAGGTCAAGGTAGAAGTGGAAAAACCGCTCAATTAATTGCATTCAAATCCCGCTTGAATGGTTCCGGCGGCATTTAGCCGGCAACCCTTATGTGTCTGGGAAAATATAACGCTTTATGGTAAAATTATTATAGATAATAAGCGCTAACTTAAATACCAATTTTTGAGGTAAAAATGAACAAGTTAATCAGGCCAAACTTCAAACGGAAGACGCCCAAAGATCTTACCGAACCCTGTGGCCGAGACTCAGCCGCTGAGTATTTCCTAGAGCATCCAAACGCGCTAAGGCTGTTAAGGGCGGTCAGCGTATCTGTACTGTTGCTTCCAATGGTCGTCTATGGAACGCTTGCCTGTTTTGTGTTTGATATTGAGGGTAAGGGATGGCAGGTCATTTTGGGCATTATCGGCTCCATTTCGCTAGGCGCTGGGCTTTTCAATATATCCGCCGCCTGGATAGACCAATATTTAGGTCATAGGTTTACTATAATCTGTTTTGTTATTGGAGCTTTGATGGTAACGGTCAGCTGCCTGCTTATATGCTGATTTAGCCTACACAACGCTTGGGAGCGGTTGATTTAAGAAAGCTGTTAATATAAATGCATACCCATGTGCTTAAAGAAGATCTAATCATGTTGAGTTTTGCCTTTTAATGAAAGGGAACGTTATGAACAATAGAATAAAACCGAATTTTAGAAAGAAAATGCCTGAAAACGCTATTGAGTTCTTCAGTTCTGACTCGGATAACAAATTTAAATCTGAACACCCCGCCGCATACAGAATATTAAAGATCGCAGGCGCTGCCGCTATTCTGTTGCCGCTAATAATATACGACATATTGACCGTTGTTTTCTTTCAACAGAGTAATGGCTGGATATTGCTAGGCCTAGCGGGAAGCATGGCAATAGGAGTGGGGCTTTTCAACATAGTCGCCGCTTGGATAGACCAGCATTTGGGGCATACGCTAACCATACTTAGTCTGGGGATTGGAGCGGCATTCGTGATAATAAGTTGTTTTCTTTTAAGTTGATGGCGTCTGTATATGCATATTAATATTAGAAAATCTACTATTTCACCATGATAAAGGTTTGAGTATCCGATTGTTCGCCCCTGACTTAATTTTGTATTTTATTGCGTTTTGCTAAAGCCGTTAAAACACATATTTCAACTTGTGGCTTTCAATTTAATAAATGTCTTCCGATTACAAACGCTTTCCAGTCTGCAATAGAATATATTATGTTTGGCGGAGATGGCTGAAAGCTTAGCATGCCATGATTGTTTCCTAAATTTTTTAAACACCTATTGACATACAAGAACAACGGTGTTAATCTTGAATTATCTGGTTAGCCTTGTCTAACTTATATATTTGCATATATGTTAGTTTAAGCTAATAAATAAAAAGGGGTGATTTCATGACGCCGTTATCAATAGCAAAAACCGGTGAGACCAACTTTATTAAAAAGATCACTGGAAAAGATGAGGTCCGTCAGCACCTGGCAGAAATGGGTTTTGTCGTGGGGAGCGAAATCACCGTGGTTGCTGAGATTTCGGGAAACCTGATAATAAAAATTAAGGGTACCCGCGTTGCTCTTAATCGGGAGATGGCAAACCGTATTATGATTTAATAATGAGGAGGACGTTGATATGAAAACATTGCGTGACGCAAAGGTCGGTTCAACGGTGCGCGTGCTGAAGCTGCACGGGGAAGGCGCGGTTAAACGGCGAATTATGGATATGGGCATCACCAAGGGCGTAGAGGTCTATGTGCGAAAGGCAGCCCCTCTGGGCGACCCCATTGAGGTCAATATCAGGGGCTATGAGTTATCCGTAAGAAAGGCTGACTGTGAGATGATCGAAATTCAATAGGTCTACCGCGCTGGGAGCGCACTTTTTTAGGACGATAGGTTAGTCTTGATTAACTTATTTAAAATTTGGAAGTGAGGTATTATAAAATGGCGATTAAAATTGCGCTGGCAGGCAATCCAAACTGCGGAAAAACCACAATGTTTAACGACCTGACCGGCAGCAACCAATATGTTGGAAACTGGCCCGGAGTAACGGTTGAAAAAAAGGAGGGCCGCCTCAAGGGAAACAAGGACGTAATAATTCAGGATCTGCCCGGGATATATTCGCTTTCGCCCTATACGCTGGAAGAGGTGGTATCAAGGAATTATCTGATTAATGAAAAGCCGAATGCGATATTGAACATAGTGGATGGTACAAACCTGGAGCGAAACCTGTATCTTACAACCCAGCTCATGGAAATAGGGCTTCCAATGGTAATTGCCCTTAACATGATCGATGTGGTGCGAAAAAACGGCGACCAGATCGACGTCAAAAAATTGTCAGAGTCATTGGGCTGCCCCATAGTAGAGACATCGGCGCTAAAGGGAGAGGGCTCGAAGGCAGCCGTCGAACGCGCTGCGCATATAGCCATGAATGGTAAGGTTCAGGAGCACCCGCATGTGTTTGGGGGCACGGTTGAACACGCCCTGGCCCACATTGAAGAATCCATTGAGGGTAAGGTGGCTCCGGAACATCTGCGCTGGTATGCTGTAAAGCTGTTTGAGCGTGACGACAAGGTATTGGGCCAGCTTGGCCTTGATAAGGGATTAATGGATCACATTGAAAAGCATATCAAGGAATGCGAGGCTGAGCTGGACGACGATGCGGAAAGCATTATAACGAACGAACGCTACGCATATATCAGCAAGTTGATGACAATATGCATCAAAAAGAAGCGGCAGAGGGGTAGCCTTACTATCTCCGACAAGATCGACAGGATTGTCACCAACCGCTGGCTTGCCCTGCCCATATTTGTGGCCGTTATGTTCATTGTATACTTTGTATCTGTAACGACCGTAGGCGATATCGTAACTAACTTTACTAACGATACGCTATTTGCAGAATGGATCTGCGGACCCCTTGCCGAATGGCTTACAGCAATCGGGACGGCCGACTGGCTTACAGGGCTTGTTGTGGACGGAATAGTAGGGGGCGTAGGCGCGGTGCTGGGTTTTGTTCCGCAGATGCTGATCCTCTTCCTGTTCCTGGCCGTTTTGGAGGATATAGGCTATATGGCCCGCGTTGCGTTCATTATGGACCGCATATTCCGTAAATTCGGTCTCTCAGGTAAATCGTTCATCCCAATGCTCATAAGCTCCGGTTGCGGCGTGCCTGGAATTATGGCCTCCAGAACAATAGAAAATGACCGAGACCGTAAGATGACCATAATGACCACCACCTTCATCCCCTGCGGTGCTAAGATGCCTATCGTAGGCTTGATTGCGGGCGCATTGTTCGGCGGCGCGTGGTGGGTGGCCCCCATAGCATATTTTATCGGAGTGGCGGCTGTAATCATGTCGGGAATTATACTCAAAAAAACCAAGATGTTTGCGGGCGATCCCGCTCCATTCGTAATGGAACTGCCCGCATACCACGCGCCAACCATTGTAAATGTGCTTAGAAGCATGTGGGAGCGCGGCTGGAGCTTTATAAAACGCGCGGGAACCGTAATCCTCGCTGCCAGCATTTTGATCTGGTTCCTTAAATCCTTCGGCGTAGTGGACGGGTCGTTCCAAATGGTTGATGATATGAACCTTTCCATTTTAGCAGTGCTTGGCAGCTTTATAGCTCCGGTATTCGCCCCTCTGGGTTTTGACACATGGCAGTCGAGCGTAGCCACGGTGATGGGTCTGGTTGCAAAGGAAGAGGTTGTTGGCGTATTCGGCGTGCTGTACGGCGTAGCGGGAGATGCGCTTGAGATGGTGGAAACCGGAGCATTTGAAGGGCTTTCCGCCATTGCCGCTCACTTTACAACCCTGTCGGCCTTCTCGTTCCTGATCTTTAACCTGCTCTGCGCACCGTGCTTTGCCGCCATGGGAGCGATAAAGCGGGAGATGAATTCGGCCAAGTGGACCTGGTTCGCGATTGGATATCAATGTGTATTCGCCTATGTTATATCGCTGATAGTATACCAGGTAGGCGTCCTGTGCACGGGCGGCGTGTTCAGCGTTTGGTCGGCTATTGCGCTGATATTGGCGGCCGTACTCATATATCTGATGTTCCGTCCATACCGTGAATCGCAGACGCTGGACTCAAAGGGGATAAAGCTGTCCGCATAGTCATCATTAAAACACATGCTTTTATGGAAGGGGACAAATAAAATGTTGACATTTTTTCAGGAAAACCTGGCAACGATTCTTGTCGGCGCCGTAGTACTATCAATCCTTGTTCTAGCGTTTTGGCACATGTATCGGCAAAGGAAAAAGGCACGCCGCCCGGGAGGGTGCGGGGGCGGCTGCTGCGGCTGCTCCCATTCCGGAAGTTGCCATATCCGATAGTGATACAAGGGGGGATGGCCCCTCCCCCGTCCCCCTTGTATGTGCCGTATCGAGTTTATATACTGAGTTAATGTGACTAATGAAATAAAAGCGATATAATCTGCTTATTGATATATTAATTAGTACTTTGCAAGCGATTTGATTGTAAAATAGATTAGCGATGAAAGAATTGTTTTACGTGATTTATGGAAAGTAAAACGAATTTATTGAGAAACTTGTTGAAACGGAGTGGCAGCTTTGGGACTCTCCATGTTAATATGAAAACTTGTCCGATGAGCAAAAGAAGAAGGAACTTAATGATTATAGCAAAGATGCATACTTTGGGCACAAAAGTATGTTTCAATAGCTCATAATGAAAAGAGAACAGCATTTCAATTTGTATTAAGGGCGAAAATAATAATCAATATATCGGATGGTGTAATTTCTACCGGATTTATGACTATTGCAATTTTTCATCGTCCGGACAAGGGGGCCTTATATGTTTTACTCGTGGGTTGCGGTATGGGGTGCCCCTTAGTTCAGGTCAAAACGCTTGCGCTTGCTCGGATTATAAGCTAAAATGGTGTAAGCGCATAATCCTCATTATAGTACACCCGGATACTATGCAAACTATTTCTACAGAACATACGAGTATAAAGCTAAACAAATGGAGGAAGTCATGAAAGTTCAGGAAAGCGCGGAGAACTATCTGGAGGCCATATTGGTGCTTACTCAACAGCGCGGCCAGGTTAGGTCGGTTGACATTGCTGGCCATATGGGGTTTTCAAAGCCCAGTGTCAGCATAGCCATGAAACGGCTAAGGGGGGAAGGCTACATCAGCGTGGACGGCGACGGATACCTTTCTCTGTTGGAACCCGGTAGGCAAATAGCTGAAAAAATCTACGAGAGGCATTGCATTATCGCTCAAATTTTGATGTCTCTCGGGGTTGATGAAAAAACCGCATTTTCCGATTCATGCAAGATTGAGCATGTCATTAGTGAAAAAAGCTTTTCTATGATGAAAGCGCATTTTGATTTAAACAGCTAATCGGGGCTATTAATTAAACTATGGCCGCCGATTCTGTTAGGCGTTATTAATAACTATAAACTTTTGCCGCCGGGTTCTTCAGCTTTAATGGATTATTGTATAGCAGCCGCTGATGATGGCTCATTCTATCTTTCCATCGGACATTTTAAGCACTACATCAGCTTCGTTTGCAATCTCCATGTCGTGAGTGACAACTATTACGCAATAATCCCCCTCATGGGCAAGGCGCTTGAGTATGCTTATTATATTCCTTCCATTCTCGGTATCAAGATTCCCAGTCGGTTCGTCGGCAAGTATGACGTCGGCGTGGGACGCCAGCGCCCTGGCTATCGCAATACGCTGCTGCTCCCCGCCAGACAGCATAGAAGGATACCGTTTGAAATGTTCCTCGCTTAGTCCAACCTCCTTGATCTTTTCTACGGCTACGTCCATGGCCTCCTTATCCGGCACCTTTTTAAGCTGGAGAGGGTACATCACGTTTTCAATGGCAGTCAAAAGGGGGAACAGATTATATCCCTGATATATAACGGCAACATTGTCACGACGATACTTATCCCTGTCAATGTCGGAAGTTTTTTTTCCATCATAGCTGACATCACCCTCTGTTGGAAGATCAAGCCCGGCAAGCACCGACAAAAGGGTGGTCTTTCCGCTACCCGATCTGCCAACTATCGCATACAGCGTGCCATGCTCAAACCCATAGTTCACCCCATTGACGGCATATACGGTCTGGTATTTATTCCTATAGGTATACGTTACATTGTTTAATGAAAGCTTCATGTCAATTCTCCTCTATTCACATATTTTTTTGCATTCAAAGGGGATGCCTTTTTCTGCTAGCAAAGCTGCGTGAAAATGAACCCATCATAATAAAATACGCTTTAGCTCCAAATACCATGCTTTAATAAAGCAACAATTATTATGTATTTTATAGTCCCATCCTCCTCAGTTATATAATTTAGTAGTGTATGCCGATTTTTGTATTTTAAAAATATTAATATAATTTAATAGCATAGATCAATTCGATAGATCAACTGATCATAAATTATAATTAATAATATCATTTTATTATAAATGACGCAATGAATTTTTTTGTCGAATATAAACTTCGGTCACTTTAATCCGTTATATACAATGACGCCTTGCCATCTTTATTTCAATTCGGTCAATGGTGGTGTATAATAACAACTATTAACAAAGGAGGAAGTCTTAGTGTGAATAATGCGCAGTCACTTTTGTTTGCAGACGTACCTTCAACAGCCGTGGCGTTTACGCTATTTGGCCATGATGTGAGATGGTATGGTATTTTAATGGCTCTGGGCGTGATCATTGCGGTTTTACTTGCGTTTTATGAGGTTAAGCGCAAAAAGATGAATCCGGATACGCCGTTTGACCTTTGCCTGTTTGTCATACCCCTCGGGCTAATCGGCGCCCGTCTTTATTATGTACTGTTCAATTTGGATATCTATCTTGCAGATCCTATATCGATACTTTACCTCTGGGAGGGAGGCCTGGCCATCTACGGAGCTGTCATAGGCGGACTAGCCGGCCTGCTCATATATTCAAAGGTAAAGAAAATACGGCTCCTAAAACTTGCCGATCTGGTTGCTCCCGGGCTTGTCTTGGCCCAGGCTATCGGACGCTGGGGCAATTTCTTTAATCAGGAAGCCTACGGACCCCTCGTCACTAATGAGGCCCATATGTGGTTTCCACTCGCCGTCAGGCTTGATTCCAGTGAAATACATTACGCAACATTTTTCTATGAGTTCGCTTGGTGTCTCATAGTATTTATCATACTGTGGTTCTTTATAAGAAAGCGCCAGAAGCACGATGGTGATCTGTTGCTGTATTATACAATGCTGTATGGTTTTGGGCGAATGTTTATTGAAGGCTTAAGGCAGGATAGCCTCTGGCTTATAGGAAATGCGACTAACGGAGGAATAAGGGTTTCTCAGATGCTCGCGTTTATACTGTTCGCCCTTACGCTTGCTTTTCTCATCGTTCGCGCTGTCAGGGAAAAGAGGGTGGGACGCCTAATATGGCCTACTCCTGAATGCAGTTTGGGCAGCTATGCGGACGCCCAGCCTTCTGAGGATAACAGCTCCGATGTTATAACGGAGGAAAA
>URFJ01000055.1 GCA_900547135.1 uncultured Eubacteriales bacterium | reverse complement strand
TATTACCATATGGAGCCGCTTGAAACCATAACCGGCATTCATGTCAACCTGCCTCTGACCATGGCGCTATATTCTATAGGTAGCGATGACGATGTTGAAAGCTATTTTTTGCTGCTCAATGATTTCGTGCGCTATTTCGGGCAGATCCTTGATTTTGAAAGGGAAAAGTCGGAGCAGGGCCTTTTCATGACTAAACGTGCCGCCGAAATGGTTGTTGAGGACTGCGATACCTTTATCGCAAGCGGCGAAAACTGTTTCCTTATAACGGGCTTTGACGAACGGCTCGAAGCCATCGAGGGCTTAAGCCATGAAAAGCGGGCGGAATATAACGAGCGCAATAAGTCGCTTGTAACGGATTCCGTTATGCAGGCTTATAAAGACCTGCGCGACGGCATTGACGCGCTAAAGGATACCGGTAAAAACGAAAAAGGCTTGTATTATGCTCATGGCGGGCCGGATTATTTTAAATATGCGCTCAGGACCGCGTCATGTGGTGATATGAAGGTTGAAGACGCATTCAAGCAGCTCAAGGACGAGATAATAGAACAGTATGTCGTGCTTTACGACGCGATACTCAGGGATCCGGACATCGTAGACCAGTTTGGTGAAACCAATATAACAACCGGATCGGTTGAGGGCGACATAGCCCACCTCAAGGAGCTGATAGACAACGATTTTCCCAAGCTCCCCGACCATGAGGTGAGCTTTTTCAACGCCCCCGAAGAGCTTGAAGACCAGCTCAGCCCGGCCGCGTACATGATCCCTCCGGTTGACGACGCGTTTCACAATACAGTAATGATAAACAACAGCTCTGTCGACAGGTCGATGTCCCTGCTGTCGGTGCTGGCACATGAAGCGTATCCAGGGCATATGTACCAATACGTGTACCAGCGCTCGCTTGAGGACGTGGGCCTGTTCCCAAGGATTATATCGCTCACCGCGTATTATGAGGGCTGGTCGCAGTACGCTGAGAATTACTTCTACAGCAATTCTCAGATAAGCGGCGATTTCGGATTGCTTGCCTCTGCCAATTCGGTAATCGGCGATGTGCTCATGCCCGCCGCGGTAAGCATCGGCGTCAATGCATACGGCTGGTCGGAGCAAGAGGTAAAGGCCTTCCTTGAGGATTACGGCATGACAGACCCAACCACTGTAACGCTTTACTACCAGCTGGCCGTAGACGCTCCCACATATGCGCTGGAATACGCCCTTGGATATACCCAGTTCTTTGATATTCTTGAAAGTTACAGGAGGCAAAAGGGCGTGCGCTTTAACCTTAAGGAGTTTCATGAGGAATACCTTAACATCGGCCCCGCGTATTTCGACATGGTAAAGGATAGGCTTTTGGGTTAGAGTAGCGCAAAAGGATGCCTGCTATATTCCCCCAACCGGATACAGCGGTTGGGGGCTTCCATATATGCCGCCATAATCACGTCAGACAACGCGCGGGCTCACTGCCACAACTCGGTAAACTCCAGGCCATGCCATCCAAGGCAACATGTAGTATACCATCATAGAATAAAACTAACCCCCGCCGTCCTATATAAAGAAGGACAGGGGCGCATGAAGCATTTCCACAGCATAGGGGACTGGCTTGCCGTAGTATGCGCAGTCTTTGCGCGCTATATAAGAAGACTTTTAAAAATGATTTCGCCGTGCTTGCAGCCAGGCTGGGCGGCGAACCGACTAGAGGCGGGGGAGCAATCCAGTTGATAACATATTATTTTAACACGACCTTTTCCAGGGCAATAAGGAGAACCTTTCCTATTATAGTTGTTTAGTATAACGGCATTGAGACATTACATTAACAACTGATCAATTTTGTCTTATTTTGCGAAAACCTTTTCAGACGGCCTGATATTATGTTAAAGTTTAAATACGAATAGTATAACTATTCTGAACACTATAATTGGAGGCGACACATCATGTACCGTATAAATGGCACGAAATGCAGTTTTGTGCGAACACGATTTTGGCGCGGCTCCCAGTTGTGGAGGGATCGCATCAAAATCGTGCTCATCGGCGCATAAGCTCGACTGCTACGGTCTGCTTATGCGCCTTTACTTTATTAGAATTGTTATTTAAATACTAAATTGAAATTTGGGGTGACGACCATGAAAATCAAGAGATTTTTTGCTGCTTTTCTCCTCTGCACGATCGCCTTTAACATCGCGGGAAGTTCAGCCTTTGCCGCAGGGGAACCAAATATCAAGCTAAATACTCATTATACCCGTTCGTATAATTCAAGTTTTACGTTAAATTTCTCTGAATCGACTGCATGGACCTTAGACTTTGATAACAATGCTTTTGCAATGCTGAATCACAGATATGTAAACGTGGAATACACGTCCTGTACTCCAGACAGATATACGAATGCAAAGGTTCATGTGCAGTTGTATATTGATGATGATGAAGATGATGTATATGAACCTTATGATCCTAACGGCGGTTACTCATATCAGGTAAAGGTCGGTGAGACGTTGAAAATCACCTTGCCGCACGGGAACACTGTTAAGAATTATCGCTTGCGTTTCGTAAATCAGACTTCCGCGGTAACATCCGGCGTTTTTACAGTTGAAACAACTCGTAATTAAAACTAACATGTTCTTCAATTTGAGCATGTAATAACATATAAAAGGAGGATATTATGAAATACACAAGGAAATTATTAGCGCTACTGATGACGTTAATGCTTATCTTATCGGTATCGGCAGATGTTATAGCCGCTGGTTACGAAAATAACGTCACACACAGTGCAGACTCAGCAAAATCAAATAGCAAGGCGATAGTAATCATCCCAGGCATATTAGGCTCCTCCCTTGAGACCACAAGTGGAACAAAAGTATGGTTACACCTCATAAATTATGGAATGATGGCTTTAACCGAAAGCGGCGTTTCTGTGAATAGCATTCGTTCTGCAAATTATGACAACTATGGCGCCAACAATACATACAAGACGCTTTATAACTCTTTGAATAAGGCGTTTGGCTCGTCGTTTGATGTTATATTCTTCGATTATGATTTTAGAAACACTAATACAACTGCCGCCAGGAAGTTAACAACTGAGCTTTCAGGATATAACGAAGTCGTACTTGTAGCGCACAGCATGGGGGGTCTTGTTGCAAGCGGATTCTTGGCCAACAGCGCTGCAAACAGAAATAAAACGGCTGCCCTTATAACTCTCGGCACGCCCTTTGTTGGCGCGGCAAAGTGTATTGACGTCATGGAAACCGGAGAAATGATAAGCGTTAGCCTGTTGGGGTTAGACATAACCCTTTTCAAAAACACGATTAGGGATATGAGCAAAAATTGTTATGCTGCATATCAGCTATTACCCACCTCTAAATATTACAGCATAACAGGCTCTTACCCGATTTCTGTAAATGGGACGAATTATACAAACGCAATAACAATGCTTAAGAACACGGCGTGGGGAAGGATGAGCAACGGAACTGTTAAGCCTATGTTCGACACAGCAGCGTCATTCCACAGCTCCTTGTTTAAAAATAACGTACATATAATGAACTTTAGCGATGTAACTTCTTATACTCTTGCTTGCACAGGTGAAGACACCATTTCTAAAGTCAGCTTTAATTCCAACTATGAGATTACAGCGTTAACCTATTCCAACGCCGGTGATGAAACCGTTTTGCAAAAGAGTGCAGGTTATGGAACGCCCGACTACCTGTATTCGGGCACAACGCATACCGGCATGGTATCTGATTCAACTGTAATTTCACGAGTGAAAAGCATTATTACTGCTGAAACAGGCGTTGCGGCAGCAAATGCGATTAGTAGTGAAATGAGTTATGGCCATACATCGTGTTCTGCTGAAATCGCTCCAACAGACGTCCAGCTCAATGACCGTGGCTGGATAGAGAATTTCGATAACCGCAGAATCAATATTTATGCGGATTCCGGAAGCACCCTCATGGTTAATGGCATTGCGGCAACCGAAAGTGCTAACTCTGTGTATGACAGAAACGGCAACAAGATTGGCAGTGTATGGGAGCTTGGAATTACAGGCAGAAAACTATATGCTTTGTATAACGGTGAATATACCGTTGTTGGAAGTATGAATGCGAGAATAGAGTATATGAACAACGGGTATTTCGAGAAAGCTGTTGAATACTCTGCGCTTTATAGGAATTCAGCAATCTATATTGGCAGCTTTACAGAACAAGCCGTAGCTTGCATAGTGGATGACACAATTATACAACCTGATTCAATTTATTTTGCTGAAGACTTAACACAAGCAAATACTGACTGACTGTAATAGAACCATTTCGCTAACTAAAGCATACTGGTAACGATAGCCAGCTCATTGCAGCTATTTTGGCAATCATGGGCAAAGTTGCTTACATCGGTGAACTTTCACCATGGATTACATGTCGGTTACAAGCGAACCCATAAAGGATTTTGCCTAACGAATCGCTCCCATATTAGCTCTAAGGCTGGTATGGGAGTGAATTTATGCTTAAAAGCTATTTTGGCTTTATCGGATAGCAAGAAAATGCCGTTTCAGATCTGCCCTTGCGCAACAACAAATAGCCCTTAATGGGAAGCGTGGGAAGTGGTACACGCTCCCTGTATGGGCTAAAAGTTTATTCTGCACGTAGGCAAGGGGACGATCATGCGCTTTCAGCCCATTATGCGTTTTTTCATCATAGACTAAAAGATTGACAAAGTTGTCTAAGCGTTCCGTCTTTAATCGGGGATTATAAATATTTATAAATATTTATAATCCCTCTTGACATGCCAATTAATACCATGTATAGTTATTACATAAGTAATCTTAATTAATACATATTTATAAATTACAGGCTCCAGTTAAGTTATAACGAACTTTATTAATGAAAGGAGGAGTAATCATCGTGGATCGCATCACACCTATTATTATTAAAAGATCAGTAGGTGATGGGACTGATGGCATATTGAATGGAACCGAATTTGGTTTATCATCTAGTGGCAACGATTTTGATGTTACATTCGGAGACGAGCCCTCACTATGCTGTTGCCGTTTCGTAGGCGCGGGTAACGCGATTGAAGTCGAAGTAATAGTGTTATAAGCAGAAACAACCTACTTATTGAAAGGAGTCGTAATCATGAACGAGAATAAAGGTAGAGACATTACTGTCATTATTAAAAGCTCAGTAGGCGATGAGGCTGACGGCATGTTGAACGGAGCCGGATTTGGTTTATCATCAGGTAGCAACAATTTTGATGTTACACCCAATGATGATATCACCCTGTGCTGTAGCTGTTGCTGTGGCGGCGGTGGCGGCGCGGATAGCGCGATTGAAGTTGAAGAAATAGTATTATAAGCAGAAACAACCTACTTATTCTTAATTGAAAGGAGGCGTAATCATGAACGAGAATAAAGATAGAGACATTACTGTTATTATTAAAAGCTCAGTAGGCGATGAGGCTGACGGCATGTTGAACGGAGCCGGATTTGGTTTATCATCAGGTAGCAACAATTATGATGTTACACCCAATGATAATATCACCCTGTGCTGTAGCTGTTGCTGTGGCAGCGGTGGCGGCGCGGATAGCGCGATTGAAGTTGAAGAAATAGTATTATAGTAAAACAGCCTATTTAATTGATAGGCTGTTTTATTAGGACAACTGGAGCCTGTAACATAGTCGTTGTTTTTAAATGAGGTCTGGAGGATTAATCATGCACGTGGAGGACAAGTACAGGGTTGCCCCTTTTATAATAGCTAGGCTAGATGAATACTCGGTTATACAAAATAATTTTAATATAACCATTTTAACAGATGAACGGATGGTGCGGTTTTTTCTATACTTAGATGAGCGCCAGGATTATAGTATCTCTCCACAAATGCTTGGCCATTACTTTGGCGATGATATTGACCTGGCAACCAAATTTTTACTTGATAATAAGCTTATGGAGAAGGTTGTTGAGAAGAATACACAGTTTAATAATGTGCAGTTCTTTTCAAACGACGCTACAATACTGGAAAGCATTAAAAACAACAGTTTTGGGGTCGCGTATGACTTGCAGCAAAACAGGCTTACAGATTACGATGGATTCCAGGATTGTTACTGGAATGACAAAGAAAATGATCTGTTCATTTTTTTTCTGAACCCATTCAATTTAAAAGCCTTGTCTCAGATCACTGAAAAGGTCAGGCAGCATAACCTGCTTTCAAGAATGGTGTTTAGTTATAATAATATGGTATACTTTTCAAATTACTATAAAAGAGAATGGTATAATCCCTGTCCGCAGTGTTTTTTCTCGCATTTGGAAAGTTCTTTAAGATGTGCTTCCAAACTACAGGGCGGATCGTCATTCCAGACAATTATGGATTTAATATACAGCAGGACTCCGATGTTCAATGTTGAAAATATTATAACTCCTTATATGGCACTACCATTGGTTAACGAAATACTTAGCGATTTAACTATAAGTGACAATTATAATATAACCGGTGTTAAATATTATGATTTTAATCAACGGTGCTTCATTTATGATAATGCCATCCACTGGGAATTGTGTGACTGCTATGAATAAACGTTTTGATGAAGATAGGTATATAAGCGGTAACTCACAGCGCATAGAAAACAATATGCGTAGGTTCTTTCAGTCATCTATAGAGTACATAAAAGCGGAAATCTCACCAGAGCATGCATCTTTATGCTTTGTTGATACCCCTGAAAGCTACATTGAGGAAATAAAGTTGACGGATTTCCATGAGCCTGTCGGAACTATATTTGACTGCATTGATAATATTTGCTGTCGCCCGGACGTCATTTCCGTCTATTGCGTCGTTCTGAGTGGGAGCGCCGGCCATAAGGACGGGATATACTATTATTCGCCAAGGACGCGGACGGTCTTTTTGTACGATGACTTGAACGGCGAACTAGCAGTTAAACTAAGCGGGTTAAGAGATTATCAGGCGTTCGTATATGCCTTTGCCGACCTAAAAAATACGGTGCTACTCCATAATGCCGGAGGGTTATTGGAAAGCTGCATAGAGATCGGCAGAGTTTTTGAACGGATTGCAATAAAAACTCAAGATATTGTTAGTAAGGTTGCGATGTATACTTTTAATCCAAACATACACGCTCATGCCTTAAAGCTAAATCTAAACAACCTGCTGCTAATAAAGACAATGGCTATTAGGTGTTAATTATGCTATTTGCAAATTCCAGCAACCGGTTTCGGTTAAATCACAATCATTTTACCGATAATCTTAACATCTCCTTCGGTATTCTGGAGATGATTAAGGTTGGCAAAAAAATACTGCCTTATACCCAGAGTGCGATAGATAAAAATAAGTCCGTCGCCTACTTAAAGGCATATAACGAATATCTAGAAAGGGTGCGTATAGGCTTTAACGGAGCGAGCGATGGGTATGTAGATTTTTTTAATCTGCTAACGTCCTCAGTCGGAAAAACAAAACGAGAATATCTTGGCTATGGCGCAAACGAAGCGTTTGGCATGATGGATACCACTGGAAGCGCCTCAGGATTATCCTCAGATCGCGTGATTCAAAAGGCTAAAAACGAGCTTATAGAGAAAAATGAACTGCTATTGCTTTGGTATAAAAAGCTGGGGTTCAGCCTTGAAATAGATGACGGTGTGTTAAAGACGATAGAATCTATAGGCTTTGCAAGCAAACAGATATTTTTATTTGCTTGTAACAGCATATTGGATTCCCCTACCTTTGTGGTTATTTTGTTCAATGATGAAAATACGCTAACCGCTACAGGGGTAAGTTTTGGTGGCACATATCACCGCTCCTTCATAGGGGCATTATATGAAGCTAAGCTTCTTGAAAGGATTAATCTGGAGTCAACTTACTCTCCTTATGCCGCAATTAGACCTGAAGAGCATAACGATGTATACCAGTACGTCTGCCTTTTAAGGGATACGCTGCCCAAACGTACTCTGGCTAATTTTGTTGAAACTGAGGACGCCACGCTGCCACATTGGCTTACTTCCTTGAATGTTGCTTTGCTTAATACGAAGGGATTCCAACGCGAATTGACGGTTCGCTGTTTTTCGAGCGACCTGTTAAACTGTATCCCGCTTAAAGATAATATTGAGCACTCACATAACAATACCATTATCAGGGAGTATTCGATACTTTACGATTTGGGCCAAACACCAAACTGCTTGGTAGTATAGGAGGGACCTATGAGGAATGCAGTCTTTTTGTCCATGAGAGCGGGCTTATCCATCACGGATAAGAATTTTGTGCTAAACAAAACGGGAGCTTTAATCAAATCATTCACAAATACCGCGGTATCAGGCTATAATGTAAATATAAAAATGAAATCCGCGATTTTGGCGGCATTAGGGGAGTATATAGAGCGGGACAATTTTTTATCTTTGGGTAGTTTACTGCGAAAGAACTCTATAAAGGGATACTCGGTTATAAGAAAAGAAGTGGTGGAAATTGACGTATTAAAAATTAATGAACGCAATCTATTTACCGATTCATGCGGGCTTGCAAGCCATACATCTTCAGAAAAATGCGTCATTCATGCACTTTGTGAGTTTATAGAGAGGCAAAGCTTCGTATTTAATTACCTTTCTAAATCTCCGGGCAAATACATTGAAACCGACAGGATTGCGAGGGCCGTCGATAATCGCCAATACGTATCGGAATTAAAATTCTTTGACATATCTATAGTCGATGGTTTCTTTGTTGTTATAGGCTATGGTATTATTGACGATAACTTTTATATTGGTTTAGGTTCATCTCTTAAGTTGGATCAAGCGTTGGCAAACTGCGTGAAGGAGCTGGACCAGTTTAGATTTCACTACAGGAATAACACCAATAATGTGGAGGCCAAAAGAGCGCAAACGCCGTTGGAAGACTACTCGGATATGTTTTTTGCCATATCAACGAGAAAAAAATATGATGCTTATAGTTATCTTGGCAAGGGGTCAAACGGGGTTATAGAAGACGAATGCGCGGCATCATATACAGATGTAATTAAAAAGCTTTATGAAAAATACAGGATTGACCCTATAGTTTGCTATGTCAATCCTCAAGGTTACTGCCGTCAGTCAAAAAACGTAAAGCTAATAGACTTAAATTGGTTTCCTAGTATGTTTCCAAAGAAGTTCAGCGACGATGTATATGATTTTGTGGAAAGTGTGACGAATGCAACGCTTGATAGAGAGTGCACGTTTATACCGTTCCCCTAATGGCGGAGGCTTTATGGATAAGAATACGATTGTTAAATTAAACGATAGGTGTATTGTGAACAAGGGGGGTGATTATATAGACGTCCTCCTGTACAACAAAAGATATGTGTTAAAGGGTGATAATATAGGTTGCTTAAACCCTATTTTTGATCTGCTTTACTACCCCCATACCATTGATTCGCTTTACTCCGCCTTGCCCAAAGACCAATCCAATAGGACGGGCTTAGACGGATTCATGGATATGATTCTTAAGCTGGTGTCATTGAATGTGCTGGTTTTGATAGATAAGTCCTATTTTCTATATGGAAACAGCTCAATCCTTAAGCGAGCGAACCCCGATTATGATAAACCGGTAAACATCGTTATCATAGACACCATATGCTGCGGCCATATATTTAGTGCTATACATTATCTAATCGCTAATCCAAATGTGGTTTTGCATCTACATATCCACTGCGTTGACGATTATGAGGGATATATCAAAAGCAGGCTTCAAAATATAAATGGAAATATAAATCTTTATTTTCACAAACATTGTGATTATTCATATGTAGAAGACCTTTTTGGGGATGTTGATATTATCGCGTTAATTCAAAACGAGTATTATGGCGCCCTGGCAAAAAACGTTCATAGAATTTCTCTACGACATCATATTCCGTTTCTTAATGTCGCTATCAATGACCAAACGTTATGGCTTGGCCCGCTCCATATCGGCAAGCAAACACCATGCATTGAGTGCGCCGTTAGAAGTGGAATTCATGAGCTTAACAATAGCGCCAGGGGGTTTAGTGTTATAAGCAATCCTGCCAATGCCTTGTTGAGCTACGCTATGGTTGTAAACGAGTTGTCTTCATTTATATGGCCTTGCGCGAACCGGCGTCTGAAAACACTGGGATTTATTTTACGGTATGACTTTAATTTGGGCATTTTAGACAGATTCAATCTTAGTAGGTTTAGAAATTGTGTATGCGGTGTCAGTACGAATGAGGACGCAAAACTGATATAACAAAATTTTTATCTGGATAGGAGGTATTTTAGGTGGACAGGCAAAAGCGATTTGATTATTCATTGGTATATAAGACCATTAACGGCATTCCCGTTCACGAGTTCTTTCACGATAATTCTTCATTGAGCGAAGTTAGTATTATCAATATATCCGCTGGAATAGACAATGCTTTGAAGGATGATAGATTTCGCGCACATTTGTATCACAATAAAAACTTTGTGTCGGAATCTACCGTTGCGCTAATCCCTCCGGATGAATCGCTTTTCTCAGATGAGCCCCTCCCCAGTGTGCTGCTAAAACGCAGGAGCGTACGAGCGTTTGTGAATGAGCCGGTATCGCAAAAGGCTTTTTCCAATTTGCTGTATTTCAGCTTTGGGATAAATGGACACTATAATGAAACCAAAGAACATACCCGTATGAACCTATATGCTTTTCCAACTGCAGGCGGTATATGTTCATTAATGTTTTATGTAGTTGTCCTGAATGTTGAAGGCATTGCCAATGGCATATATTTATACAACCCTATTAAACATTGCCTAAACATCATTTGTAAAAATTTTACCCATGATGAGTATAGAAATCTAACCGCTTCGATCTCCCTAACTGCAAACGCCGCATTTTCAATACATATTGTAGGAGACATGAAATACACAGGATATAAATACGGTAACAGAGGTTATAGATTTATGCACTTGGAAGCAGGTCACGCAGTGCAGAATATATACTTGACTTCTACTGGAATGGCACTTGGTGCGATAGCCTCCGGCGGGTTTTTCGACAATGGATTCTTCAAATATCTGAGTATAGATTGCGAACAGAAGTTTCTTATATACGAGGTCTTTGTTGGGACGCCGGATTTTGGCGTGGATTACCGATTTGAACGATGAGGATACGTCTGTGAATTATTTTAAGCTATTATTCAGAAAGCATAAATATATTCTAATTTTGCTGATAGTCATATCGGCTCTTTGTGAAGCATGTGTGCTTGCCTCAAAGTTCATTAACGCAAATATAATTGATCTGCTTGTTACGGGTAGGTTTAACGACACATATTTCAGCGTTGCGCTTATGGTGTTGATCGGTGTAATAAATATTGTTTCATTATATTTTTTGAATCTCAAAAAAACGGCTATAGAAACTCAGATGATTTTTGAGCTTGAAAACTCCGTGCTGCAAAACTCGCTTAGGGCAGATTACCTTAGAGTAAAGTCTTTTAATTCCATATATCTGTCACAGCGCATACATAACGATATATCCAGCATTGTTAAGTTCTTAGTCGCTAATTTTGATTATGTTTTTAAAAACCTTTTTGTGGCGGTTGTCACGCTGCTGGCGTTACTCAATATACATCCCTTTTTCTTTGTGACCGCGGCCGCAAGTCTTCCGCCATATGTATTGCTGCTGCTCAGATACATGAAAAAAATATATCAATCCGGAACCAAGCTAAAGGAAACGAGGGTAAAATACTCGACCAATATAACCGAGCAGGTAAATAACGTATACATGATAAAATGCAATAACATGTACAGCAAAGTAGAAACAATATTTGAGAATTTCTTTTCAAAGCTATTTAATACTGTGCTAAATCATTTTCGTAACATCTTCAAATTTCAGTCCCTAGACAACATAATTACAGTGATTATTCAAATACTTTTTCTTTTCTTCGGAGTTTACTTGTTTTCTAAAAACTCGATAACGATAGGCCAGCTTACCATTACATTGTCGCTTTATGGGATGATGATAACATCTGTTAGGTATTATGTTAATCTTAGCGTTCAGTACAGCGAGTGCAAAGCATCCGTCGCCAGAATGGACGAGTTAAGCAGTATTCAATCTGAGAAAACAGGAACAATGGAAGTCAATGGAACGATTCAGAACATTACTATAAATAATCTAATGTTTTCATTTGACAATAACAATAC
>URFJ01000054.1 GCA_900547135.1 uncultured Eubacteriales bacterium | reverse complement strand
CGACTTCAGCTCTTGTACGTCCAAACTTGCTGAGAATAAGGCTCTCCAGCCTTTCGTTGCTAAGCTTCCCCTGTTTCATCCCTGTTTTCCTATCATCTCAAAAAATTCATCCTCGGTTATCACCATAATCCCCAGTTCGTTAGCCTTGTTCAATTTGCTTCCAGCGCCCTCTCCGGCAACGACATAGTCGGTTTTTTTGCTCACACTTCCGCTTGCGGAGGCTCCAAGGCTCTGAATAAGCGATTCGATGCCGCTGCGATCCATGCGCTTCATTGTACCTGTTATCACGATGGTCTTGCCAGTGATAGAACTTTGTATTTCTCCGCTTTCCTCATCCCTGGGCTTAACGCCGTAGGCCAGTATCTCGTCTATTGCCGAGCTAATCGAGTCGTCGCTGAAGAAATCCACTATCCCCCTTGCAACAATATCCCCAATATCCTTTATCGTTACCAGCTCGTCGTATTCGGCGCGTCTAACCGCCTGTAGTGTTAAAAACTGTTTTGAAAGAATACGGGCCGTCTTTATCCCGACATTCGGTATGCCTAACGCGAATAAAAACGATGAAAGTGGGCGACTCTTACTCCTTTCGATCGCCGACAGCAGATTCTGCGCCTTCTTTTGTTTGAATTTATTTAATGAAAGCAGTTCTTCAATAGTAAGCCTGTATAACTGAGGTATTGTTACTATATTGAGTGATTCAACGAACTGCGACGCCGTCTTGTCCGAAAAGGTTTCAATATCCATGGCGTCCCTAGATGCGTAGTGTACAAGCCTGGCCACTATTTGGGGGGTGCAGGTAAGCGAGTTTGTGCAGAATATGTTTGCCCCTCTCTGTTCGACATGGGCGCCGCATGCCGGACATACCGACGGTTTTTCAACCTCGGTTACAGGCGCTTCATCATCTACGCAGCCCAAAATCTCGGGAATAACGTCGTTACTTCTGCGTATAAAAACCTTTGAGCCCGCTCCGACGCGCTTTCTGAGTATATCGTCATAATTGTTCAGCGTTGCTCGGGATATGGTGGCTCCCGCAAGTTCCACCGGTTCAAGACGGGCAAGGGGCGTAAGCTTTCCAGTGCGTCCAACCTCCCAGGTAATGCTGTTTATTGTTGTTGTGGTTTCTTCGGCTGTAAACTTATAAGCCACAGCCCATCTGGGAAACCTGTCCGTATACCCCAATACTTCCCTTGTAGCAATGTCGTTTATTTTAATTACCATGCCGTCGATGAGGAAATCAAGCTCTCCCCTATGGGTTTCAACTTCCTTTATATCATCAATGATAGCGGAGGCATCCCTGTGTACACGCATATAAGGGCTTATTTTAAACCCGTTTTCCTTAAGAAAATCTGATATCTCCATATGTGACGAAAACATCATTCCATCGGCATAACCTATGCTATAGCAGAAGAATGAAAGCCTTCGCCTTGCCGTAACCTTGGGGTCAAGGTTGCGCAACGCCCCCGCTGCCGCGTTCCTAGCGTTTTTCAGATGCTCTCCAGTCGAGCTGTTGAGCTCGTCAAGAACGCTTAACTTCATATAACATTCACCCTGAACCTCAAGCTTGCCCATGTGTTTTATTGCAAGCGGAACGTCGCGTATCGTCTTGACCTGCTCAAGAATGCCCTCGCCCGTTATTCCATTGCCACGCGTTGCCGCGTACACTAGCTTTCCTCCATCGTAGGTCAGATTAACCGTAAGTCCGTCAAACTTATATTCCAATACATAATCGGACTCCGGAAGCGGATTGCCGGAGCTCTTTTCAAACTCTCGCTTTAACTTATCCGATCTGTCCATCCAAAGCATTAACTCTTCACGCGATCTTATCTTGTCAAGACTCCATAAGCGTTGGATATGGGTATGCTGCTCAAACGCTGCAACCGGCTCACCGCCGACCCTAAGCGTTGGCGAATCTGGAAGGACTATGCCCGTGTCAGCTTCAAGCCTTAGCAGCTCGTCAAACAGTTCGTCATACTCCTTATCACTGATCTTTGGCGCGTCAAGCACGTAATATGCGTGTGCATAATCGTTTAATTTGTCTACGAGTTCCCTCATGTCCTGCTGCATTTAAACCTCCGCCTTGGCTTACTCGACCGGCTCGATTGGGGCATACGCTCCCGCCAGCTTTTTCACACCGACCGAATCAAAGTCAATAGATATCAGTATAGCGTTTCCGCTTCCAGTCATCTCTATTATAGTGCCCTCTCCAAATTTCGCGTGGCGCACGCGCTGATATATGCTCAGGTCCTTCATTTGAACGGCAGCGTGCTTTTCATATTTGGAACTGCCCGCAAAGGCGGGAACGCTGGATTGCTTCTCATATAATCCTTCAGATGGTCTTCGGCCATAATTATACTCATCGGCCGCGCGCCCGAATCCGCGCAAAGCTGACGGGATTTCCAAGAACTCCTCCGGGATTTCCCTCAGGAATCGGGATTCAATGCTGTCGGAAGTATGTCCGAAAAGGGTTCTGTGCCTGGTGTTGAGCAGATATAGCTTATCCATAGCTCTTGTCATTCCAACATACATCAGTCTTCTCTCCTCCTCCATTGAGTCGGGATCGAACTTGGACCTCGAAGTAGGGAATATGCCATCCTCCATGCCGGTTATGAATACGGTACCAAACTCAAGCCCTTTAGCGCTGTGAAGCGTCATAAGTGATACGGTGCCGTACTCGTCGCTCATCGAATCAATATCCGACATTAGCGCAACGCTCTCCAGAAAAGCGCCTAACGCGTCTGCTTCAGGGTCAACTATGCTGTTTTCTACTTCTCTTATGTTTCCCATAAGCTCCAAAATATTTTCCCACCTGGTCTCCGCCTGCGTCTTCCCCTCTAGTTCCAAGTACTCCCTATACCTTATTTGGCCTAGTATATATTCCGTAAGCTCTGACGGCGGGAGCTCGGCTTTCTTTTTTAAAACACCGGCCATCATGTCCCTGAAAGGTTTAAGCTTTGCTGCCGTTTTTAAATCCATAGGCGTATCGCCGAGTGCGGTTACTAAAAGAGGACTGCCGCTATTAACCGCCGCATCCGTTAGCTTTTGCAGCGTTGCAGCGCCTATTCCCCTGGCAGGGACGTTTACTATCCTCCTGAACGCAACGTCGTCATTTGGGTTGGCAACCACTCTTAGATAAGCGAGGATATCCTTTATCTCCTTGCGGTCGTAGAACCTTTGCCCTCCATATACATTATGCGGTATACCGTATGACAGCAGCATTGTCTCCAGGATACGGCTTTGAGCGTTCATACGGTAGAGGACTGCGTAATCGCAGTAAGCCCTGCCGCTCCTTATTCCGCTCATAATGGTCCTGCATACGAAGTCCGCCTCCCTTCTCTCATCGTCCGCGCAATGATGCGTTATCGTATCGCCGCTGGCCTTATTGGTCCACAGGCGTTTTTCCTTTCGTCCGATATTATTGGCTATCACGCTGTTAGCGGCGTTGAGGATGTTGGCAGAGGATCGATAATTTTGTTCGAGCCTTATTATCTTTGCGCCTGGAAAGTCAGTTTCAAACTCAAGTATGTTTCTTATATCGGCTCCCCTCCAGCCATATATGCTTTGGTCGTCGTCGCCCACAACGCAGAGGTTTCTGTGTTCCTCACAAAGCAGCCTTACAAGGCTGTACTGGGGAAGGTTGGTGTCCTGATACTCATCAACCAGCACGTAGCGAAATTTGCCACGGTACTTCTCAAGGACGTCCCCACATTGCTGGAAAAGTTTTATAGTAAATAGGATCAAATCGTCAAAGTCAAGCGCGTTTGCGTCCTGAAGTTGTTTTTTATACAGGCTGTATACCTGTCTTTTCAAATCACCCTGGAATTCGGAAGCAAAAAAGGTATCCGGATCAACGCCCTTATTTTTAGCAGTGCTTATAGCTTCTTTTATTGACCGCTTTGGAGTATCCTTCTCCTGAACGCCCAGTCGCTTCAATATGGACTCAATTACGCTCAGCTGGTCGCCATCATCATATATAACAAAGTTACGGTCATATCCGTTGGACATCTTATCAATATCCATTCGCAAAATCCGTACGCAAAAGGAATGAAACGTAACGCACCATACGTCCGATGCGGAAACCCCAATAAGCGACTCGGTCCTCTCTCTCATCTCACGGGCAGCTTTATTTGTGAAAGTCAGCGCTAAAATATTCCATGGACGGACTCCATGGTCTATAAGGTTTGCTATACGGTACGTCAGTACGCGCGTTTTTCCAGAACCCGCTCCTGCCAATACTAGCAGCGGGCCGTCGAGGCATTCAACAGCCCGCCGTTGTTCTTTGTTAAGTAAGGTTATATCCATGTTTTAGCCTAAAAGGTAGTTGGCAATATTAGCGTTTGGAGTAATTACGCCGTTGATAACCGCTTCCTTTGCGGCCAAAAGCGTCGTAACCCCAGGTCCGTGTCCGGCAAGGATGCAGTCGCTGTGTACAACTACGCCTATTGTTGCAGCCCCCATAAGATACCCGCGGCCAAATGTTGTATCGCAGTTTTCAAGCATTACGATGTCGCCATAGCGCAGCTTATCCAAACCAAAGTTTTTGATTACCTCATGGTCTGCTGTCATTATGTCATAATCTCCCCTATACGCGCTGTTTGAGCCTATACCGGAACCCATAAGATAAGCGGGAACCTTGGCCGCGATGGGAACGTTAAGCATTCCGTCATCAAAAGTTATATTTAGTTTGTAATAAAGAGCCGGATCTATGTTCATCGCCTTAACCTTATCCTCAAAGCCCATAAGCTTCATACCCTGGCCCTGCGCTTTTATTAGGATTTTGTCGCCTATGGCCATTTTTTCCAGCGCTTCACTCTCAAAATACACCAATACATGTTCAATCCCGCCATGCTTGCCTGTTACAAACCCTTTGGCCCCCTTGGCATCCCCTGAAATTACCCGCGCTTCGTTGCCTATGCATGAAAGCGTGTTAAGCGCGTTGTTTTCATTCGTATCGGATGCCTTTATTGATACTCCGGGCTCCACATGATCGGCCTCCATTGCATATACGGAATCGCCGATAGTAACATTATAGGTTATTCCGCCTGTACCTGGCAGCACCATCGGCGCGCCGTTTGCGGTGTTTATTCTATAAGGGTTTGGACCCATCGCGGGATGATGAACTTCTCCCATTACGCTTTGCATAACGAGACGATCCGAATTTATTGATACTATATTAGCGCTCATGGTTTTACCTCCAATTTATATCTATAATCAATTATAACATATGGGATTACCTATTTTCTCTTAACGGCTAAAGAATAGACAGCATTTTCGAGCCGCTCCAACGATCTTAGAAGCTCAGATCTTGGCAGCGCCAGGTTGATTCGCTCAAACCCAGAGCCCCCGTCTCCGAATATATAACCCTCGTCCAGGGCTAAGTTTGCCTTGTTGAGCATTAAGTCCTCCTGCTCTTCCACGGTCAATCCAAGCCGTCTCATATCTATCCACGCAAGATAAGTACCCTCCGCCCTTATATAGTCAAGCATTGGAAGTTTCCTGTCAATGAAATCATATAGCGTCTCAAAATTTTCCTCAACGTATTTGATCAGCTTGTCCAGCCACGCTCCTCCATCTCTGAACGCTGCTATGGCGGCATACCTTGACAGCGCGGGAATCCCTGGGATGCCCTCCTCCTCAATCCTCCGTCTAAAAGCGTTCATAGCTTCAGCGTTAGGTATGAATATATTAGAACAGCACATTCCGGCTAAATTAAACGTTTTACTCATTGCAGTGCAAATAATGCAGTTTTCAATCATACCATCTATGGTTGAAAACGTAATATGCCTGTTTCCATTAAGTATAAGCTCCCCGTGTATTTCATCGCTGAGGACCATAACCCCATTTCTTTTTGTTATCTCCCCGAGCTGTTTCAATTCCTCATATGTCCATACCCTGCCAACCGGGTTATGAGGACTGCAAAGTATAAGCAGCTTTGCGTCGGCCCTCTTACATAATAATTCCAGGTTTTCATAATCCATTGTATAGAACCCATCTTTATATATTAGGGGGTTCTCCAGAAGCGTTCTTCCATTTCTCTGTACAACCGATTTAAACGGGGGATATACGGGCGGCTGTATTATTACAGCATCGCTCCTATCAGTAAATGCCCGCACCGCTATATTCAACGCGGATATCACACCCGGTGTAGTTACAAACCACTCATGCCTTGCTTCCCAGCCACGGCGCTTTAGCATGAATTCCTTGAGCGCTTCGAAATACTCGCTGTCCGCGTAGGTATAACCGTATATTCCATGGTCCACAGCCCTGTGCAGCGCTGCCTGTATCTCTGGCGCTGTCTTAAACTCCATATCGGCTATTGTAAGAGGTGTGTATCCCCCCTCATATATATGTTTTGGCGCCATCGCCCATTTCGAGGCTCCGGTGCCGCGGCGGTCAATAACGGTATCAAAATCATACATGGATAAGCCTCCTCCTATACTGACTAAACTGATTAACGGCGATCTATTATAATACTAACACAATAGAATAAGCTTGCGGCCTGCTGTTCTAAGTTCTTAGCATAAAATAAAGCTTTTTATTATATCAGGGCAAAAAAGGCGCCGGTGACGCCTTTTAAACCCCTTGGTGCTATTGCGGTTGCATTAGCGTTGTTGGTGAAGCGGCCTTCATTAAACAGGCTATACAAATAGTCAGTATTCATACCCGCGCCTGAAGGCTTCTTTATTTATTTCAATGAATTTTGGCTTGACATTAGCTTCAATCGCCTTCATCCATTGATCATACGTAAACGGCAGTTTTTTGGCAAGCACGCCTATAAGCACCACGTTCGCGGCACGGTAGGTTCCGCACTCGTGCGCAATGCCCGTTGCGTCAAGCTCTATTATATTCGCCCCGTAATTTTTAATCCTTTCAAGGCAGTCGTCTGGATATTCGGCGGCTCCGGTGATCACGGGCATTGGGAGCAGCTCCTGCGTATTTACTATTATCGTTCCCTCGTCTTTAAGATAGGGCAGGGCTCGAAGCGCTTCAAGGTTTTCAAAAGCAAGCACGACATCGGCGCACCCCTGCTCCACTATTGTGGAATAGAGCTTCTCATCATCGCTTATGCGGACATAGGTTACAACGCTTCCGCCGCGCTGGCTCATGCCATGCACTTCGCTAACCCGTACGTCACAGCCGTTTTCAAGCGCTATATAGCCCAATATCTTGCTTGCTAAAAGCGTACCCTGACCGCCTACGCCAACTATAACAATATTATCTGTCATGGTCTTACTCTCCTTTCGCGTTTAGCGCGCCAAACGGACATACTGTCGAACATAATCCGCAGCCTACGCATTGTGTCGGATCAATTTCCACGCTTTTACCGGTCCTTTTTATCGCAGGGCAGCCTATTTTCATGCACATTCCGCAATTCCTGCACTTCTCCTCATCACATACAAATGGAATGCCGGGCTGCTTTACTATAAGCGCGCAGGGCCTTTGGCTGATTATTACGCTCAGTTCCTCCCGTGCCGTCTCCTCGCGAACAACGCGCTCCAGCTCTTTGAGATCGTAAGGGTCAACTACAGTAACATTCTTTATGCCCATGGAATCGCACAGCTTTATAAGGTTTATCGCCGGAGCGGGATTTCCGTGTATATCAAAACCCGTCGATGGATTATGCTGATGTCCAGTCATGCCTGTTATTGAATTATCGGCAATTATAACAGTACCAACCGAACGGTTATACATCATGTTTAACAATCCGGTAATGCCGCTATGGCAAAACGTGCTGTCTCCAAGCACGGCAACGGTCTTTTTCGCCTGCTCAACTCCCCTGCCCTTTTCCATACCGTGGGCCATTCCTATTGACGCGCCCATACATACGCAGGTATCCACTCCCGACAGGGGCGCAAGCGCGCCAAGCGTGTAACAGCCAATATCCGAACACACTGTTAACTTCAGCTTTCCAAGGATATAATAAAGCCCCCTATGCGGGCATCCTGGGCAGAGCACAGGCGGCCTCACCGGTATGCCCTGGGTATTCATAGGGCCGGCTTCGGGTTCGCCCATAAACTTGGCGGCAATTTTTTTCGTGAAAAGCTCGCCCTGCACACCTGTCTTATCCTTGCCTGAACAGGCTATTCCCCACGCCTTGATGGTATCCTCAAAGAACGGCTCCATATCCTCTATTACATAAAGTTCTTCAACTTCAGAAGCAAATTCTTCAATAAGTTTTTTAGGCAGCGGATAGGCAAGTCCCAGCTTAAGCACCGATGCTGTTGGCATCGCTTCTTTAACATAGTTATAAGCCGCGCCTGAAGTTATCACCCCGACACGCTTATCGCCCCACTCAATGCGGTTTATTGAAAGCCTATTTGCAGCTTCAGCCAAGCGGTTTTCACGCTCTTCCACAAACAGGTGGCGGCCAATCATATTGCCAGGCATTGAAACATACTTTTTATTGTCTTTTACGTATTCCTTCAGAGGAACATCTTTTCTTTCGCCGAGTTCAACAACGGTTCTCGCGTGCGCTATTCTCGTCGTAAGCCTTAATATAACCGGCGTGTCATATTCTTCGCTTATCTCTAAAGCCACACGCATAAAATCCTTGCATTCCTGGCTATCGGATGGGTCAAGGCACGGGGCGTGAGACGCTCTTGCGTGCATTCTTGTGTCCTGTTCATTCTGCGATGAATGCATTCCCGGGTCGTCGGCTACGACAACCACAAGCCCTGCGTTTACACCCGTGTATGTCGCAGTATAGAACGGGTCCGCCGCTACGTTAAGACCTACATGCTTCATGCATGCCATGCTACGCGCGCCGGCTACAGAGGCTCCTAGCGCAACCTCGACAGCTACCTTCTCGTTAGGCGCCCACTCGCAGTATATCTCGGGGTAGTTGGCGACATTTTCATTTATCTCCGTGCTGGGCGTGCCAGGGTATGCGCTTGATACGCGGACGCCAGCCTCGTATGCGCCTCTTGCAATCGCCTCGTTGCCAAGCATTAGCTGTTTCAATATTACCTACCTCCGTCTAAAGAATTTTATGTCGTAAAATATACGTACACAACATTATATCCATATAAGTATAATCCAGTAATTAACGCTATAAAAGTAGTCGGCGTCATATATACCGTATATAATAGGAAAATTGACATTTAAAATTTTTCCATGATAGAATATAATGTTTAATCTAAGGATTTATACCTAAACACTAATTTAATGGAAGAGGCGGTAAAATGGCGGGGCTTGATAATGCGTGGGAACAGGTTTTTGAGTTTCACAGGGCGTTTGACGTTCCAGTAGCGGAGCGTCCTTGCGGTATATCTAAGGAACGCGCCGCAACGCGCTGTAGTTGGATGCAGGATGAAATAGCCGAATTTTTAGAAGCTTCATTAAGAGATGATTTAACCGAGCAGGCGGACGCGATGATCGATCTGATTTATTTCGCTCTTGGCACCCTCGTAGAAATGGGCGTACATCCCCAACCCATCATGGATATCGTTCATCGCGCAAACATGTCAAAACTCTGGCCCGATGGGAAGCCACGATTTAGAAATGGAGATAATAAGGTGGTTAAGCCAAAAGGATGGAGCGATCCTCACGATTCAATCAAGGCTGAACTTGACAGGCAGATCGAATCTGGCGGTTAATCTGCTGAACTTTATCTTTTGCTCTTGACGTTTAGAGAAAAAACTAATATCATATCAACGTTGAAATGCGGCTGTGGTGGAATGGCATACACAACGGACTTAAAATCCGTCGGGGAAACCTTGCGAGTTCAAATCTCGCCAGCCGCACCATTGCAGGGTATTTTTACAGCATTTGAGTGTTGTGAGAATACCTCGCCTTTTTATACTTGTTTCGGCTATGGAGGTATATCCGTGATCCCTCCGCCACCTGATAGTGCATCGCGGTATTGGCGCGTGACCCGCCATAAGCCGTATTGCATTCCACGATTGTGGGATTAAGACTGCACCAAGTCGCCTATGAGATCTGTGCGCAAATAGTTGCTGCCGGGTTCGCCGGTGCGGTGGACAGTTTGATGGCAATATGGCCGGAAGGGGTAGCGCCTAAAGCGTTATAAACAGCAAGCAAGCTCTCTGCGCTGATATCAGCCGTAATATAGACAACGGATGTGTCGGAAGGCCGCTGTGCATCAACAGGCTCCGGGGACTGGCTGTTTTCGGGCGGATGGGCGTCGGTGTGGATATAGGTGGATTCGTGATGTCGGGCGGCGTTTCCGTTTCCAACGGCGGTTGTGTCGCAGCGCTGCCACATCCGGAAAGCAACATCAGCAATAATGGGCAACAAGAAGCAGGTATGTCGATTTTATCATTGTAGGCTCCTTCCTCTTTCTATTGAGCGGCGGTAAGCGTCGCGGTAAAGTCCCCATCCAATCCAGACATGACGTCTATGCCCGCATCCATACGCCTAAGTAAAATCAGGCCGTTCGAATAGCCCATCCAATGAGTAACCTCACGGTAAGCGCGTCCAGTTAGCATTTTCCACATTACAATCAGGTTGCAATTTTGCCACGCAGAATTCATGTTTACAGAGCCAAGTCATTCGCTCCATACTCTGTCGGCGATTATTAGGTTTGTTACCCATGTTGCCATCTGTGTTCTTCCGAACATATAACTGTTAAAACAAGCGCCGCAACTCTGCATCAAAGCTGCGACGCTTGTTTGGTGGAGCTTAACGCGGAGCAGTCGAACCCATTCTTACGGCTATTTTCCATCTCTGATAAGGTTATAGCATTATTGTCACTTGTATAATTGAACGTAATGGTTATCTTGTCATCATAAACAAAGATGGCATTAATAAACGTTTTAATTAAGCGCTTTTGGAATATAACATCATCAAAATCAAACTCCCTGAATTTATATAGGAAAAACAATATGTGCTCTTTTGTAAGCGCTAGCCCTGTTTTCAGTCTTTCTTGTTCAATGGCGATCAGTATCTGCTTTTTCTGAGCTTCAAGTTCGTCCATGCGCTGTCTTGTAGTATCGTTGAAAATCCCTGCTTCGATTGCCCTCATTATGTTTTTTAAGGCATTTTCCACCTTTTGCAGATTATCTTGCAGTGATTTTTCATGTTGGGCGTTTTTGTTTTTCGAGATATAATACTTGTATGTACTTTCGGCAATGAAATCCATCAACTCATCATCGAATAGCAGCTTCTTTGTCTCCCGTATTACGATTTCTTCTATCCAATCTTTACGCACGTTTCTCTTGGTGCATCCCGTTTTGTGGGTCTTGCTTCCCCGCCTGTTGTTACACATATAATAGCAGTATTTAGTCCCCAGCCTTCCCTTGCCGCTGACTCCAACCATCATGCCACCGCAAATTCCACAAAATATTTTTCCAGTGAGCAGGTAATCTTCTTTGTTTTTATGACTGGGCGCCTTTTTGTTCAATATCATCATCTCCTGTGCCTTTGCAAATGTCTCGACATCTACTATTGCCGGTACTCCACCGTCTATCCTAAGCTCGTCTTTGTACTTATAAATACCTATATACTTCTCGTTTGTGAGTAGACTGCGCAAACTGTTATGTGTAAACGTATGCCCCTTTAATGTTCTGTGCCCCTGCTTGTTCAGGCTTCTTGCGATCTCTGCTTGAGTTTCACCGTTAACATATCGCTCGAACACCTGTCTTACTATTGCGGCCTTCTCTGGATCTATTACAAATTTCTTGTCCGGTCCCGTCACGTAACCTAATGGACGATTGCCGCCAAGACTTTGCGCTTTAGATGCGCTAACCCGCAAACCACGTATTATATTTTGGGATAATTGGAGACTGTAATACTCTGCAAGACCTTCCATCAAGCTTTCCAGTATTACGCCTTCTGGCGTGCCTGGGATGTTCTCCGCCGTATAGACTACCTTTACGCCATGCTTTTTTGCACGATGCTTATTAACTGCAATTTCTTCTTTATTGCGGCCCATCCTGTCAACCTTCCACAGGATCAGGACGCCTGGCCGTACTTGTCCCAACTCTGCCAGCATGCTCTGGAAGCTCTCCCGCTTGTCATTCATACCCGTTTGGGCGCGATCTATATACTCTTTAACTATTATGTAGCCGTTTTCTTTAGCCCATCGTTCGGCCGCGGCGCGCTGCCCCTTAATCGACTGCTCCCCCTGTCGGTGGCTGGAGTATCTATAATAAGCGATTGCT
>URFJ01000053.1 GCA_900547135.1 uncultured Eubacteriales bacterium | reverse complement strand
CGTCCAATACGGTACAATCTTTCAAACGCATATCTTGCGTCGAGGAAGAATTTGGAATTGAGGGCATATCTTATTGAACAGCTTTTATCAGGGGAAGCGTCTCTTGACACGGCTGTCCGCTCGGATATATGGATTGAAGGAAACGAATGTATAGCGCCCACTCCATGGAACCCCCGAGATCAAGGTTCACTATCAATTTAATGTAAACTCAGCAACAACCGTAGACTTTCTTTCCATAAATGGAATGACGGCAAGGCGTGTAGGTCAGCTGATTTTACAGCGGGAACAGCTTGGTGGCTTTAAATCCAAAGAAGAGTTTGATAAGTTTCTGAAGATGATTTTGGATGCTCCGGCATGCTGCTATGAAGCAAATACCTGACAAAAGTACTATATTTTTAACAAAGGTATTGACAATTTCATAATATGGAGGTATACCAAAACTAAAAGAAATTATGGCAGTGAGGTAAACAATGCAACTTTTAGTTTATATTACAAATGAAGCCGATAGGATGCCTAAAGTTCTTTCTAGCCTTATGAAAGTCGGGGTGAACGGAGCAACTGTTGTAAGATGTGAAGGCATGCTGCACATGCTTGCATCATTGGGAGATGACGCTGCAATGCCTGCGTTTTTTAACTCCGCAATGAGGCTGTTTGACGATGACCTTGATCATGGCAAGATGATGCTGGCCGTTATGCCCGATGAATTGATAATGACCTCAAAGCAAGCGATAAAGGATATATGCGGCGGGTTTGACCGGCCCAACACAGGGATTATGTTCACGGTTCCAGTAATGCATTTTGAAGGAGTGTCAAAGGGATAGAAATGAATAATTTATTTTGCCTCGCGGCCGCTTTGGGGATGGGGCTGCTTCTTAGTCGCGTCGTGAAAAAGCTTAATCTTCCCGATGTGACGGGTTTCTTGATTGCGGGACTGATTATTGGTCCATATTGTATTGGCGTGTTTAACGGTGAATCGCTTGAGGCGGTTTCAGATATTACGGCTGTTGCGTTAGGCTTTATAGCATTTTCAATAGGAGGGGAATTTAAAAAGGAAAATCTAAAGCGTGTAGGTATGAAGGCGTTTGTAATAACTGTTTTTCAGGCTATGGCCGCAGTTATATTGGTAGACGCCACGCTGATTCTGGCAGGCTTTGATATTCCGTTGGCAATTACGCTTGGCGCTATCGCCACAGCAACCGCTCCGGCGGCAACTCTTATGGTAGTGCGCCAGTATAAGGCGCACGGAAAGATGACAAATACGCTTCTTTCAGTAGTTGCTATGGATGACGCAATAGGACTTGCAGTATTCTCAATTTCACTCGCAGTAGCACAATCCCTTACCTCTGGAGCTGCTCCAACGGTAAACAACATGCTGCTTCAACCCCTACTTGAGATTGTCCTCTCACTGCTAATAGGCTTTGCGATAGGCGCCATTACGTCAATCTGCATACGCTTCTTTAAATCTCGCGCAAATAGGCTTTGCATAACGATTGCTTCAGTACTTCTGGGCGTTGCTCTTTCAAATATGATCGGTTTAAGTTCATTGCTGCTGTGTATGTCGATAGGTGCTGCGGTTGTAAACCTTCGCAGCGATGCGGACGTAATACTTGAAGGGGCAGAACGCTGGACCACGCCTTTATTTATGTCGTTTTTTGTAATCTCTGGCGCCGAACTGGATTTAACCGTACTTACGAGTGTAGGTTTGCTTGGACTGATTTATATAATATCGCGTTCCATAGGTAAGTATTTCGGAGCTTACTTTGGGGCTAGAATAGTTAAGAGCGAACCAAGTATAAAAAAATATCTGGGGCTAACATTGCTGCCGCAGGCTGGAGTAGCTATTGGTATGGCACAGATCGTAACGCGTCAACTACCCGAATATGGGGCCCAGATACGTGCAGTAGTGCTTTGCGCAACACTCATCTATGAATTAGCCGGACCAGTCCTTACCAGGATAGCGCTTGTTAAATCTGGGGAAATAGAGAGTATACCAAAGCAGAGAAAGGTTAAAAAGGATGAGTTAAAAGCAGGTTAAATAATCAGAATATTTCTCTATATCGCCGCCCACCCTGGATTATAAAATTCGGAAGGCGGTTTTTTTAGTATTGGAGCAGCTTAGGCATCGCAATAATATATAATGGCCGCTAATTATGCTTTTAGCTTAAATATGGGATTTTATATTACGCATCGTCCATATAACAAAGTGATGAAACTTGAACGATTTTTAGGGTATTACTAAAATAACAGATATTAAAAGAGGAATAAAAATATGAATGAAATAGAAAGAATGCTGTATAGAAGGCTGTACGATGCCAATGATCCTGAATTGAGAGACAGCTATATTAGAGCGAAGAGGCTTGTACATGTTTTTAATCGATTCGCTTATTCAAATAGGTGCAGCCGTCTCAATATTGAAGAAGCTTCTGGGTTCAGTTGCAAACAATATTCAAATTGAATCCCCGTTTAGATGTGATTATGGCAAAAACATTAGGGTTGGTGATAATTTTTACTACGACTGCATTATTCGAAGTAAAAATAGGCAGCAATTAATGTTATGTTAGGCCCGCGCATATGCCTGTTTACAGCAGCCTATCCAATCTATTTTGAGGTCAGGAACTCAGGACTTGAATAAGGAAGACCCATTTCAGTTGGGGATAATGTTTGGGCAGGGGGATGCGTTACAATTAATCTGGGTATCGAGATAGGGAGCGATGTTATATTGGTTCGGGCTCGGAAGTTACAAAGAATATCCCTGACGGGGTTATAGCAGCAGGCAACCCATGCAAGGTATTGATAAAAATTAACGAACATAACAAAATACTTTGGCAAAATCTTCGATATGAAAGGATACAGTAATTGCTTTAAAGCGAAATGGATAATCACTAAAGCCTTTGAGGACTAGTAAAATTATTGTTATATCTGGGATGGCAATTATAGCAAATTACTAATTTAAGTTGTCCTTCTTGCTGATTAATTGACTACTTATATACATATAAAATATAATTTTGCGGTCATATTTAACTAAAAACACAGCGTATTGAAACTCAAATAATAAGATGTTATTATTTTGTTTAATAGCTACAAATTAACGATAAGATGGATGTGATTTATATGAGGAATGAAAAAACTGACAGAAGAGCACGATATACACGCATGGTTTTGAAAGAGAGCCTGATTGGGCTTTTAAAGGAGAAGAGGATTTCAAATATATCGATTAAGGAAATTTGCGAAAGAGCGGATATAAACAGGAGTACTTTTTATTCCCACTATCAGGACCAATATGATCTCATGCGCCAAATGGAGCAGGCGGTATTGGGGGAGATAAGGGAATATCTTAATAGCTATAGCTTTGACGCAAACGAATCGGAGTCCTTGCAGCTAATGAATAGGATTTTTCAATACATAGCTGGAAACGGGGAATTGTGCAAAACGCTTTTGGGCGAGAATGGAAATATAGACTTTCAAAAGGAAGTTTTGATGATAGTTCAAAACCAGTGTATTAAAGAATGGACGGAGAAGCGGTCAGTCGATCCTGATACGGCGGAATACCTGTATACCTTCACAATTAACGGCAGCATTGGAATTATACAAAAATGGCTGAAAAGCGATTTGGAAGTACCGGTATCTAATATGGCAGAGATGGTAATAAAGCTTACAAACCAGGGATTATCCGCTTTTGTATAGATAAATGGGTATGCCAATTCAACTCTCCCGCAAGCAGGGCGCGTTAAGTGGAAGGATAGAAATGGAAAGTTATAAAAATAGAAATTAGATAAGCAGACGGAGTCATCTGAGGACCTGCGCACTAAGCGGATTGCAGGTATAATATCAATAATTGTTTTTATCGCACTTATGCTCACTTTATTTTTTACAGTTGGAAAACAACTTATTGAGTTTGTATCCGAGCTGGAGCAGTATAGAAACTGGGTTAACGCAAGCGGTGTTGGGGCCGCGTTGCATTTGTTGGGCTGATGGCCCTTCAGATTATTGTTGTAATAATGAGCCGCTTGAAATTGGCGCAGGGTACGCCTTTGGTGTATGGGAAGGAACTGGGCTTTGTTTGTTGGGAGCATTGGTAGGAAGCGCACTTGTTTTTATACTGGTGCGTAGTTTAGGGTCCAAGGTGGCATATGCGTTTTTTTCGCATGATTAAGATAGAAAAAATCAGCTTTATACAGGATTCAAAAAAGCTAAATCTGCTTACTTTCATACTATTATTAATTTCGGGGACTCCAAAGGATATTATGACCTATTTTATTGGGATTACACCGATGGAGCTAGGCACTTGGCTGCTAATCACTGGCACCGCGCGCATACCGTCGGTGGTGACCTCTACCTTTGGGGGAGATGCGTTGGGCCTCGGAAATTATAGCCTGGCGATATGGGCTTTTGCAATAACGATTGCAATAAGTCTTATTTGCATTCTGATTTACAAAAAAATCAGCAAGAGACATACGTGATATTATTAATGATAATATAAACTTTGCGCTTTGAAATTAAAGCATTTTGCTCTATCAGGTCATTGTGTTTAAAGGATGGACTGGGCATATTCAGTTCATCCTTTACGATAAGTTAAGTGTTTAGCTCATAAATATACTTCACTACGTCATATCCTATATAAATTAATTTGTAAGGAGAGATAGAATGGATAACAATATTAAATGCTCGGTTGCGGAGCCATATCCACCTGCCCAGGTTTGCGGGCCAAATCCGTCATATGCAAAAGCTATGTTATTTAACGTGGGAAGCTGTATTTCGGAGATGTCTACAATAAGTCTCTATATTTATAATAGTATAGTAATTACCGACAGCTTTCCAGAGGCAGCAGACCTCTTTCACAGGATTAGTATTGTTGAGATGCATCATTTAAATACATTTGGTCATCTTGCCGCCTTACTTGGAGCAGACCCAATGCTTTGGCGGTGCACCAGCAGAGGCAATGTATACTGGAATCCCGGGTATAACGAATACTCAAGAGAAATAGCGTCTATGATCAGATATGCTATTGGTGGAGAAACAAAGACAATAGATAATTACAAAAGGCAGGCCTCGTGGATAAATGACCCAAATATTGTAGCAT
Source organism: uncultured Eubacteriales bacterium (assembly GCA_900547135.1). GTDB lineage: Bacteria > Bacillota > Clostridia > Christensenellales > CAG-138 > UMGS946. The sequence continues at coordinate 7,154 of URFJ01000053.1, read as the reverse complement.
CTTTAAATAGAATAATACTTGACGAGGAGTATCACATTAAACTCCTCCAAGAGTTATATGATGATATTTGCTCTTAATAGATTAAACGTTACATCTGAGCTCAGCAATAAAACTGGGTAAGATCCAAAGCTTGCCAAGTTGATGGTCTAACCTGCATATTAATGAAGCAACACGAATTACGACTCACTCCAGCCGTTATAATAGGGTCCTTTAATATTATACTTTAGCGTAAATTTACCTCCATGATATCAATAAGGGGCTGCTCTGAAACCCAACAGAGCAGCCTCAGATTTTTTGGCACAAGAATAACGCCCTACAGGAACGCAGGACAAAGATGCGACAGCGGGGTCGGCAGGATTGCGTCAAGGTGACTTCGTAGCCCAGTTTCTTGAGCGTTGGTGACTTTATCTTATGTCGCAATGATCTTATATGTTCTTGTACTTCTTGTGGTTCATAGCATTTTTTCAGATGACACCTCTCCTTTACCATAAAACCAATCTTTGAGGCCAGAACGGTAGTCCAGTTGGTTAGCGAATATTTTTCCTTTTATGAAAAGTGGAAACTCAAGTGCATAATTCTGAAGCCACTGGTTATTATACCAGCTTATTCTGGGTCAACGATGCGGAATGATTTGTCCTTATCTTCAATTTGATCCCGATAAAACTTGTAACCGAACTTTTGTGCAATATATCCATGAATAAAGCTGAAAAACGTCCAAATAAAATGATTCGTAGAGAGTCCCCTGCGATAGAATAGTGATACACAATCAAGTATTTGCGTATTTTCTGTTCCGCGCCACCGCGGTAGAAACAGACGATGGCAGCCGTTCCGTTTTCGGCAAGCAATGAAAGGCTGTGCAGGATGAATGCCATATCCGCCTTGGATTTGGAGAAAAGCGATCCGCGCTTCACCCTCAACCGCTACGCCCATGTGATAGTGGCCAGTAAGGTAGAATCCTCCAACATTCGCCGTTTCCCATGACCAGCCGCGCCATGATGACCCGTTGTGTCCAATTTGTGTCCACCCGCCGGAAACCGGGAGTCGCAATACGAAAAAGCCCTTGAAACACTAGTGTTTCAGGGGCTTTCATCTTGGCTGCGGAACTAGGATTCGAACCTAGACAATACGAGTCAGAGTCGTAGGTGCTACCATTACACAATTCCGCAATGTATTTTAAAAATCCCGTGGTGCCGTCCGCCTTACTATAACACCCGCCCTCAGGCAGGGGGGTGCGCTGTGAATATCTTCTGCTTGCCGCTCGGCACATGGCTCAATCGACCGCGGCTACATCTGTATTATCCAACGAGCGCTCCCATGTTTATTGCGTCGGTTTATAACATAAAACGTGACGCACACCGCAGGATTAATGGTGGGATTAGTTGGAATCGAACCAACGACCTCTACGATGTCAACGTAGCGCTCTAACCAGCTGAGCTATAACCCCTAATATGTTTCCCTGTTGACAAATTCTATTATACACGTTTTTATTTGTATTGCAAGAAGAATATTTTTCTTAAAATATATTACTTAAAATTATGATTATATTCCATAATGTAGAAAACATTATTAATGAATAGAGGTTATCTTATCAACTGAGGGTACCATTGGTATTTTTCAAAGCAAGTCTCAATAGCTGTGACCATTGAACGGTTAGTAAACAACTTATTGACCTAACATACAGCAATTCTATGGTAACACTGCAGCTGCAATCATCAAAGCCGAAGAGACAAAAATACTTATGTGAAGCGTTTCGGGCAAGCTGTAGGCAATATGCTATTGTCAGCAAAAACTTATTATTATCATTTTCATTCCCAATAATCCAGTGATAACCTATTGATCATTCACGGGCATATCACCACGATGTTCATCAGCTCGCTTGTCTTCGTCTCCATGAGTTTTATACCGTTGCCTTTTGAAGGTAACGTTTTCTATAAACCGTCATCAGCAGAATAAGCTGAAACGCCTGGAAGGACATGGCTATATGCCTCATACGGATAAATCCAGGTTCATATTTTCGGGTTTCTACTCTACTCGGACGAGTCAGTTTTGGGCTGACCCAGCCCTGCTATAGGATAGTCTTACGGCAGGGTAGGAGGTACCCATTTTTCTAAATCGGTCAATTTTCCTCGTTTTTGTTTCTGTATATAGTTGCAAATCATCGGTTTAATATTTTCATATTAAAAGCAGTAGAAGTTAGTAGTCTGAATCCCAAAACAAGAAGTGTAGTATGGAAAAAAGATGAAATAGAATATAAAATGTAGGAACCGCGAACAGCATCGAAAAGGAAGAAGGTAAGCTAAGTGCGGAGGAAGAAAAGGAAATAAGAAGGGGGAAAAGAGATGAACAGGGGGATAAGGGCGTTGGCAATATGTATAGCTATGATGCTGGCGCTGAACTTTGGAATGTCCGACTGCAAAGCGCTGGAGTTGAGGCAGTTGAGAGGCGAAAGCAGGGAAAAAGCGGGAGAGGAAGGTCCGATATACGATGTACCGGACGGGAGCTATGTGGAAGCGCTGAGCGCGGAGGAGTATCAGGAACTGCTGGAGCTACAGGAGGAATGGGAGCCGAGCGCGGAGGAACTTGCGGAGTACAGCATAGTAACGGAAAACGGGGATGGAACGGAAACGATAGCAATATACATGTCGCCAGTAAGGTATCAGGATGAAAGCGGCGAATGGCGGATGATAGAACCTGAGTTGAAGGAAGACATAATTGCGGGACAGTATCGGAGCGAGGGAAGCGCTGTAGAGACAAACATAAGCGGAAAAGTGGGCAAAGCGCCGAACGTGGAAATAAGAGATGGTGAATACAGCGTAGGACTGATGCTGGCTGAGGAAGGCGAAGTAGCGGCGGCGGAAGCGGTGGAAGAGATAGCCGACGAGTGTAGCGGCGGTGAAAAGGCAGAGCGAAAAATCGGCGTAGGATACAAAGGTATGTATGGAGGCCGAGTAGAGATGCAAATACAGCCGACGGGACATGGAATCAAGGAGGAGCTGATACTCTTAGGGATACCGGAACAGACGGCTTTTGCATATGAGATCAGGCTTGAGGGACTGTATCCGGTAAAGTGCGGGGACATGAATATACTGCTGGTGGACAAGCGGACGAACCAGGTTAAGGGAGCGATACCGGCGCCGTACATGAACGATTCAGCATACGACGAGGGATCGAACTTGAGCTATGATATTGAAGTAAGGATATATAAGGAGAGTGAAGGCGAGTACATCTACGAGTTGATACCGGATAGGGAATGGCTGGAAGAAGAGGGCAGGGAATACCCAGTGGTAATAGACCCGAGCGTGACATTTTCGAATACGCTGATGGCAGACACGAACGTAGCGAGCAAATGGCCGGGAAATAATTATCATGCGGAAGATACGATAAAGGTAGGGCTGTCGACAAACGACGGGACGTTCAGGGCATACATGAGGTTTGCAAACTTCATGGAGCATATAGGTGAAAACAGGCACATAACGAAGGCGGAATTCAAGGCGTACGAGGAGTACCAGGGGAGTTCGGCGCCAAATATCAGCCTGTACGAGGTAACGCAAAACTTCAATATATCGACATTGAACTGGAACGCGCAGCCGGGAATAAGCGGTACGGCAGCGGCGAGCATACAGGTAACGACGCCAGGGTGGTATAGCTGGGATGTAACGGGGACGGTAAGGAAGTGGTATGAGAACGGAGCAACGTTGACGGCGCTGTGCATGAAGAGCGGGAACGAGAATGTTAACCAATACAAACGGTTCTGTTCAACTGAGAGCCGGCAAGCAGAGCTGAGGCCAAGACTGGAGGTGACGTACGCGGCGGCGCCGAGCATGCAGGGCGAGTTGAGAGCGACGCCTGAATTCAGCGGTCCAACGGGCAAAATCCGGCTGGAGTGGAGCGCGGGGAACGCGCCGGCCGGGACGGTGGCGTATTACAAGGTAGGCAAGCGTGAGAAAGCGCCTGGAACGACTATATGGAGCGCGTGGTCAGGGAACACGACAACGGGAAGGACATACGAATACAGCAATTTAGGCGATGAAAAGCAGTATGAGTTCAGGGTAAGTGCGGTAGACAGCGCGGGAGCGGTGTCTAGCTGGCTGACGTCGAGCGTGATAACGGTAGGCGACCATACGAGTCCGAGCATGCCTGAAACGGTAACGGTGGAACCGGCGGGTTGGAGCAAAGAGCAGAGCGCAACGCTCAGATGGAGCGGGATAGAGGACAACAACCTGAACAGGGTGCAGTACCGTATGGGGAGCGGCATATGGACGGATTTAGCGCGCACACAGATATCTGGGAACCTTAGCGCTGGAGCAACCACGCTAAATATAGCCCAGCTTGCGGATGGCGAGCACACGGTGAGCGTAAGAGGGATCGACGCGGCGGGCAACGTTGGAAGCGCGAGGGGCGCAAAAATAAAAAAGGATACGCAGGCGCCGGTAATAGATATAGGCATATCCGGCAGCGCGACGTTGGGACGAGTGATAATAACGGGAGAGATAGACAACGGCGACGGCGGTAGCGGCTTTAGCGGCTGGCAGCTGGAGTACAGGCCGGACGCGGGAATGGACGACTGGACAAGCCTGATAGGCGGATTAACAGAGTTGAGCGGGGACATTTACGAATGGAACATGATAGGGCTGGGATATGGGACGTACTATCTGAGGCTGGTCGCATGGGACGAAGCGGGTAATGAAGCGGAAACAGGCGAGATCAAGGTAAATTACTACGGCGGGAGCGAACAGGTGGCTGCTGGGATACAGCTGCAAAGGCAACCGGTAACATCGAACATATGGCTGATGAAATATACGAGCAATAGTGGTATGCTGACGAACACGACGCTGGTGGCAAACGGAAGGGAGCACGTGCAGCGAGTAAGTACACGGGAAACGCTGGGCTTCCAGTCGGACAGATATGAAGGGAGATGGCTGTATCCTGAGGGGGAACCGGTTTTTCTGTACGCAAGGGGGCGCACGTCAGGAGGAGAAGAGGTATACAGCGAGGATACATACGAACTGGAATATCCGAAGCTGAACTTTGGCGAAGCAGGTGCATACAGTGAGCTGGAGGATAAGGCAGGCGTAAGGCATGATGGAGGCAGGGTAAAGGTAGAAACAGGGGCATCAGCAGGGTGGTTTACAACGCCAATGACGGAAACCTACGGAGTGGTGCTGCATGTAGACCTGATAGTAGAGGACGCGGGAGGCGAAACGATAGGCTATGAGATAAGCGCAGATGGAGGCGCGAGCTGGAGCGTGATAGAGCCGGTGTCGCGCGACGGCGGCGCGACGAGAACGGTAAACAACCGTAAATACCTAACGTCAGAGGGTTCAGGGAACATGCTGAAGCTGAAGGCGACGCTGAATGGCAACGAAGCATGGATATCAAGTATAGACATGGAGGTAAGGTACGCGTCGGGAGGAACGGCACGGCTGATAGATAACAGCTTTGAGCGAAACTCGCGGGGATTCACAGAGCTGATAGGAACGGAGCATGACCGAGAAAACGGGCAGATTGTGCTGAATGGAAATGAAACAATCGGAAGCGTAAAAAGCACGAAGAGGCAGGTGCCCGGTGAAGTAACGGCAGCGGTGCTTGAAGTGGAGGAAGAGACGCCGTTAGGAACGGATATAAGGTATTACATCTCAACAGACGGTGGAGAGAGCTACGAGGAGATAGGACCGAGGGGAGAAGGCGAAGCGGCACAATGGACCGAGCTGACAAACGCGGGAACTGAAGTGGTATTAAAGGCGGAACTGAGCGGGAGCGGTGGAGAGACGCCGAAACTGAAGGGTTGGAAGCTGAATGTAAAGACGCGGAGCGGTGGAACGTCATATGAAATAAAGCTGGTAGAGGAGCCGAAGAACGTATCTGCGCTGGCAAACGCAAACTACAGGATAATGTTAAGATGGGAGCCGTCAGAAACGGAAGGCGTGACATATAACGTATACAGGAGCGAAACGCCGTACTTTGAAGCGGGAGAAGGCACGCTGGCCGCGGAGGGAATAGAAGGCTGCGTGTGGAGCGATTACAACCTGAACTATGGAAGGACGTTTTACTATCAGATTACAGCGGTAAAGGAGCTAAACGGGCAGAAGCGGGAGAGCGAAGGCTCGCATCAGGCATATGCGCGAATGGTAGAGGAGGGCGAGCTGGAAAAGCGGCTGGGACTGGAGGATTATTGGAGCTACGCAAGCTACAGCACGCAAAGCGGAAACGGCTATGTAAACATGAGCAACGGAAACATGGTATATACGGAAACGGATATCATGGTGCCGGACCCGTTTTTCGCGATGGCGATGAGACGCACGTATAACAGCCAGGCGACAAGCAAGACGGCGCTGGGCTACGGATGGGATTTCTCGTTCAACACAACGCTGATGAGGGAATACGGCGAGGATAATGAAGAAAAGGGGATGGTGCTGAAGGACGGAGACGGGAGCCTGCACCGGTTTGAGAAAAAAGCGGACGGGAGCTACGCGAAGGCGAAGGGAACGTACATGGAGCTGAGGTATGAGGAAGCTTCGGAGGAATATACGATACAGAGGCAAGATAACGTAACATACCACTTTGAAGCGGAAAGCATGCTGCTTAAAAGGTTCAGCGAGCCGAACGGAAAGGAGCTGACGCTGGAGTACGACGTACGCGGCAACGTAATAGGTATAGAGAACACGGTAGGCGACAGGCTTGAGATCAGCTACAAGACGTACCGGCAGATGTATAACGAGGAGCAGGGGAAATACGAATACAGAGCTGCGACGGTAACGGACAGCGACTACATCTATGTAAACGATCATGTAGATATGATCGAAAGCGTGAAGTGGGAGGAAAGCGGAGAGAGCGGAGCGGCGAGGCTAAAATTCGGGTATGAGTACGACGTGGAGGAGGACCAGCTGACCGATGCGGTATATTATACGAACAACAGCGGGGGAATGGGTATGTCGGAGGCATACCGTGAGCGGTATGAATACGGCGAAGAAGAAAAGGTAACAAAGATAATCAACCCTGAGGGAAGGGAATACCAGATAGAATACGCAACGGGTGAAATAAAAGGCCGGCTGAGCGGGATAGAGGATCCGATAGGGGAGCGTTACGAATTCACGTATGAAATGGAGGTAAGCGGCAGCGCAAACAAGAAGTCAAGGGTAGAAAGTGAAGGCGGC
>URFJ01000052.1 GCA_900547135.1 uncultured Eubacteriales bacterium | reverse complement strand
AGGGGATTGACTGGATGATCCGGAACATACCCTGCGTCGTGGCGCAGTTCACCCGTTGGCGACCTCCAGCAGTCTGCACGGAAAGGGGGGTGACAATTTGTCCCCACCCTTTGGATAGCTCCGGATCGCGCTTCTTCATCTTTTTGATATAGTCCGTAGGATTCACGCTGTCGGTCAATACACCGACGACATCCACGATCGAAAAATACCACTCCTCCGTTTGGTCATCCCATACGGTGCGCACCTTGCGCTCTTCAAATAATTGTATGGCTTGTTTCTGCGTCATATGTATATTTGATATTCATGTTGAGGTCGAAAGGACAACATCGGCAAAGATAGAGGGAAAACGACACCCCGGATCACTCCGGGGATTTTTTATTATGTTGTTGTGGCTAACAATATAATCAGGAATATAAATCCTAAAATACACCAAAGTACTCGGATGATTTTTTGGAGTTTTTTATTTTGCACTATATTCTTTTGAGTGATGTTAGTCGGTATTTCGGTTATGGTTGTGCTGATCGTTGGGGTGTCAAGAACCGATATTTTCATTAACGATATTTTTTGCCCCTCTTGCCTGTAAGTCTCTATTTTTAGACGCGTATATTTGGATGGTCTTCTTTTATCGCCGACCAAAACACAATTTGTTGATTTTTTTACAAGGGTTTGAAAATTTACACCCATATCTTTCAAAATATTCCTTATTGTCCCGAAAAGGTACATATTGAAAGTTTCAGTCTCTATAACGACATTTTTATCCCTCAATTCCAACTTTTCCAATTTGGAACGCAGATCATTAAGGAGGACTTGGGCATCCGATAAATTCTGGGTATTTGTTGTCTCGCCTATTTCAACGGGGAGTGTATGACTTTTCTTTGTTGAAGAGCGGGATATTTTTGTGCGTTTATAAATCCCTGTGCCCGGCAAACCATTATTTATATATACTCCTCTTTTACCAACACTAACGGATGCGCCTTTTACACCAAACGAGGTGCTAATGCCTCCTTTACTTAAATTCAAATTTACGCCCGGAGCAATTTTAATTCTTTTTCTAAAGCTAACCATAGCATTGGATTATTCTGCGAAAGCGTGAAACAATAATATATCCAGTTTTGTAATCCGTTTTGTCGTGGCGGTCGTGTCGAGGTTGTGAGGCCGGGCCGCGTCTTTGATCGGATAATCGGGTGTCAGTATAAATCGTTCGGGTTGTTTTATCCTTGTACCGCCTTGCCAGCAACACCCTGCACATCCGCCGCAGCCCCTTTTTGGGCTAATAATTCGATCGTCTTTTGCTGGGAGGCGACAATATCCAATAATTTATCGATTCGTTCCGAATTTTTATCATTTTTTTCTTCAGGGACTTTATTATTTGCGAGCATTGGGCCTCGGTCAAGCACAAGCCACTCTAAACTTAAATCCGGAAATTTCTCTATAATTATTTTTGCCTTATCGACGCCAATAGTGTTTCCACTATCCAAAAAAGATGTAGATAGTCCGGTTATAGTATAAAATTTGTTCTTGCTAATTCCCTTACTATCAATATAATATTTTATTTTTTCTTTTGTTGTCATAAATTTTAATATAATTATTTTGTTTTTCTAAATAATTATTTAGATATTTGCATTGTAATTACAATAGTAATTACAAATATAATCAAAATAGCGAGATTATGAGAGAGATTAGGTACAGAGGTATAGGTATCGCAGAAAGGAAATGGGTATTCGGTTCCTTGTGGTTTGATACGCGCGATGGGGTAACCCTCATTTGGAGCGAAGAACTAAAATACTGGGTTCGGGTCGATCCCGCCACCGTCGGCCAGTACACGGGGTTGAAAGACGAACACGGTAAAGAGATTTACGAGGGGGGATATTGTGTTGCATTTCTCAAACAAATATGCAGAAGACGAATACGCCTTTTTGGTAAACACCGCCGGAATAGACCCGAAACATTTACACTACTATGTTGTTTCATGGAATAATACAGAGGGTGGATTTGGCTATGTTTTATTGAAAGAACTCCACACAAATAACCCCGATAAGTGTGGTTTTAATCCGTGTCTCGGATTTCTCGTCGGCAATATCCACGATAACCCCGAATTGATTGAAAAACAAACCGCCGAAAGGCACAAAACTAACTAAGACTATGAACAGAATTAAATTGGGTGACAAAGTTCGCAGCACAGTGTCCGGATTCTCCGGAACGGTAACGGCAATATGCCACTATCTGTACAACGAATCGCAGTACTGTGTGAAACAGAATGCGCTTGTAAATGGCGATGAGAAAGTTTGTTGGTTTTCCATCGGAGAACTCACAACCGCCCCCGAATGCGAGATGGGCGAATGCGATAAGTAACAAATTTCCCGACCGGGTGGCACGTGGGCGGTTCAACTCCGCCCCCGGGAGCAAAACAAACACAGATTTTCAATTATGGCCGAATTAGTCCGAACCGTAAACTTTACCGAAACCTTTGCCGCGTTGAGGCTTGGCGAAAGCGTCGAGTTCAGCGTTGCCGAGTTTACCGAATCGAGCGTGCGGGCCAACGCCAGCCGCTACTGCAAGGGTAAAAACATCAAATTGTCGGTCTCCGCATTGAGGGGAACCGGCGTTATCAAAGTAACCCGTAAATCGTAATACCATGAACCACGAACCCCTTGACCGACTGCATTTGCAGCAGATAGCCGCCGCCTACGCTGCCGGGTATCGTATGGCCCGGGCGGAGCTGGCCGACGATACGAAATACTACACCCTCACACAATGCTACCGGAAATTCGGCCGTGGTACGGTCGATCGGTGGGCTACCGAGGGGCTGATTGAAATAATCAAAGACGGAACCCGCAATAGTAAGTGCCGTGTGCTGGCGGAACGTATAGAGCTGGTCGCCTCGCAAAGCAACCGCGCCAGCTGGTTCGACAATCACGAATAATCCGCAGCGATGGGAAAGATGTACAGACGATGGGACAAATTCGAGGTGCAGGACGTAATCGCCCGCTATCTGTCCGGCGAGGATGTGCAGGCAATCGCCGAGGAGTACGGACGATCGGTTCGCAGCATAGAGATGATGATATATCGGCAAGGGTTGCATCGTCGTGTAAAGTCACCGGTAAATGACCGCGCAAAACTGGACTGTATGCCCGATCCGTTCGAGTGGATGGGCGGAAAGGATCACCTATAAAAACCGTATGAAATGGAACAGACTTTCGAGCAAATGAAGGACGCGGCGAAAGAGGTACATCACCGATTTTACAAGTATTGCACCTCCTCGTTCAATGATATTGTTAATACCGACAATGTGCGAGATTTGCGCCGTGTCGTGATCCGTTATCGCGATTATGTTTCAGACCCTCGGGCAGCCCACTATATCCGTGAGAATTATGCGGATGTATTGGAGGCGCTGGGGCTGCGGATCCAGTTTTACATCGATGGCCGTGTACGGCTGTATTTGGCAAACTAATATCCCCGATTATGGAATGGAACAACCACCCCTTTGAAAAAGACACGCCCGTAAGGACGTTTGGCAGCCGCAGCGAGTTGGCGGCCTGGGACGCCGAGAATTGCGATCGGTGCATCAAGCACGACGAATGCGAGCTGTGCGATGCGATCATGGCGGCGTACATCGGCGACGGGCGGGTACCGCTGTGGGTCGCCAAGCGGATCGGATGTCTATATGACCCGCTCTATTTGTCCGCCAGTCTCGAAAGCACGTGCAGGGAGCGCCGGACGGAGGAGGAACGAGATTTTCCATTTTAACCATAAAAACACGATATAATTATGAATAAGCCTGACACATGCCCCGGGTACTCCGCCGACATCGATACGGAATACAACAGGGTGACGGAGAACGGAACCAAGGTGTGCGGATCGTGCAATTGCTTCAAGTATGAAGACGCCAACGGGTATGGTGAATGCGAATACCACGATGTCCCCGAAAGCTATTTCGAAGCTCGTCACTGCTCCGATTACTGTGGGAATTGGATTCCGAAAACTAAATGAGTAAGAAAATTTAAGGTTGGGAAATTATGGCAAGACCGAGAAAACTAAATGCGGACTGGTTCCCGCACGACGTAAACGAACGAAACAAACCGATGGTAAAGGCCATTCGGCGCAAGTTTTCACACTTGGGGTATGCGGTATGGACTTATTTGCAGGAAACGCTGACCAGTAGCGATTTGTTCCGCATCAAGTGGGACGATGTGACCGTCGAGTTGCTGGCGGCCGATTACGACGTTGAACCGGAGGATATAAAGGAAGACTCGCCAATGAGATCTACCATCTCTATGTATTCAGGCGCTTCCTTGTCGTTTGTATAAAGGGCTTGAGCATTCGTCTTTGCCAATGCGGGGGATACGGCAAGGATGATTATTATTAAGAGCAATGCAAAACAGACGGCTTTTCTCATGGGGTTCCTCCTCTAAAACAAATAAAAGCTATAAAGATAACTCATTATACAATTATTATAGTGCATATATTATCCCATTACAAGCCTATATTTTACACCGTGTAGTTGACTATTTGTCATCTAATCAAAGATAAGAAGAAACTCAAATTCTCACGAAACGGACAGCTCTTCACTTGTTTTTACAGAGTTACCCGCTACTATGCAGAGTGATTACCCTTAGTTGACAAGGATAACCTCGCATTTAGTGCCGTTTTGCCATTTCTATATTCTCGTCGCTTCAAACAGCGCTGAATGGCCCTGCGCTCCTAGGCCTTAAACTGGCCACAAATCCGGCTCCTCAAGGTCTTCTGAGTTTTCGCTCTCCCAGCCGTGCGGGGTGAGGCGCGGCCTCGTAGGCGTAGTGGACCCTACGGCAAGCGGCCGGAACAAAGTACGGCGCGGGCTGGGTGTGCGAAAACCGTGTTTACCTTTGTCAACTGAGGGTAGCTAAATTGGGTTTTCAATTATGTCTAAATAGAATTCGGCTATGCTGTCTTTAACGTCTACTGACGAACGCAGCGAACGGCGCCAATGTATTTCAGAAGGCGTCATGTCCTGAGTAATGGAAGTTAACACGTACTCCATATAAACATACATCCCTTCATCTATCAGCATAATGCCTGAGCCCAGCCTGACATCGCTATTATTCGGAACCGGCCTGATATTTAAGGGCACGGATGTACACGCTTCAACCTCGCAGGAATCCATATCTAAAAAGAACACCAGCCTGTCGCCGCTTATAAGTCCTAACACCTTGCTTCCCGCCTCTATGGCCTGCTCACGGCTCAGTATTAATATATCCGCACTTTCATCGGCCGTTCGTTTCAGCAATACGTCTACGTCCTCATCAACGTCATATATGATTCTGAACCCCGCTGTCGCCAGCTTGTTTTCGTACATATTTTTTATTTTATCAATCTTTGATTGGTAATATGAAGATATTATAAAACAGCACGCTAATATGGCCATAACCGCTATTACAGGAATATAATATGTTTTCTTAGTCATCAGCTGAACCCTCCTCGTATATAAAATGCATAAAAGTTAGCATATGTGACATAATTCTATCCTGTTTTATAGGTTAAAAGAATAGTTCCCCGATAATATATTCCAGTTGTTTATGACCAATCCTAAAAACCCATATGTCGGTACTTTTATTTCTACCATTATGTTTCCCCTGTTTCCAGATGAGATAGATCTTGTCCCAGGAATAACCACCCACGTGTCACCAGCGACCGGCTTCTGCGGCAATACCCTCCAACTGTTTTCTAATTCCCCTGTAAGCGAGTTGGTTACTTTTTAGGCGTCAGCTCCATATGACCAAGATGTTCCTACGGAGCCGGGGAGCGATAACTGTACAGTACTTGAATAGTTAAGATTTGGTATACGAGTGTAATCAATAATTTTGCAATTATTAAAATCAATTATATGTGCAAGTTTGACACGCAAGTCTTTACACACGTTTGGAGCAAATGGCTCGAAAATCGCACGACAAACAACGTCAAATCCTTTGTATGTTTGATTATTAACTCTAATATTCCCAAGCCTTTTAAAGTACAGTTGATATTTCTGCCTTCCTGCATACGAGCCAGATCGCGTATATATACTTTGGTTCTTTGTATATACATTATTATATCCATTTGGGAGTGTATCCTTAGTTAAATATAAGATATCCTTCTTATATATATTTATAACCACTTCAGCTATATCCACATTTTTATATATTTCATCTGAATCAACATTTTCTTCTTGTCCATTATCCTCCTGTTGTACAAACATTACGGAATCTATGTAGCAATATTGGTCATCTATAATTGTTACCGCTGTCCCAAAACGTATATCGTCATCCGGCTCAGGAACAATCTCTATAGGTATTTCACATGCTCCGAAACTTCTATACTTGTCATGCCACTAAAAAAGATCATCTTTTGATAGGAAATGAAATCCTTTACTTTTGTTGATGCATTATATGCTTGTTCTTTATTTAATATAAGCACATCAGAATTTTCATCAATGGCTTCTTGTACAAGGTCAAGGCCATTGCTATTATTGCTGGTTGAACCAATTACAATTATTTCTTGTTCATTTGAGTATGATATAGGCACTGTTGATAACGTAACTGTAATTATCATAATAATAGCCAATATCTTTCTGTAAAACTTCATAAACAACTCCTTTAATTGAAATATAATATAATTATACCATGGATGGTTTCAGTAATCAATATGTAATACACTGTTTTAGTTTTAAAATTATATCCCAAGGCTCGTCATATTGCCCCTTGACACAACCGATGGGTTCGGTTAGAATATCATGAATAAATGCATTGAAGCGGAGTAGTAGGTATGGTTGCAGTTTCAGAGAGCCGCGGATTAGGTGAAAGGCGGCATGTGGACGTACCGAATCTCGCCGCGGAGCTTCGTGCCCCAAGCTAACACATTTAAGGCGCGGCGTATTTCCTCGTTACGGAATTAAAGCGGACGTTTTTCGTCAATTTGAGTGGTACCGCGGGAGTTCAGGCTTTCGTCTCATGTTTTTGAGATGAAAGCCTTTTAATTTACCTTTATTCATTGAAAATTAATTTGGAGGGAAATATTATGGCTGAAAGATACGATCCTGCCGCTATAGAGGAGAAGTGGCAGAAGAACTGGGAGGAGGCGCGCTGTTTTGAGGCCAAGGACGACTATTCCATGCCAAAGTACTACGCGCTTATAGAGTTTCCGTATCCATCGGGAGAGGGCCTGCACGTGGGCCATCCCCGATCAAATACGGCGCTTGATATAATATCAAGGAAAAGGCGGATGGAGGGCTATAACGTGCTGTTCCCCATCGGCTACGACGCATTTGGCCTGCCCACGGAAAATTATGCTATAAAAACAGGTATTCATCCCCAGAGGGTTACTGAAACCAACATAGCTAAATTCCGCCGACAGCTCAAAAGGCTTGGTTTCTCCTTTGACTGGTCCAGAGAAATAAACACCTCTGATCCTGAATATTACAGATGGACGCAGTGGATTTTCCTAAAGCTGTTTGAAAAGGGGCTTGCATACAAAGCTGAAATCCCCATAAATTTCTGTACCTCATGCAAGGTGGGGCTGGCGAACGAGGAGGTTGTCAACGGCGTATGCGAGCGATGCGGCGGCGAGGTGGTTCAGCGGGTCAGAAGTCAATGGATGTTGAAGATAACCGAATACGCCCAAAGGCTTATAGACGATCTGGACGCCGTGGATTTTATTGAGCGGGTTAAAACCCAGCAGAAGAATTGGATAGGACGAAGCGAGGGGGCTGAAATCGACTTTCCCGTTTCGGGAACTGATGAAACCCTAAGGGTGTTTACAACAAGGCCGGATACGCTGTTTGGCGCTACCTATATGGTAATTGCCCCTGAACATCCCCTGCTGGAGCGATTTGCCGGCAGAATAGAGAATATAGCGGAGGTTAGGTCCTACCAGGATATTGCGGCACATAAGAGCGACTTTGAACGCGGCGAGCTTTCAAGGGAAAAAACTGGCGTTCAACTCAAGGGGCTTAATGCGGTAAATCCGGCTACGGGCAAGGAAATACCAATTTGGATCTCCGATTATGTTCTGATGAGTTACGGCACTGGGGCGATAATGTCCGTACCTGGTCACGATTCAAGGGATTGGGAGTTTGCAAAGGCCTTCGGCCTTCCGATAATTGAAGTAGTATCCGGCGCAGACGTGTCAAAGGAGGCCTATGCCGACTGCAAGCGCGGCGCTCTGGTCAACTCAGGGTTTCTCAACGGCATGGAGGTTAGCGATGCCATTCCAGCTATGATACGATGGCTGGAGGAAAAGGGCATAGGCGAAAAAAAGGTCAATTATAAACTGCGCGACTGGGTATTTACGCGCCAGCGCTATTGGGGCGAACCAATACCGCTGGTTCACTGCGATCACTGCGGCTGGGTTCCGCTGCCCTTTGACGAGCTGCCGCTCAAGCTTCCAGAGGTTGACGACTATACCCCTTCCGACGATGGCTCATCGGCGCTTTCCAGGGCTACCGAGTGGGTTCATGTATCCTGCCCCAAATGCGGCGCCCCCGCCTTGCGCGAAACCGACACAATGCCGAACTGGGCTGGATCAAGCTGGTATTATATGCGCTATACGGATCCGCATAACGATAGAGCCCTGGCATCAAAAGAGGCTCTGGATTATTGGCTCCCCGTGGACTGGTACAATGGAGGCATGGAGCACACGACGCTGCATCTGCTCTACTCACGTTTCTGGCATAAGTTTTTATATGATATTGGCGTAGTATCCACGCCGGAACCGTATTTAAAGCGCACAAGCCACGGAATGATACTCGGTGAAAACGGCGAAAAGATGTCCAAATCGCGCGGTAACGTGATAGCGCCCGATGCAATAGTGGATGAAATTGGAGCGGACGCGTTTCGCATGTACGAAATGTTTATGGGCGCTTTTGACCAGCCTATCCCGTGGAGCACGCAGGGAGCAAAGGGGTGCAAGCGCTTTCTTGACAGGGTTTGGCGGCTCATGGACGTGCTGATTAGCTATGATGGCATACGTCCTAAGATGCGTCCATTCATACATGGCGCTATAAAGAAGGTTGGCGAGGATTATGAGCGGATGAAGTTCAATACCGCTATAGCAACCTTGATGAGCCTTGTAAACGAGATATATGCTAGTGGAGAGGCTACCAGGGAAGAGCTGCACACCCTGCTGGTTTTGCTCTCGCCCGTTTCCCCTCATATATGCGAGGAGATGAACGAGCTATTGGGCTACACCATACCCCTCTACGACACGGAATGGCCGCAATATGACGAATCCGCGCTCATAAAGGAGTCGATGGAATACGGCGTTCAGATAAACGGTAAGATTAAAACCCGTGTTGAACTGCCCTGCGGTATTGACAGGGATGAGACTGAACGGCTGGCGCTCGCGCACAACGGGGTAGCGCCGCTTATTGAGGGCAGGACTGTGCGAAAGGTCATAGTGGCAAAGAATATAATCAATATTGTTGTTTCATAGAACCGATAAGCATTAAAACGGAGAAGGCGGAGATAATGAGCCTTCTCCGTTTTGATTTTCAACATGCGAATTTAACCCAGCAGCACCCTGGCCCCCTCTCCAGCGTATAAAAGAACAAACAATCCAACGCATAGCGCCGAAAGCACAAATACTAAAACATAATACCAACCATAGGAAATTCTACGCCACCACGGCTTTTTTACGTCCATTTCACACTTTGCTCACATTCTTGATTTATGCTATTATTATATCATAATTTTTGTGTTTTGACGCATAATCCAACACTTGGAGGTGCCCTATGAGGGATTATACCATAACAAGCGATTCAACCGTGGATATAGGCCCGGAACGCACGCGGGAGCTTGACGTGCCGTTTGTAAGCCTAAAATGCATCCATAAAGACGGAGAGTTTTCCGACGACATGACCGACGCAACCGCTAAAAGAATATACAGCCTTATGCGGGACGGCGACAGAATCAGCACATCCCAGGCGCTGGCCGATGATTATGTCAGGCTGTGGCAGCCGATCCTTAAAAAAGGGCACGATATCGTGCATTTGGGTTTTTCAAGCGGGCTGTCAGGATCAGTTGGAGGAGCGCAGATGGCGGCAAATATGCTTTTAGAAAGATATCCCGAAAGCCAAATATATGTATCCGATTCATTAAGCGCTTCCGGCGGACAGGGGCTTCTCTTAGAGCATATGGTAAATCAAAAGAGAGAAGGCCTGAGTGCTGAGGAGTGTTTCCGCTTTGCAGAGGATACAAAATTAAACGTACACCACTGGTTTACCGTAAGTGAGCTTACATATCTCAGACGTGGAGGCCGTGTTAAAGCTACCGCAGCTTTTGTAGCGGACATACTACATATTAAGCCGGTTTTAAACATGGATAATGCTGGACATCTGATCCCCAAAGTAAAGGTAAAGGGCAGGAAATCCGCTGTTAAGCGCCTGTTTGATAACATGTGCAAATATATATCAATTGAAAAAAATCCCTTTATCAATATTACGCATGCCGACTGTATAGAGGACGCCAGACTGCTTAGCGATATGATAAAGGACATGTTTAGAGGAATAAAGGTGCAGATATCCATAATAGGCGCCACCATAGGTTCGCACTGCGGCCCAGGTACACTTGCATTGTTTTTTATAGGATGTCCCAGGGAAACCTGATTATCGTTTGGGAATACAATGCTGTTTTATAAAAAGCGCGGTTCCTGTGGACCGCGTTTTAAGCGTTTTATATTATTTTGTGAAACGGCAGGCGGCTAATTTACCGTTTACAATGGTGCCTAAACATGCTAAAATGTTGCGATGTTAAAGTAAAAGGAAAAGAATGCAATCCGGAGGATATTAAGTATGTCAACATTTGAAACGCTTGAGGGAAGCAAGGTAAAAATTTCTATGGAAATTGATTCTAGGTCGCTGGAAGACGCTATGCAGAGAGAGTATATTAAAACCGCTAAGGATTTTAATATGCCTGGATTTAGAAAGGGAAAAGCTCCAAGAAGGGTAATCGAAACAACCTATGGCCCATTCGTTTTTTTTGATGGAGCGTTTGACGCACTGTATTATTCAATATATGAAAACGCTGTTATAGAGCATGGCATTAAACCTGTAGAATCGCCGAAAATAGAGATTGAATCGGTCCGTGGAATGAGTTCGGATGATGATTTACCCGAAGGCGTTGGCGTAAGGTTTTCGGCTATAGTGGCTGTCTATCCCGAGGTTACTTTGGGCGATTATAAGGGTATAGAAGTACCAAAGCGCGAGTATACTGTTACGGATGAAATGGTGGATGCGGAGATAAACCGTGACCGAGAAAGCATGGCCCGATTCGTAGCAGTTGACCGGCCCGTTGACAACGGCGATACCGTTAACCTGAACTATTCCGGAAGCGTTGACGGAGTTAAGTTTGATGGGGGTACCGCCGAAAATCAGGAGCTTGTAATAGGCTCTGGAAGGTTTATCCCAGGATTCGAGGAACAGCTTGTTGGTATGACGGTAGGGCAAACCCAGAATATCACAGTAACGTTCCCTGAAGAATACCATGCTAAAGAGCTTGCCGGAAGGGAAGCCGTATTCGAGGCAAAGATCAACGATATACGTGTTAAGGAGCTTCCTGAGGCTGATGATGAGTTTGCACAGGATATATCCGACTTTGAAACCTTTGAGGATTACAAGTCAGATCTGCGCAAGAAGCTGGAAGAACGCGCTGAAGAACGTAGACGTCATGAATTCGAGAGCGACGTACTCCAATGCGCCGTAGATAACGCCAAACTTGATCTCCCCGATGCGCTCATAGAGGATGAATTGAACGCCATGATAGACGATCTGCGTCATACCATGGCTCAGCAGGGATTTACTTTGGAAATATACTGCGAGTACACTGGTAAATCAATAGACCAGATACGCGTGGAATATAGACCCGATGCTGAGATACGCGCAAAAACCAGGCTTGTTCTGGACGCGATTGCGGATAAGGAAAGCGTTGAGGTCACTGAAGAGGATATAAATAAGGCAATTAACGATTTTTTGGAGTCCATGCAAAACGAGCAGGAACGTAAGGAGCTTGATACGGACTCCATGAGATCTAACATGAGGGCCTTTTTCGCGAACAGGTTAAAGCGTGACCGTACGGTTTCCATAATCGTTGACAGCGCTACCGAGAAAGTCGAATAGACATACGCAGTAAGGAGGACATTATGCTAATACCGACAGTTATCGAACAAACCGGCAGGGGCGAACGGGCTTATGACATATATTCGCGTCTGCTTAAGGATAGGATCATTTTTCTCGGTGACGAGATAACTGATGTTACAGCTAATCTGGTTGTAGCCCAAATGTTGTTTCTCGAAGCTGAGGACCCGGATAAGGATATATTTTTCTATATAAACAGCCCCGG
>URFJ01000051.1 GCA_900547135.1 uncultured Eubacteriales bacterium | reverse complement strand
GGAGACCCCTTTATTATACATAAGGAGGAATAAACTACATGCAAGTTCAGGCGCCCAAGGGCACGAAGGATGTTTTGCCGTCTGAAAGCTACCGGTGGCAATATCTTGAGGGCATTATAAGAGAAATGTGCCTTAGGTATGGCTTTAAAGAGGTGCGTACTCCGGTAATAGAGCATACCGAACTGTTTTTGAGAAGCATTGGAGATACCACGGATATAGTGCAAAAGGAAATGTATACCTTCAGCGATAAGGGCGACCGCTCCATTACGCTAAAACCAGAAGGTACGGCAGGAATTGTACGCATGTTCATTGAACATGGGATTTTTAATGAATCCCAGCCAACCAAGCTGTATTATCTGAACAGCCCTACGTTTCGCTACGAACGTCCTCAGGCCGGAAGGCTTCGTGAGCACCATCAGTTTGGCGTTGAGATGTTCGGCGCTGTACGAGCCGGCGCGGATGCGGAGTGCATTATGCTGGCAAAGGGGCTGTTTGATACCATTGGAATCAGGAAACTTGAACTTCATTTAAACAGCATAGGATGCCCTGAATGCCGGCCAGATTACAACAGAAGGCTAAAGGCATACTTTAAAGAGCATGTTGATGAGCTTTGTGTTACTTGTCGGGACCGTTTGGAAAGAAATCCTTTGCGTATACTTGACTGCAAAGAGGACAGGTGTAAAGCTGTGGCAAGGCTTGCGCCTAAGACCATCGAATGCCTGTGCCAGGAATGTGTGGACCACCTTGATGAATTAAAACTATACTTGGACGCAACAGGAACGGAATATATAATCGACCCGTTTGTGGTAAGGGGTCTTGATTATTACACCAGGACCGTATTTGAATTTGTAACCAAACATATTGGGTCCCAGGGAACCGTATGCGGCGGGGGCAGGTATGACCTTTTGGTAGAGCAATCGGGAGGCCCTCATACGCCGGCTGTCGGTTTTGGACTGGGTATGGAAAGGCTTCTTATGGTTGCCCAAAACCAGGGGATTGAGTTTCCGGACCAGCAAAGGGTGGATGTATATATTGTCTCGATGGATGAACCGACCAGGATAGCCGGATACAAACTGGCAAACGATCTGCGAAACATGGGGTATATAGCTGAGACGGATCTTACTGGAAGGAGCGTTAAGGCGCAGTTTAAGTACGCCGGCAAGATAAAAGCGCGGTTTGTAGCCGTTATCGGTCAAGATGAGTTGATAAAGGGGGGTATTAAACTTAAAAACATGGATACCGGAGAAGAAACGATGATAATGATGGAAAATGTAGCGGATTATATTGAAAGGGAGGGCGAAATTCAATGAAGGAGTTACTTCAAGGCTGGAAGCGAACACATTATTGTGCGGAGCTGGCCGAGATGGAAGTGGGCAAAGAGGTACTGCTGATGGGCTGGGCCGATTCGTGGAGAAATTTGGGTTCCCTTATATTCATCGGATTACGGGATAGAAGCGGCATTATGCAGGTTGTCTTCGACGAGAGTGCAATCGAGGGAGACGTATTCAGGCTTGCCGAAACAATAAGAAGCGAATATGTGATTGCTGTTTGCGGCGTATTGAGAGAACGCGCTCCAGAAATGGTTAATAAAAACATGAAAACAGGAGCGTTTGAGCTTGTTGCAAACAGCCTTAAGATATTAAGCGCTGCAAGGACAACGCCGATATATATTGAGGACGACCTGGACGCTCAGGAGCAGGTGCGGCTTAAGTACCGTTATCTTGATTTAAGAAGACCGCGCATGCAGAATATTTTTATGACCAGGCACAAAATAGCACAATGCACGCGTGAATTTTTTTATGGCAATGGGTTCATGGAGATTGAAACCCCCATGCTAACCAAAAGCACCCCTGAGGGGGCGAGGGACTATCTTGTGCCAAGTAGGGTGCACCCAAATAAATTCTATGCTTTGCCGCAAAGTCCACAGCTGTTTAAGCAACTGCTGATGATCTCGGGATTTGACAGATATATGCAGATAGCGCGCTGCTTCCGCGACGAAGACCTAAGGGCGGACCGTCAGCCGGAGTTCACCCAGATCGACGTCGAGATGTCCTTTGTTGATTCCGAGGACGTAATTTCTATAAACGAGGAGTTTATTAAAAAGCTGCTCAAAGAAACGCTTAACGTTGACGTTGGGCTGCCATTGAAACGGATAACCTATTCTGAGGCGATGGAGCGCTATGGGTCAGATAAACCCGATACCCGATTTGGTCTTGAGCTTATAAATATTAGCGATCTGGTAACGGACTGCGGATTCAAGGTGTTTACAGACGCGCTGCTTGGCGGCGGCAGCGTGCGCTGCATAAATGCAAAGGGCGCGTCAAAAAACTTTACCCGCAAGGCCATTGACGAGTTGGTCGAGTTTGTTAAAATCTACAGGGCGAAAGGGCTTGCCTGGATTAACATGAAACCGGATGGCATGCAAAGCTCTTTCTCCAAATTCATGACCGATAAGCATATGGCGGATATCATTAAACATACCGGCGCCCAGACAGGTGATATAATATTCATCGTGGCTGATCAAAACAATGAAATTGTCTCTGCTTCACTGGGGGCATTACGCATTGAGCTTGCCAAACGCCTTGACCTTATCGAAAAAGGAATATATAATTTGTTATGGGTTACGGATTTTCCCCTGCTTGAGTGGGATGGGGAGGAAGGCAGATATGTGGCCAAGCATCATCCGTTTACCAGCCCAAAGGATGAGGACCTGGGGCTGCTCGACATTGATCCACTCAAGGTTCGGGCGAAAGCCTATGATATGGTGCTAAATGGTAATGAGATAGGAGGAGGCTCTATAAGAATACATTCAATGCAACTTCAGGAGCGTATGTTTGAGCTGCTTGGGTTTAGCAAGGAACAGGCGTGGGAGAGGTTTGGTTTCCTGATGGAAGCGTTTAAATACGGCACACCACCTCATGGAGGCATAGCATATGGCCTTGACAGACTTGTTATGATAATAGCCGGAACCGATAACATACGCGATGTAATCGCGTTTCCTAAGGTACAAACTGCGGCCTGCCTTATGACGAACGCTCCAGATTTTGTAGAGGATAGTCAGTTAAAAGAATTGAGAATTAAGTTGGATACGGAGCAGACATGGAACAGTATGGAGAGGTTATAGGCGTAGAGGACGGTATAGCAACCGTGCGCTTCAAACGAAGCAAAGCGTGCGGTAAATGCAGAGCTTGCTTTACCTTAGAAAGCGACGCAGCCTTAATCGAAATCGAAAACACTCTTTGCGCAAAGGTGGGCGATATCGTGGAGATACAGCTTCATGCCAACAGCATGGTAAAGGCTACGCTTATGATGTACGGAATACCGCTGACGGGACTGACAATAGGCGTTATAGCCGGCTCGTTCATTGGGGGTGATGCGGCGGCGCTGATATGCGGCGCAGGACTGGCACTTATGGCGTATCTTATTATACATCTTTTTGAACCTAAGCTGAACAGAAAGGATGCGTTTAAGCCGCGCATGCTGAGTATACTAAAGGACAATGAAGGAAAGGAGTTGCTTAAATGAATACTGAAGTAAAACACATTACAGAGGCGGAATTTGAGACAGAAGTGCTTAAGTTGGATAAACCGGTTCTGGCCGATTTTTGGGCGCCATGGTGCGGCCCTTGCCGTATGGTAGGACCCGAGGTGGAGGCTATAGCCGCAGAATATGTTGGAGTGGCGAACGTTGTTAAAATAAACGTGGACGAGCAACCTGAGCTGGCGGGAAGATACGGAATTATGTCTATTCCTACGATTATCGTATTTAAAAACGGCGAGATAGCAGAGCAAAGCGTTGGCGCTGTAAACAGAGGCAAACTTAGGGAGATGCTTGACAGGCATATAAAGCAATAATATCTGGGCAAATAACGGCAGATGGAGTTTCATTCCTTCTGCTGTTATTATTTAGAATCTTGGGAACGGATTTACATATTGTTAACACTTTATTATTGCCTTGTTGAGCCGTTTCGTGTACAATAATTAATGATTGAATATGTCATCTGTATTAAAAGGGAGGTAAATGTTTAATGTTTAAAAAAGCATTCGTTTTAGTTATGGCAGTCGTTATGGTATTTAGTTTGGCATCATGTGGAGACGGTGAAGAAAGTAAGACTACACCAACCGCTCCAAATAATAATGTTACTCCAAACAGTGCTAGCAAAGTAGATCCAAATCAAACGCCTTCGTCATCTTCCAAAAAGGCAATGGATAAAGTAGAATGGCCAACGGACAAGGAACAGTTAAAAACTGTTATAAAGCCTGAGTTCGGCACCTTGGATTCCGTTAACGAAATGGAGGATGGTTCCATTATTATTAAGTTGAGAGGCGCTACTAACGAAAACCTCAGCGATTATTATGATGCATATAAAGCAGCTGGTTTCGAAGGTGATTATACAAAGGAAGCCTATAGCTTCAACGTTTCAGACACCAACGTCAACATAAAAGTCTTACTGGTAAATGATTCGGGAGCAATGACAATAACTGTTACCCAAAAATAATTAGATAAGCAGCACATCAAAAGCTGTCCATATGGACAGCTTTTGATGTAACCACAATCTATCTGATATAAATACCAAAGGAAACTTTTACGTGATAACTTTAGTAGAATTAGGTCAGTTCGCAACCTGCTTTCTCGCGAACGGCAAAAGTATAGTTGTTTGCAAAAGTAATAGTTCAAATAATCGACGCACTTCAAGCGCGTTGAAATGTATAGAAACTTTTAATACCAACGGATTGAAGAATAAGTATTTAGATAAAAGCATACCAATGGTTTAATTCAACATTAGCGATGGTACAGATTGATACATGATATTGTTCAAGTTATTAATGTAAAATGCTTAGGACAATTTTGCCCTTGCCGCCCTCTTGTCCCTAAATATCTCCGGAAGATGTTTATACCATAGTATAGCGGTTATAGAAACAGCTATTATCCATATATGTAAATGTGAAAGATATAATACTACGCACGCAATGCTGTATGCTGAAGAACTGGCCATGATCAGCTTGGCGTGGTTACGCCAAAGGAATGGAAGCATTACCAATATTGATGCGGCCCACAGAACTACAACCTTATAATCGGGGAATAATCCAAGTAGTACGCCAAAGCTAGCGGCTATCGCTTTTCCTCCGTGTATCCGGAAGTACGGTGGAAAAGCATGGCCGATAACCGGAGCTATAGCGGCGGGTATTAATGCTATGCCGTCTAGTCCTCCCACAGTTATCGCCAGCTTTACGGGAGCTGCAGCTTTAATAACATCCAGCAAGACGCACAGCAGGCCGATCAGCAAACCGCATGCTCTAAATGCATTGGCAGCACCAGGATTTTTGTCTTCGTTAAAATCCCTTACGTCTTTATTAAACAGCGCCTTTGGAATTAGGTAGGAAAACAGTACCCCGCCGGAAAGATATCCTGCTGCGGTCCAAAGAATTACATTGATTGCGTACACAAGCATTCCTCCTAACTGTTGTTTTTCCTTAAATGCCTAACAACATGCCGCGCTATCCTTACTCCGGAATCGCGCTGAATCCCCGTCATTTGAGCCGCTGTCATGTCCCGCCTCATATTTTCATCGCGGAGCAGCTGCTTTGTATAAGTAACCGCGGTTTCTTCGTCCGTAGCATAAAGCGCAAGCCCATGGTTGGATAAATACTCGGAGTTTTCGGTTTCAACACCGTTGATTGGGTTAACAACCACATATGGAATGCATTTTGTTACTACTTCTGTGGAGGTAAGTCCGCCGGCCTTGGCGAGTATAATATCGGCCGTATCCATCAGGGGATACAGCGGTGAAACCAATCCTTTTATATGTATATTGGAATTGCCTCTGTATTGGCATTGCAGTCGCTCGTATAGCTTTTGATTGGACCCGCAAACTACCGTAACCTGAACTCCATAAAGCGAACCGATAAGTGGCCCGACCACGGCATCCAGCTTTCCAGCTCCCATGCTTCCGCCAATAAGCATTATATGAGAGGCGTTTTGGTTATAACCATATTTGATCTTTGCTTCTCTGACAGGCAGTCGTTTATAGCATGCGGGGCTTACTGGAATACCATAAGGCCTAAGTTTGTCCCGATTAATACCGTGAGCTACAAAAAGGTCTGTAAGCGATTCATGTGGAGTAAAATATTCGTCAAGCTCCGTATCCTCCCAGAAAGGCTGGCAGGTATAGTCCGTCATTATACCCGCAGTATACGGCAATCCACCAAGACTACGTTTTATATAGGTAAGCTCGTGGGCGCAAAACAGATGAGAGGTAATTATAGCATCTGGATTATATTGAAGTATATAATCGTACAGCTTTTTTACGCCTATTGTATTTGCAAAATAAACTACGGATTTGTGCTTAGGTGTACTTATGAGCCTGCCCGCCTTATATAGAAACCCAAATACGCCCGGGACATTACGTACTATAGATACATACGTTGCTTCAGTTATATGAGAAGCACGCCTGTTTATAAGCGCGAGGCTATCCTTAAGAGAGACAGCACAGCCTAGCTGTCTGAATGCCTCCGTTACAGCACGGGCTGCGGAATTGTGTCCGCCGCCCGTATTAGTAGTGAGCACAAGAACTTTCATAACTTCTCAGGATCACACCTTTAAATTAATTCTATATCATTCTATCATTATGTCGATATATGTGCAATAATAGTTTATTTAAACTTGTCGTCTGTATGTGAGGGCGGGGTTACAGCCCCGCCCGTCAACCTATTTTGTTAATTCTCCGTACCTTGCTTTAAGCTTATCCATAAGCTTCGTATATGACTCCAGTTTATCCCTCTCCTCTTGAACCACTTTTTCAGGCGCCTTGGACATAAATCCCTGATTGTTCAGCTTGCCCTCAGCTCGAGCGATCTCGCCGCCGATCCGCTTAATTTCCTTATTTATACGTTCGATTTCTTTGGATACATCAATCAGTTCATCAAGGGGCATATACGCTGTTGCAAATTTAGAAACAACGCTGACCGCATTCCCAGGTACGCCCGTTTTATCCTGCTGTACCTTAACCTCATGGGCTGAGGCAAGCCGCATGAAGTATATTGAGGCGCTATTGGCAATGTCCTCATTATCCTTCTGCGTTACCAGTACGATTGACGTGCGCCTTGAAGCGGGTACATCCAATTCGACACGGGTATTGCGTATAGCGCGTATAAGCTCCATAATCTCCTCAGCAGCCAAAGCGTCCCCAATAAAATCGAATGCCGGATCTGCTTTTGGCCAGCTGGAAATCATTATGCTGTCATCCGATTTAGGCAGATTCTGATACAACTCCTCGGTTATAAACGGCATAAAGGGGTGAAGAAGCTTCATACTTGAACCTAGAGTATGTATTAGCACTGCAAGCACATTGCGCTTTTCATCCTGGTTTTCGCCATAAAGTCTTGGCTTCGCCATTTCAATATACCAGTCGCAAAATTCTGACCAGATAAAATCGTATATCTTTTGAGCTGCCAGATTTAGGTCAAAAGAGTCAAGGCTGGACGTAACATCGCGTATTACGGAATTCAACCTGTACAGTATCCATTTATCGGCAATATCAAGTAGTGTTACGTCGATTTCACCGATGTCCGCATCCTCGGCATTCATTATTACAAAGCGTGTGGCGTTGTAAACCTTATTGCAGAAGTTACGGGCGGCCTCAACCTTTTTTATCTGGAAGCGCATGTCGCCTCCAGCGGTCGTTCCGGTTATAAGGCTAAATCTAAGCGAGTCGGCTCCATAATCACGTATTATTTCAAGCGGGTCGATTCCGTTGGCAAGCGATTTTGACATCTTGCGCCCCTGTTCGTCCCTCATGATACCATGAACGTAAACCGTATCAAATGGGCGTTCTCCCATGATATGCTTGCCAAACATGATCATTCGCGCAATCCAGAAGAAAATTATATCATAGCCCGTTACCAGGGTGTTAGTTGGATAGAAATATTCCAACTCCGGCGTCTTGTCAGGCCATCCAAGCGTTGAAAACGGCCACAGGCCCGATGAGAACCAGGTATCCAGAACATCTTCGTCCTGATGCACGCTCCCGCCGCATTTTGGGCAGCGCTGTGGAGTTTCTTCCTGAACTATGGCCGCGTTACAGCTATCGCAATACCATGCTGGGATGCGATGCCCCCACCAAAGCTGCCTGGATATACACCAATCACGAATGTTTTCCATCCAGTTGTAGTAAGTTTTGCTGAAACGCTCCGGAACAAATTTAATCTCTCCGCTCTTAACAGCCCCAAGCGCAGGCTGGGCCAATTCCTTTACAGAAACAAACCACTGTTTTGAAACCATCGGCTCTACCGTAGCGTGGCATCTATAGCATACGCCTACATTATGGGTGTATGGCTCAATTTTTACAAGCGCGCCCGCCTGGTCAAGATCCAGCACGAATTGCTTCCGGCACTCCTTGGTTGTAAGGCCCTCGTATTTTCCACCAAGCCTGTTTATATGCCCATCCTCGGTAAACACTAGCATACCAGGAAGGTCTGTTCGCATGCCAACCTCGAAATCGTTCGGGTCGTGGGACGGAGTAATCTTAACTGCGCCGGTTCCAAAATCCATTTCAACGTATTCGTCGGCGACAATTGGGATTTCCCTGCCTATTACAGGAACTATTACGGTCTTGCCAACAAGATGTTTGTAGCGGTCGTCGCCCGGGTTTACGGCAATGCCTGTGTCGCCCAGTATGGTTTCAGGGCGTGTAGTCGCGCATGTTATTGAATAGCTTTTGTCGGGGGCGTCGTACCTGACATGCCACAGGCTGCTAGATTGCTCCTCATATTCAACCTCGGCGTCGGACAGCGCTGTTTTACAATTCGGACACCAGTTTATTATCCTGTCTCCGCGGTAAATCAGGCCTTCATTGTACAGATCTACAAAGATCTTTGTAACTGCCTTGCTGCATCCCTCGTCCATGGTAAAGCGCTCGCGCGACCAGTCACAGGAAGAACCAAGCTTTTTCAGCTGATTGATTATCCTTCCGCCGTATTCTTCCCTCCATTCCCAGGCCTTGACAAGAAAACCTTCCCTTCCTATATCATTTTTCGTAAGGCCTTCCTTAGCCAGTTTCTCAACTATTTTAACCTCAGTTGCAATAGAGGCGTGATCAGTACCTGGCACCCACAGGGCTTCAAAGCCGGACATGCGCTTATAGCGTATAAGGATGTCCTGATTGGTTTCATCCAGGGCGTGACCCATGTGGAGCTGGCCGGTAATATTGGGAGGGGGGATCACAATGCAATAGGATGGTTTTTCATGATTGACCTCAGCATGAAAGTAGCCCTTTTGCTCCCACTGTGAATAAATACGTTCTTCCACATTGTTGTGGTCATAGCTTTTTGGCATTTCGATTGCCATATTATAACACCTCCGGTATAAAATAACGGCCCCACTCGTTCAAAGGACGAGAGGACCGACCCGTGGTACCACCTTTGTTGAACGCAATAATTGCGTCCCGCTCAAAACGCCGTAACGCTGCGCATGCGCCGAAAACTACATATCGCCTCCGGAGACTCAAAAGCGACCTTCCGCTCATACCTACCTGACAGCCCTTTCAGCCAGTGAAGCCATCTCTCTTTTGGAGGGATTTGAGCGTACTCCTCTTTTTCATCGTCAAATTACATCAACAGAATACCGCTGCAAAACGCATATGTCAAGTAGCGATAAGAATATGATTACGCATATACCATTTGTTTATGTATAATTAATGAAATTTGTGAGATGAATTTGTCGTATAAAAGGAGTATTTATGTTATAATGATAAATATTATTGAGAAAGAAGGTGCTTTTGTTGCCGAAGCGTTCCTTTAAGGGAGGCGTGCACCCGCTTCACCTTGAAAAGGCTGGAAAATCACTTACAAGTAATAAGGCGATAAGGGATTTTTTCCCTGACACCGTGGCGATACCGATGGCGATGCATATGGGCGCCCCCAGCATTCCTCTGGTAAAAAAGGGCGACCATGTAAAGCTTGGACAGGTGATAGGGGAACCTGTTGGATTTTTGGGCTTGCCTGTGCATTCAAGTGTTTCCGGCGAAGTCGTTGCCGTGGAACCTCGAATCCAGTTGGGAGCCAGCGCAGTGACCTGCGTGGTGATAAATAACGATTTTAATGACTCATGGTCTGATGAAATAAAGGGCTACGGCAACGTAGAGGCCGTTGGTCCGGCATTGATAGTTCCCTCCATTAAGGCTGCTGGGATATGCGGATTGGGCGGCGCTACGTTTCCTACTCACGTAAAGCTATCGCTTCCAAAAGGCAAGCGTTGCGATACTATTATACTAAATGGGGCCGAGTGCGAAACGCATTTGACGTCCGATCATAGGCTGATGTTGGAATCCCCGCTAAAAGTGGTAGACGGTCTGAGATGCGCAATGCGCGCCCTTGACGTAAAGCGTGGAATAATAGCAATTGAAGACAATAAGCCCGATGCTGTAATTGCCATTCGCGAAGCCTCAAGAGGCAGGGAGGGCATAGAATTAGAGGTAATAAAAACCAAATATCCCCAGGGAAGCGAAAAGCAAATCATAAAGACAGTAACAAAAAAGGAAGTGCCGCAGCGCGGCCTTCCCATTGACGTTGGAGTAGTAGTATTAAACGTCGCGACGGCGGCGGCAATAGCTGACGCCATAATTGATGGAAGGCCGCTGATTGACAGGATTACTACGGTAACTGGGCACGTTAAGCACCCTGGTAACTTGAGGCTTAGAGTTGGAACTATGCTTGAAGACGTTATTGGCGCCTGCGACGGTTACGACGGTGAACCGGCCAAGATCATTATGGGAGGGGCGATGACAGGCTTCTGCGCGCCGGATCATAGCATTTCCATAGTAAAGGGCACCGGCGGAGTTGTGGTACTCAATACTCGGGAGGCGGAGCTCTTTGAAGAAAGCCCATGCATAAGGTGCGCCCGATGCGTAAATGCATGTCCTGTGGGACTAAACCCTTACCTGATTCGAAGCTACTGTGACGCCGGAGACCTCAATGGCGCCCAGAGAGCAAACATCATGGACTGTATCTTATGCGGATGCTGTTCATACGCATGTCCGGCAAGGCGTTATCTGACCCAGACTTTTAAAATCAATAAGGAAAGGATCGCACAGGCGAATAAGAGGTGAACAATATGAAACTGTCCATATCGCTTGCCCCTCATGTAAGAGGGAACGATTCTGTGCGCTCCATAATGCTTGATGTGATAATAGCTCTCTTTCCTGCAACCGCGTTTGGAGTGTACCTGTTTGGATTAAGGGCTGCCGTTTTGATCTTTTTATCCATTTTGAGCGCTGTTGTATCAGAATACGCATGGCAAAGGCTTTCAAAGCGCGAGGCGCGTGTGGGAGACCTTTCGGCGGTTGTTACTGGCCTTATATTTGCGCTAAATCTTCCTCCAGCAGCGCCGTGGTGGATAGCTGTGCTTGGCAGTGGGTTTGCTATAGTAATCGTTAAACAGCTGTTCGGCGGAATTGGCGACAATTTTCTTAATCCGGCGATTACCGCCAGGGCGGTAATGCTTGCAAGCTGGCCGGTATATATGACAACGTTTACCGCGCCCACCTATTTCACGGGGGTTGAGGCGGCAACGTCGGCAACTCCGCTTGCTGGACTGGATAAATCCTATTACGACCTCTTTATGGGAAACATCCCTGGCTGCATAGGAGAGGTATGTAAAGCGGCAATATTGATCGGCTTTATATATCTGTTGATTAGAAAGGTGATCTCTTGGCCGATCCCTGTTGTGATGGTCGCTACGGCCGCCCTCGGAATCTGGATTTTTGGGGGAAGCGGAGGATTATTCACAGGCGAACCATTAAGAGCGGTTCTTTCCGGAGGCCTTCTGTTTGGCGCGGTATTCATGGCCACGGATTATACTACAAGCCCAATGACTGGAAAAGGGCAGATAGTATTTGCGGTGGGGTGCGGGCTTCTTGTAGCTATAATACGCTCGTTTGGCTCGTATCCGGAGGGCGTAACATACGCGATAATGCTTATGAACGTTGCAACGCCCCTAATAGATAAATTCATTGCTCCTAAGCTGTATGGGGAGGTAAGGTCAAATGCGTAAAATCATAACGTTAGGATTAAAGCTTCTACTCATTGCGGCTGTCGCAGGACTTGCACTAGGATTTACAAACGCGATAACAAAGGGGCCTATAGACGAGCAGACCATCGCCGCTGCAAATGCGGCGCGTGAAAGCGTGCTGCCCGGCGTGGACAACTTCGAGCAGATTCAAACCGAAGAAGGCATCGACAACGCTTATATCGCATATAAGGGAGGCGATATCGCGGGTTATACGGCACAGATAACCACACAAGGGTACGGTGGCGAAATAGAAATTATGGTCGGAATGGATTCATCAGGGGCAATAACCGGCATTAACGTAGGCGGAAGCAATTTTTCAGAAACCGCGG
>URFJ01000050.1 GCA_900547135.1 uncultured Eubacteriales bacterium | reverse complement strand
GCTTAAACTCGCCCTCGTAAAGCCCGCCGAACACCCTTATCTCCCCTATCGCCGGTGCGGCGCTGCTGAAGGTGATGGCCGCGCTGTCGCCGCTTACCGCCTTCCATTCGGTCTCAGGCGCCTGCAGCGACCCCAGGTTTAATAACGCGATCACTGCATACACCGCTGTAAGCACTATACAAAACAGCTTGTCCCGCTTTGTCAGTCTCAGTTTATTGTCAGTAGGCTCCGGTAGAATCTTGGCTTCTTCTTTTTTATAATTCTCCTCTACCCTTTTGTCTTTTTTTTTATCCTTATCTTTTTTAATCGATATCAAGGATTTAAACCTTTTTTTTACCATGATGTCCGTACACACGTATGCAAAGTACGCAAAAGTGGCGACGTTCATAAAGGAACCAACTATAGTCATGATATCATAGGTAAGGCCCCTTGCCTGCTGGTTATCCACAATAACGAATGCGGCCAACGCATTGAAAAGAAGCGATGCGCTGAACCATCCAAACGTTACCAAAAGCCGCTTATCGTTATACATTATAAAGGCAATGATTAGCAGCGACAGCGCTGGAAAAAGATAGCGCTCATGCATGTAGTGTCCTGTGGTAAACAGGGCTGCAAACAGGAAGGCTAGGCAGAGAACAAGGCAATACTGATTGCTCCTTCGCCCTTTAATATATAGGAACGCGCTGTAGAGGCATGAAATGGCTATAAATATCGTTCCCCACGTACCATATGAGAACACAAGGAAGGTGCTATCAATTTTAGCCCAGTTACCGCCGAACAGGGAGAACAGGTTAAACGCTTCCACGCTCGCGTACCCATACGAGGTAGCCGTGTTTACATACTTGTCCATAAACCAGAACAGGTCCTGGTTTCCTTTGAATGGAAGCGTTGCGGCAAAGATCAGCGCAACTGCCGATGCCACCGCAAGCGCGGTTTTCGCAAGCGACTTCTTCCAATCCTTTCCGCTGTCAATAATGTATATTACATAGGCAACGGCAAAAAGAGGGCCAACCATCAACGCCTGCGGCTTCAAAAGAATCGCCAGCCCATATACGGCCCCAGCCGCTACTTTTCTGTTTGTTATAAACAGGTATGCTGCTGCAAACACTGAAATCCCCAAAAGCTGGTCAATCTGGCCCCAGCCGCCGCTTATAAAAGCAAATGCCAGGTTTAAGGCCGTTAGTGCGGTAAGAGCTATTGTTACGTTCCTTGAAAACCTGCTAGAGGCAAGCCTGTACACAATATAGGCAAGCGCAAGGTCAGCCAGTATTGAGGGGAGCTTAAGCAGAATTATATATAGCGGCGAACCGGTTGACAGGCCAAGCAAACCTCCGGCCTTGCCCAGTATCCACAGAATATACATATATCCTGGGGGATAATCACAGAAGCTCGTCGTGGTATAGAATTTTCCCATACCGACTTGCGCAAGCGTATTCGACCATGAAGAAAAGCACGTAATATCGGTTGAATGCCCGACAAATATCAGAGACAAAATTACCCTCAGAATAAACGCCGCTCCAAGGATGGCTACAATGGCCGATTTGCTCGTATTATTAACTTCAAGTCCTTTTGATGGACGCGTTATAATAAACCTATATATCAATATGAACAGTATGCCCGACAGCAGTACGGCAAGTATCATAGCGCCCATATAGGGTACTACGCCTTTTTCGGGTTCCTGTGCCTCTGCTTTGGTTTCCAAGAGCTTAAAATCAGCTATTACTCCTGACGGGGCTTTATCAAGCTCCTCAATCGTAAAGTTATCAAACCACGCCTCGCCTGAGGACAGCAGACCGTATCCGCCCAGTCTTATCGCAACAATCAATTCCTTTTGATCTGACGCTGTCTTTCCAATAAGTTCGATGCGCTGCCACTGTGTTGTTCCCGTTATTGCGGTTGACGACGCTGATGAGTCGATTATAGATATATTAGCGCCAGCTCCGCCTATTATGCCAGATGTTTTTACATCGCAGGAAAGCCTGTAATATGCATTTGGATTAACGCGAACAGATTGGCACAGCCTGTAGTCATTAGCAATAAAGTTGGTAATATGTGCGCATGAATCACGCCCATCGACGGATTGCACGTCAACCGCTGAATCCTGCACGGTTGTATTCCAGCCATCGGCATACCATTCGTTTGGAAGGTCTGAGCTCCCAGTATCAAACCCACCGTTTTTTATTTCAGGATTTTCTACTGTTGGCACACCGCAGCCTGTAAACGAAATCGCCGATAGAAGAGCAAAAATAAGAAATACTATAACATGTTTGCGCAAGTTATCACTTCCATTCTGTCCTTAATATATGTAATAATAGCATATATTTGCCTTTAAGCAAAGGAATTGTTTAAATTATGTCTGAAAAGCGTCTTCAATGTGGGTTATTTTGCTATTTTTCAGATCCACTTCCACCACATCAAACCGGACCTTTCGTTCATATAAACCATTTTCATATATGTAATTCTCAGCAGCCGCTATGATATTTGCCTGCTTTCTCCATCCAACCGCTTCTCTTCCCATGCCGTATTTATCGCTTCTTCTGGTCTTTACCTCAATGAATACTATGCATCCGCCCGAATCCTCCATAACGAGATCAATTTCATAGCGACCGGCACGAAAATTCCTTTGTTTTGGAACAAGCCCCTTGTTTTGCAGATATTTAAATGCGATATCCTCTCCATATTTTCCCAATGATGACCTATTCATGTAATACGCCACCTGTGATTTTCTTGATAAAGCTTTTGCGGTGTATTGGACAGGGACCGTATTTGATCAAGGCGTCCATATGTTCTTTTGTTCCGTATCCTTTGTTTCGTCTAAACCCATATTGCGGATAAAGCTCGTCCATTTTTATCATAAACGCGTCCCTCTCCACCTTTGCGACGATTGATGCCGCAGCTATTACATAGCTGATTGCATCCCCGTGTATTATCGCTATCTGCTCAACAGGTATGGCTACGCCCTTGACGGCGTCTATAAGCACAGCATCTGGCATAAATCCAGACGGCATATTCTTAAACGCCCTTGAAAACGCAAGCTTCGTCGCATTTAAAATATTTAATTCATCTATCTCCCGTTCGTCAGACTTTCCAATTCCATATGCTATAGCATTTTTACGTATTAATGTATTTAGCGCTTCCCGTTTAAGTACGGTAAGTTTTTTTGAGTCGTTAACACCTTCAATAAGATTTACCGAAGGCATCACTACACATGCCGCCATAACCGGCCCAGCTAACGGACCACGCCCAACTTCGTCCATGCCAGCAACCTGCAATCCCTTGTCCCAAAAGGGTTTTTCGTATATTGTTAGTTTGGACAACCTTTCAAGTTCATTTAGTTTCTTCATGCTGTCTTTCTTCTGCTTCCGGAAGTTCAAGAGTTATACGCGCTATTTTCCCAGATCTGAACTCATCAAGTACAGTCCTGGCCGCTCTTAATGTATCGTATCCCCCTCCTGGCAAAACAAATCCGCGCGATTTGCATACGCCGTCCAGAGGATCACCGCACGCGCCTAAACCGCTGTAACGCTGAATAAGCGCATTTGGGCATATTCGCATAAGCTCTTCAAGAAGCTCCCTTGCCAGAGCCTCGGTATCCAAAATATCGTCGTTAATCGAACCGATAAACGCTAAGTGATGCGCATAAAGCTCATTATCCAACTTGGGCCACAGCAGACCTGGAGTATCCATGATTTCCAAATAAGGGGTAATCCTTACCCACTGCTTTCCCTTTGTCACCCCTGGCCTGTCGCCTACCACGGCCCTGGCCTTTCCTGCAATACAATTAATAAACGTGGATTTTCCTACATTTGGTATACCAACGATCATTGCGCGCACCGTCTTGCTTACTCCCTTGGCCTTCATCCGCATTACCATCTCTTTTGCCGCATCCTCAATGATGGTAGCCGCGGACTTTCTGAAAGAGATGTTGGTTGAAACGAATTCGGCCGCCGTCATCCCGTTTGCGTTAAACCGATCAATCCATTGCTTTGACGCCGATGAATCGGCCAAGTCGCTTTTATTCAATATTACAGTCCGCTTTTTCCCCTTAAATAGCTCCTCAAAATCAGGATTTCTAGTAGCAAGGGGAGCTCGCGCGTCTACGACTTCCACAACAACATCGATAAGCTTTAAGTTCTCTATAAGCATACGGCGCGCCTTAGCCATATGTCCTGGATACCATTGAACCTGCATCATCTACCTCCAAAAACAGCATCCAAATTATTATATATAACTATAGTAAGCCCCCATTGCCTAAGCATGGGGGCGTTAATTGAATTCTGCTTATTTTTCTACTATACGTTCCGCTACCTTAGCCGCTTTGCCGACGCGATCCCTCAGATAATAGAGCTTTGCCCTGCGTACTTTACCATGGCGTACAACTTCAATGCGGCCAATACGGGGGCTATTATATGGGAATGTTCTTTCTACACCTATCCCGTATGACAACCTGCGAACGGTAAAGGTCTTTCTTATTCCGCCGCCCTGCATCTTAATAACCGTTCCCTCAAAGTTTTGAAGCCTCTCGCGCGAGCCCTCTATAACCTTCACAAATACTCGTACAGTGTCGCCTATCTCCAGCTTGGGAAGATCGGTACGAAGCTGTTCCTTTTCAAGTTCTCGAATGATATCAGACATATTAATTCTCCTTCCTCATGGGCGTTCATACGCTATCCAAGCGCAGCGGACCGCACATTGTCTAAATTTAATTATAGCATTTGCCATTATTCTGTTCAAGCTATTCCGGCAATCTATATCATCTAGATATTAAGCAGCCGCTATTCTTGAATCTGTTCTAAATATTCTCTATCTTTATCAGATAGCTCAGCTGTCTTCAGAAGATCGGGCCTGCGCCTTAGCGTCATTAGCAGCGATTGCTCTCTTCGCCACCTATTTATAGCCGCATGGTTTCCATTGAGCAATACGTCGGGCACTCTATTGCCGCGGTAATCAGCCGGCCTTGTATACTGCGGGTATTCTAGCAACCCATAGGAAAATGATTCGTCCTCTGTCGATTCTTCGGAACCCAGCACTCCCGGGATTAATCGTGAGACGCAGTCCACTATGGCCATAGCTGGGATTTCGCCTCCGGTTAATACATAATCTCCCACGGAGATCTCATCATCAAACAAGGACATCGCACGCTCATCTATTCCCTCATAATGGCCGCACAGTATAACAATCCTTTTTTCGATGGACAGCTCCCTGGCTATGCGCTGATTTAGGACCCTGCCTCTGGGAGTGGTGCATATCAAACGCGCTGAATCGCCATCCCCCAGTATGGTATCCAAGCAATCGAATATTGGTTGAGGCATCATCACCATTCCCGCGCCGCCGCCAAACGAATAATCGTCCGTATTTCTATGCTTTGAGGCCGAATAATCCCGGATATTATGAAGCCTGAAATCCATTATACCAGCATCGGAAGCGCGTTTCAGAATGCTTGAGCTAAGCACGCCATGAAACATATCTGGGAACAGGGTGAGTATATCAATCCTCAAATAATCCCACCTCCGATAGCGTGTTGCTGTCCAAGGCTATTCGCTTATTTGCAATATCAACTGATAAAAGCAGCTTTTTCAGCGCCGGAACCAATAATCTCCGGCTGCCCTCTATTACATATACGTCGTTAGCCCCTGTCTCCAACACATCTGTCAGTGTGCCTAAGCTATCGCCGTCGCTGTCGAACACATCGCAGCCGATCAGGTCCGCTATGAAATAGCGTCCTTGTGGAAGCTGTACTGCATGAGCACGGTCGACGCACAGGTATAGGTTTCTCAGCCTTTCAGCATCCTCAATCGACTTTGAACAGGAAAGCGCGACATACGCCACATTAGGCTGAAACCTTGTATTGCTCACCAAAACGGGCTCATATGCCCCGTTGTTTTCAATGAACGCTTCCTTGAGTTCGCGAAACCTTTCTGTATTATCCGTAAGAGGTATCACTTTAACATCGCCATGAACCCCATGCGGTCGCGCTATCAAGCCAACTCTCAGGTAATTCATTACATTATATTGAGCACATAGTGCCTTCCCTGCTTGACAGCGGCCGCCTTTACAATAGCCCGCACGGCTTTGGCAATCCTGCCCTGCTTTCCAATTACCTTTCCCGTATCTTCCTGGGCAACTGTGAGCTCTATTATAGTTGCACGCTCTGAGCAGGATGAAGTAATCTTAACGGCATCTGGATTATCGACAAGGTTTCTGGCAATGTGCCCTACTAACGCAATAATCTGTTCAAGATCCCTTTTAATTTCAGCCGGATCATTAGAGACAGACGAAACCCGCGTGTCAGCATCCACCATAACGTTAGATTGGCCTTCAATGGGCTCCCTAAGCGAGTCTGTCATTGCAAAACACCGCTCTTTTTAAGCAGCGCCCTGACGGTATCCGTGGGCTGTGCTCCGTTTTTCAGCCATTTGGCCGCGCTTTCTGCGTTGACCTTTATCTCCGCCGGATTGGTAAGCGGATTATAATACCCTATCTCCTCAATGAACGCTCCATCACGCGGTGCGCGCGAATCCGCTACAACTATCCTGTAAAAAGGCGCTTTCTTGGCTCCCATCCTGCGAAGTCTGATCTTAACCATCTTATTTCCTCCTAATACAATAAAATATCTAAAACGGATATCCGTTACTAGCTAGAATCCAAAGGGCAGGCCTTTTCCCTTTCTGCCCTTCCCTTTTCTGACTTTACCGCCAGTCAGCTGTTTCATCATTTTGCGGGTACTGTTAAACTGGTTCAGCAGCCTGTTTACATCCTGAATGGTGGTCCCGCTGCCAGCTGCTATTCGCCTTCTCCGGCTTGCGTTTAATATATCCGGCCTGCGCCTTTCAACCGGGGTCATCGCTCTTATTATCGCTTCGTTTCTCGCTACCTGACGTTCGTCAATTTCCGCGTTTTGGAGTTGAGCGGGATTTACCCCCATCATTGACAGGATATCCTGATATGAACCCATATCCTTTACCTGCTCAAACTGCTCAAGGAAATCGTCCAGCGTGAATTCGTCCTTGCGGAGTTTGGATTCAAGCTCCAAAGCCTTCTTTTCATCGAACGTCGCCTGAGCCTTTTCAATAAGCGTGAGTATATCGCCCATTCCAAGTATGCGGGACGCCATACGCTCTGGATGAAACGGTTCGATATCAGTTAGTTTTTCACCAGTTCCTGAGAATTTAATCGGCTTGCCTGTGACGGACCGCACCGAAAGCGCCGCCCCGCCCCTGGTATCCCCATCAAGCTTTGTTAATATAACGCCCGTAAGCTCAAGACGCTCATTGAAGCTCTTTGCCACGTTTACAGCATCCTGGCCTGTCATAGCGTCTACTACAAGCAACACCTCGGCAGGGCGAACGGCCTCCCTCAAAGCCGCTATCTCGTCCATCATGGACTCGTCTATATGAAGTCTTCCCGCTGTATCGATTATTACTACGTCATGAAGGTGGCGCTTTGCATGTTCTATGGCATCCAGCGTTATCTTAACCGGGTCGCTCTGCCCTTGCTCGTATACGGGTATGTCAAGCTTTTCACCCAAAATCTGAAGCTGCTTGATCGCCGCTGGTCGGTATATATCGCATGCCACCATGAGGGGTGATTTGCCATATTGCTTTTTCAGATACCCGGCAAGCTTTCCAGACATCGTCGTCTTTCCCGCTCCCTGCAAACCCGCCATTAATATAACAGCGGGTTTGGACGGCCCAAATTCTATCTTGGCGTTGGTTCCGCCCATAAGCGACGTAAGCTCGTCGTTTACTATTTTTATGACCTGCTGGCCAGGCGTAAGGCTTTCCATCACTTCAGCGCCTACGGCACGATCCGTTACGCTTTTAATAAAAGTCTTTACAACGTTGAAGTTGACATCAGCCTCTAAAAGAGCAAGCTTAACTTCGCGCATCGCCTCTTTGAGATCCTTTTCGCTAAGCTTACCCCTGCCGGTTAATTTTTTAAATACGTTCTGCAGTTTTGAGGCAATGCCTTCAAATGCCATCTCTATTCCTCCAAAATACGCCTGATTCGGCTTAAATCCCTCTCAATATTTTCACGCTGGCCGGTAGGTATATGCGCAATATTTTTCTCAATGGATTCCAATATGGCTGAAATCTCTCCGAACCTGCCGACAACCCGCATCTGCTGTTCATAAAAGCGCAGCTGCTCTTCAGCCTTTCTCAAGGCATCCCTGACTCCCTGTCGGGATATTCCTTCGCGCTCCGCAATCTCGGATAAAGAGCAATCCTCGTTTACTGTCTGCTCCATGATACAAAGCTGGCGTTTCGTTAAAAGCGGTCCATAAAAATCCAACAATATTCCCAGCTCTACATGATCCATGCTGCACCATCCATCTGTAAAGGTATTTGCTTTACAGATAACAATTATACACTAAAAACAGCGGCAGTCAAGCTATTTAGCCCAATCTGCCGCCGCCTTTATAAATATATTGTTTTCTTTAGATCAACGCCCTGGCGAATTCATCAGCATCAAAAGGCTGCAGGTCGCCCACCCCTTCTCCCACGCCTACGAAGCGTACAGGCAGGCCTAGCTCATGCTTTACAGCTACGGCCACCCCTCCCTTTGCGGTTCCGTCAAGCTTAGTGATTATAATTCCCGTGAGTCCTGCCGATTCACCAAATGCTTTTGCCTGAGCTATCGCATTTTGCCCCGTAGTAGCGTCAAGAACGAGCAGCACCTCACATGGCGTCCCGGGCAGTTCCCTGTCTATTACCCTGCGTATCTTGCTAAGCTCATTCATCAGATTCTTCTTGTTATGCAATCTGCCAGCCGTATCGCAGATCAGCATGTCCAGACCTTTCGCCTTATAAGACGCTATCGCGTCAAAGACTACGGCGGCCGGATCGGCCCCCTCCCCATGCTTTACAATAGGGGTGCGGGTACGCTCGGCCCATATGGTAAGCTGTTCCGCGGCAGCAGCCCTAAAGGTATCAGCAGCGGCCATAATAGGCTTTCTTCCCAAGTCGGAATAATAGCTTGCAAGCTTGCCTATTGAAGTCGTCTTTCCCACCCCATTTACCCCAACTATAAGCAATACGGCGCTGGGGGTTTCATTTCCTTCCAAAAACGTACTATCAGGTCTCATCACGTCGGCAAGAATACGTATTATGGCTTCTTTAGCATCGGTACGGTTTTTTATTTTGGACGCTTTAAGCTCCTGCCTTAGCTTGTCAAGAATGAGGTTTGTGGTTTCAAACCCCATATCCGCAATGATCATGGCTTCTTCCAATTCGTCGAAAAAATCATCGTCAAGCTTATCGTCATTGCCTGAAAAAAGCCCCGCAAACAGCGTGTTCCTTGTTTTTGATAAGCCCTCCCTCAGTCTGGAAAACAGGCCGCCCTTCCTCTCAGGCTTCTGCTCTTTCAGTTCAGGAGCCGCATTCTTCTGAATATCAGCCTCTGATAAACTGGCATTACTGGCCTTAGCCGTTTGAAAGGAATCGTCGGGTTCGTCAGGCTCGTCAATAACCTCGGTTGATTTGACTTCTTCCTTAATAATCTCATCGGTTTTCTCCCTATCTTTATCCTTTCCCTTTTTGTTTTTCTTGCCAAATAAAAACATATGATCCCCCTTTGTTTATCAACCAGCTTCGTCAAAACGTGCTGATACTATTTTTGATACGCCCTTTTCCTCCATTGTGACGCCATACAAAGCGTTGCAAACGGCCATGCTTCCCTTTCTATGCGTTATGAGTATGAACTGTGTGTCCCTTGAATAATTACCAAGGTAGTCTGCAAAGTTGGAAACGTTGACCTCGTCAAGCGACGTTTCAATCTCGTCCAAAATGCAAAATGCCGTAGGCTTTAACTTTAGTATCGCAAACAGCAGGGCAATTGCCGTAAGCGCACGCTCTCCCCCTGACAACAGGGAAAGGAGTTGTAATTTTTTCCCTGGCGGCTGCGCTATTATATCTATATCGCAGTTAAGTATATCTGCACCGTTGGAAAGTACAAGGTCGGCCTTGCCTCCCCTGAACAACTCTGAAAAAACGCTTGTAAAGTTAGCTCTTATCAGTTCAAACTGGCATTTGAACTCCAACTTCATGCTCTCAAGAAGCTCCGTTATAAGCAGCCTAAGGTCGGATTCCGCCCTCTCCAAATCACTATACTGCGCCTTGAGCGAATCATAGCGCTCTTTGACAAGATCGTATTCCTCAATAGCGCTTACCCTGACATCGCCCAAGTTTCTCATCTCTTTTCTTGTTTCGTCTGCCAACAGGTGCTCAGCCGCCGCCGTAGACCCGCGCCTGTAGGGGACTATATTGTCATAAGTAAGATTGTAGTCGTTCCAAACCCTTTCTTGGATTCCGGAAAGTTCAAGCTCCGCCTTGTTCAGGCTGAGTTCGGCCCTATGTCTTCTATCCCTGAGCGCTTCAATTGCGCTGGAAAGTTCTCCTTTTCTTACGCGCAACTCCTTGAGTTTGTCAATGCGCTTACCTTGCTCCGCCTCTAAGCCGTTAATCCTGTTTTCGAGTGACTCTGCCTCAGCCCTTTTTAATCTTACGCTCTCGTCTACGTTTATAATCTGAAGGTCCAGCTTGGCTATAGATTCATTAAGGGAGTTTACGGCCCGCTCCTTGCCGTATATTTCAGCGTTTAGCCTGGCCGCGTCGGATTCTATTCGGGCCAGCCCGCCATTCATCGCTGCCAGTTCCTTGTTTTCAGCCATAAGCTGTACCTTAAGAGAGGTGATTTTTGAACTTTTCTTCTCCTGCTCCAAACGCATTACATTAAGCTCGTTTTGCAGCCTGGTAATATCCTCCTGCGTGGCTGTATTGCTGTCCTCTATATTTCCCTGGGCTGTTTCCGATTCGCCCAGTCTTGACTCTACGTCCGATAAGCTGTCCTGAAGGCGTCCCCTCTCCTCATATTGCGTCTTCAATTCAAGCTTGGCTACGCTGATATATTTTTGAATTATATCGATTTTTTCTATCTGTTTGGCAGTGCTGATATCTATGCTGTGAATCCGTTCCCTAAACATTTCTAAGCTTTGCCCGAGTTCACTCAAAAGCCGCTCGCTTGCTTCGGCCTTATTCGATATATCGTCCAACTCCAGCTTCTGAGATTTTAGACGGTTTTCCAGTTCAGTCATCTCACGCCGGCGGCCAAGCAGGCTGAATTCACGCCTTTGTGTGCTTCCGCCTGTAATCGAACCTCCTGGATTTATGATATCGCCCTTTACCGTAGCGATACGAAATGCTGATTTGGATTTTGCGTTTATCTTTATCCCTGTATCCAAATCACGGACTATAACAGTTCGGCCAAGCAGGTTTTCTATTATATTTTTATAGCGCGCGTCGTAGCTTACAAGATCGGACGCAACTCCTATCAAGCCGTCAACTTGTATCATGCTTCTCTCATCGCTGCTTAAAGTCCGCGGTTTCATGGATGATAGCGGCAAAAATGTCGCCCTTCCGTAATTATTAGCTCTCAAATGTTCTATTACAAGCTTTGCATCCCCATCCGTGGGCGTCACTATGTTCTGCAGCGAGGAACCCAGCGCCATCTCTATGGCGGTTTCAAATTCGGCTGGAACATGAATAAGCTCGGCAAGGGCGCCTTCCACAGCTTCGCCAAGCCGGGTATTCCGCTTCGAGTCCCTCAGCACATTTCTTACGCTTGAGTAATAGCCCTCATGGGCCTGATTCATTTCCTTCAGCACCTTCAGTCTTGAAATCCCAGACTCAAGGACTTGTTCGGATTTTCTCATAGTTCTTTTAATTTCAAAAAGCTCATCCGATGTAGCTTTGCGTTTCTCCTCAACGCTGATCCGATCGTTATTAAGCCTATTTTTTTCGTGCTTCAAGCCGTTAAGCTGCTCGTCAGCCTCCATAAGCTCTTTGTCCAGTCCCTCTAGCTCATCGCCCTTTTGGTTGATTTCATCATTGATTAATTTGAGGCTACTTTCAAGGTTAATCTTCATCGTTTCCAGACGCGTCCTCATGCTCTTTGCATCCGACAGGCGGTTCATCGCCTCAATTATGCTCGTCTTGCACTGGTCGAGCGACTCGGCCTTTTCCCCAAGCTCATATGTATACTTTTTAAATTCTTCTTCTAAGTCCTCAAGGCTTTGCTGCAGTCCACCTATTAACTCGGACCTGTCAGCTATGTCGTTGACCATGGAGAGTTTCCTTTCAGACAGGCCTTTAAGCGCTTCATTGGCTCCGTTTATTGCTTCCAGCGCGCTGTCCCGCTCCTTTTGGGCGTTCAGCCTGCGCTCCTGAAGTACGCGGGCTTCGCCGAGACTTGATTGAATACCGGCGGTATATGCCAATAGGCTGTTTTTTAAGCCGCTTATCTCAGAGTTTACTGTCCGCTCAAACGCTTCTCCGGTCTCATATTCTTTTGCCAGCCCGCTTTCAAGCTCCTCGTTATCCGCTATTTCGTTACAGACTTGTTCAATCAGGGAGTTCGTTTCAGTCAATCTTTCATTAAGTTTATCATATTGTATTAAAAACAGA
>URFJ01000049.1 GCA_900547135.1 uncultured Eubacteriales bacterium | reverse complement strand
TCTTGCCCGTAAAACGACCGGATTCTCTGAGGAGGATCTGGAGCTATTGTGGGAGGCCATCCTAAACATGTTTGAAAATGATCATTCGGCCGCCAGGGGAAAGATGGCTGTCAGGGAGCTTATTGTATTTAAGCACAGCAGTGAATTGGGCGATTGCCCAGCCCATAAGCTGTTCGACACGGTAGAAGTTAGGCGAAACGACAACGTGGAATATCCAAGGCAATATGGAGATTACAGCTTAGAAATACATGAGGACAGGATTCCGTCTACAGTTGAACTTATAAGAAAGTCATAATGGAATATAACGAAGACGATTATCTAATGCTTTCGGGCATACAGCACTTTGTTTTTTGCAGAAGGCAATGGGCCCTTATTCACATTGAGCAGCAATGGCAGGAAAACGAACATACGGTTATAGGCGAGCTGTTTCATAAAAGGGCCCATGACGCCTATTTTCACGAGAAAAGAAACGATTTGATTGTCAGCAGGGGGATGCCTGTTCATTCCAGGACGATGGGAGTGAGCGGAATATGCGATATCGTAGAGTTT
Organism: uncultured Eubacteriales bacterium; assembly: GCA_900547135.1. Classification (GTDB taxonomy): domain Bacteria; phylum Bacillota; class Clostridia; order Christensenellales; family CAG-138; genus UMGS946. Next base: position 11,913 of record URFJ01000049.1, on the reverse strand, counting down.
TATAAGGATGAAGACGGCATTTCACTTCACGCACACAGGGGACAATATAGGGTATACCCTGTTGAATACAAAAAGGGGCATCCAAAGGAGACAAGGGCGGATCAGCTGCAGCTTGTGGCACAAGCAATGTGCCTTGAGGAGATGATGTGCTGTAAGATCGATGAGGGAGCTATATTTTATGGGGAAACGCGCCGCAGGGACAGGTTAGCCATTACGGAGGAACTTAGAGAAGAGGTAATCAAAGCATTTAAAGAGATGCATGAGCTGTTTAATAGAGGATATACCCCAAAGGTAAAATGGTCAAAGAGCTGCAATGCGTGCTCTCTTAAAGACTTATGCGTTCCAAAGTTGGGTAGGTCGCCCTCGGCTAAAGAGTATATTAAGAATGCGATTGCAGAGGAAGATATATGAAAAAGCTGCTTAACAGCCTGTACGTAACTTCTCCTGAAAATTATCTTTCACTGGACGGGGAGAACATTGTTATACTTGAAAACGGCCAGGAACTGGGCAGGGTTCCGTTGCATAACTTAGAGGCAGTAGTTTCATTTGGATACAGAGGCGTTAGCCCCGCGCTAATGGGCAAGTGCTCAGAACAGAACATTTCTCTATGCTTTATCAGCCCTAACGGCAGATTTCTTGCACGGGTCACAGGGAGCGTTAAGGGAAATGTTATATTAAGGAAAAAGCAGTACAGGGTTTCTGAGGATGAAGCATTAAGTTTAGGAATAGCCAAAAACTGCGTGTTAGGAAAAGTATATAATTGCCGATGGGTTTTAGAGCGTGCAACAAGGGACCATGGCGTACAGATAGATTTTGAAAGGGTTAAGCGGGCTTCGTCATTGCTTCAGCAATCGCTGGAGAATGTTTCTTTAAGCCAGTATATGGCTCAGCTGCGCGGATATGAGGGAGAAGCGGCAAGTATCTATTTCGGGGTTTTTGATCAGCTGATCCTTCAGCAGAAGAAAGATTTTGCGTTTCATGGCAGGAGCAGGCGACCTCCCCTTGATAATGTAAACGCCATGATGTCCTTTATATACACGCTGCTTGCATACACTATTGAATCAGCCTTGGAGTCAGTAGGTCTTGACCCATACGTAGGATTCATGCATACTGACAGGCCAGGGAGAGCTTCCCTGGCACTTGACTTAATTGAGGAGTTACGGCCCGTTTTAGCAGACCGCTTTGTGCTTACAATGATTAACAAAAAAATGATAAATGGCCGGGGGTTTTTGAGAAGAGAGGATGGGGCGGTAGTAATGAAGGATGACACGAAAAGGCTCATCCTTACTGCGTGGCAGAATAAGAAAAAAGACGTAATCACCCACCCATACCTCGGAGAGAAGGTAGAATGGGGTATGATACCATTCGTACAGGCTATGCTGCTGGCAAGACACCTGAGAGGGGATATAGACGAATATCCTCCGTTCTTTTGGAAGTAGGTGATAGCTTTGATGGTGCTTATAACTTATGACGTCAACACAGAGACTGCCGAAGGGAAGACCAGACTGAGAAGAGTTGCTAAACAGTGCGTTAATTATGGTACGCGCGTACAGAATTCCGTGTTTGAGTGCCTATTGGACAAAGCCCAATGCGTGGCGCTTAAGTCTATATTAACCGATATCATTGACAAAGAACTCGACAGCCTGAGATTCTATTATTTGGGAAACAATCATAGGACTAAAATTGAGCATGTTGGCGTTAATAAGGGAATTGATATGGAAGAGCCGCTGATCTATTGAACTTAATGGCCTAAGCGCAGACTGTGGCGCTTATTAGTATTGCTTTATGGAGAATCATTAAAGAGCTATCCTGAATAGTGTTTTATCTGTCTTAACAGTCTTATCATTTATGAATATAAACCTTAAAAAATTATCTTTTTATAATGCTTTACAACAAGTTTTTATCATTAGTTTGTGCATAACACCAAGTGAACGCTTTGTGTTAATGCCTAATTTTGTAAAGATCTATTTGCAAGTTCTTTTGCAAGACATCAAATGTTTATAAGTGTTTTTATAGCCATCCGTTATAAATTAATGAGAGCTTTTGTATACATAGCATATAAGAGGACAGGAGGTGTCTTTATGGAATACAGACGAAGACGGAGGCGCCGCGGAACAAGAAACGGAGGCTCGGGCGCTGGCGGAGTGGTTTTGGCAATTGTACTGGTTGCGGGCATGATCTATTTTGTTACCGCGTCGTCCGCCGGCACCTGGATAGCGCAAAATGTTATAGCGCCGATGTTTGGTACGGCTACTCACAGTCCAAACCCGTCGACAACGCCGGATGTTAATCCCACAATCAACTCGGGAGACCTAGTTACACGCGAGATTGATTTGCCGTCGTTATCCTGCTATATGCTGCAGATGGGCATATTCGAATCCAAAGAAAATGCTGAAAAGCTAGCCAATGATCTCAAAGGCCAAGGCGCGGCCGGTTATGTATATCAGGACAGTGAACGCTTCAGGGTGCTTGCCTCGGGATATGGAAGCGAGAGCGACGCTAAAAGCGTAAGGGATAGGCTTAAGGAGGAGGGCCATGACTGCACGGTATTCAAACTGGCGGCATCAGGCGCAAGTTTCCGCGTCACAGCTACAGAAACGCAGCTGAATAATGTTGAAAGCGGCTTTAAAGCCTTGCTTGATGCGTGCAATGAAATTATGGCAGCCTCAATTTCATTTGATGAAAATAAATCCCAGGTTTCTGATGGCAAGACAGCAGCGGGTGAAATTCTTTCAAAACTCAAAAATGCACTGGAACCGCTGAAATCCGTTACATCCTCAGATGAGGTGTTGTTGAAGGTCATTGAATGCTATGATAGGTATAGCGATTTGTTATCCTCACTTTCCAACGAACAAACAGAAAGTTTTGTGGATTTTTCGTCGAAAATGAAGTATACTCAATTACAGTTAACGCATGAATACGTTAAGCTGATGGAGGCGCTGTCCTCCCAAGGCTGACGAAGGAGGGGAACGCGCAATGTTAATATCGGATGTTATCAGGATACTGGATGCAAATATCCTTTGTGGGGCCGACCGCACAAGTTTGGAAATAGACTCCGCATTTGGATCTGATATGATGAGCGACGTGCTGGCGTATGTCACGCCCACAACTTTGGTCTTAACAGGCATGATAAATCCTCATGTAATACGCACTGCAGAGATGCTTGATGTGCGATGTATAGTATTCGTGCGTGGAAAGCAGGTAAGCGAGGATATCATTAAGGAGGCCGACGGTCAGGGAATGGTACTTCTGTCAACGAATAAGACCCTATATACATCAAGCGGCCTCTTGTATCAGGCGGGGCTTCCCGCATGCACAAGGAGCGGACAGGCATGACAGTATTATATAAGGATATATATCCGGTTGAGAGAGGAAATTTCGCTATGGCGGGCGATGCGTCAAGCAAGATAAAGCGGCTGCTCAAACGTATGGATGTAAACCCCGTTTTGATAAGGGAAGTTGCGATATGTTCATACGAACTTGAGCTTAATCTTGTAATACACTCGCTTGGTGGCGAACTCATACTTGAGATGACGGAAAACTGCCTCACACTTACCAGCGCGGACTGTGGCCCGGGAATACCCAACACTGAATTAGCAATGAAAGAGGGATATTCCACGGCGCCGGAGGATGTGCGCATGATGGGATTTGGAGCGGGAATGGGCCTGCCCAATGTTAAAAGGCATAGCAGCCGGTTTACAATTAAATCCGAGGTAGGCAAGGGTTCTGTTATAACGGCTGAGTATGACTTGTAACGTATATGGTTTTCAAGAAACGGGAGGATGAAATATGTATAGGCATTCGGTCCGGATAGACAGGCGCAAATGTGTCGGATGCACTAACTGTATAAAGACCTGTCCTACTGAGGCGATAAGGGTACAGCAGGGCAAGGCGAAAATGATGGATGAACGCTGTATTGACTGCGGGAGATGCCTTTCCGCCTGCCCGCACCATGCAATGGTTTCTGTTACAACGCCAGTTTCTGCACTTGGCACATTTAAATATAACATTGTAATACCGTCTACTACGCTCTATTCGCAATTTAAGGGTTTGGAGGAGCTTGAGGATATATACGCGGGCTTGTATGCAATGGGCTTTGACGCCATATATGAAGAGGCAAAAGCGGTTGAGATATTTTCAGAAGCTATAAGCAGATATATTCATAGTTCCGATGCAGTATATCCTGTTATACCATGCGCATGTCCTGTAGTGCCAAGGCTGATTACGGCAATGTATCCAAACCTAATAGATAACCTAGCGCCGTTTGTAGCGCCAAACGAGATAGCCGCGCGTGTTGCTAAGGAAGAGTTTTGCGAGGCCGTAGGAGTTACCCGAAATGAGGTGGGAGCATACTATATATCCGCATGCGCGGCCGAAATGACGCAGATAAAAAACCCACTGGGAATCTCGAAAAGTGAAGTTAACGGGGTTTTGTCGGTTAGAGATGTATTTACAACCCTGCGAAATTATATTGGAAAAAACGAAACCAACCCAAGAAAGATCGCGTACCGGGCCGGCGCGTTTGGATTGGGCGCCGCCGTTATAGGGGGCATTAGTTCAGCTGTGGGTACAGGACATCATCTTGCTGTAGATGGAATCTACAACATCATACAATGCTTGGATGAAATAGATAACGAACGTCTGAGCGACCTGGTTCTCATGGAGCCTCTTGCCTGCGCTGGTGGTTGCATTGGAGGTCCTCTTTCGGTTGAAAACCAGTTCGTAGCTAAAAACCGGAATAGACGAATCGCCAATTCGCAGCCTCGACTTGACCTCGACAATGATGAGCATGTGCAGAAATATATAGGATCGCCCTTAATTCGTTTTGATAAAGAATTCCAGCCATTTAACATGATGAAACTCAGCGACGACGTGGTTGAGGCAATGCGGATGATGGACAGGCTTGAGTGCATAAATAAGAATCTTCCAGGGCTTGACTGCGGCTCATGTGGATCGCCTACATGCAGAACGCTGGCGGAGGATATTGTGCGCGGGCATGCTGTGGAGATGGATTGCATATTCAAACTTAGGGATAAGGTCAGGCAGATGGCGCAGGAAATGGTGGATTTGGCAAGCGCCCAAAAGCGGGGATAGAGTAAATCCGTTTATACAAAATAAGGAGGGCATTTGAATTATGAAAGCGGAAGATTTGGCGGTTTTGATAGATGGAGATATAAAAACGCGGGGAGGCCAGGGCAATGAGATACTTTGCGGCTGCACATGCGATTTATTGAGCTGGGTAATGGCTAAGGGTGTATCGGGTTGCGCATGGATAACCGTACAGACCCACATGAACGTAATAGCGGTGGCATCGCTTCACGACATGGCATGCGTTATCTGCCCCGAGGGAATGTCGCCTGAGCCGGCTACGGTGGACAAGGCCGACGAAGAGGGAATAGCCATAATATCTTCCCCGTATACAGCATATAAGATCTGCTGTATTATGAATCAGCATGGCATTAAACCCGAGCGGGATTGATATGTTGCTTGCATGTGACCTACATATTCATTCGTGCCTGTCGCCGTGCGCGGATATGGCTATGACGCCCAATAACTTGGTTAACATGGCATATCTTAAAGGCCTTGATATGATTGCTGTGGCAGATCATAACAGCGCTAAGAATCTGCAAGCATGTAAAGAAGTTGCGGACGAGAAAAATATGATCCTTTTGCCCGCTATTGAGGCGGAAAGCAGAGAAGAAGTGCATGTACTTTGCTATTTTCCAACTGTGGATTTAGCATTGGTTATGGGCGACTACCTGTATCAGCATCTGCCGGATATTAAAAACAGGCCAGAGATGTTTGGTGAACAGGTAGCCATGAACTCTGAGGATGTGCCTATATATAGGGAAGAAAAGCTCCTCATACAATCCACTACGCTATCCATTGATAGGATTGCGGACCGATGCAGGGAACTCGGCGGTGTTCCTGTGCCAGCACATATAAATCGCGCGTCTAATTCGCTGATATCCAGTCTCGGATTTGTTCCTCCGCAAAGCGGGTTCACCACGTTGGAGGTATATAGGGGACTGCCTGCGGCTGGAGTGGACGTTGACCAATACCATATACTTTATTCGTCCGACGCGCATTATCTGGAGAACATACTTGAGAGGGAAAACTTTATAAACGTAAAGGAAAGGAGCATTGGCTCGGTACTTAATTATTTGTCCAGCAAAAAGGACTATTAAAAACTATTGTAATAAAAAGTTTGGTTTTCAAATTATAGGAAATAATGTATTATTATAATTGGAATGTTGGGACGGAATATCAATTACAGGAGGATTTACTAATGGAAAAGGGTAAGTTGAATACCAAGAAACTGATACTGGCCGGCGTATTTTTAGTAATAATAGTACTGATGACGTCATTGCTGCGAGTGCCTGTATATCAGACCACCGATAGCGGTACTTCTCCCGTAATCCGTAATAACGGCGATCGGGCGGGATCGTACCTAAATCTTGGCGATGCTCCGATATATGCAGCGGCATTGGTGTTAGGCGGACCGCTTGGAGCGCTTGTAGCCGCTGTAGGTTCATGCCTTTCCGATCTATTTGTGGGCAGCCCGGTGTATGCTATTCCAAGTTTTATTATCAAGGGTTGTATGGCTTTGCTGGCGGCTAGGCTACTTAAAAAAGGAGGCGGCTGGATGGAGCTTATAAAGGTATGCCTGTATTGCTCCCTTATAATGATTGCGGGTTATTTCCTGTTTGACCTTATAATAATGGGCGATTACGGGGTAGCATCGTTCGCGCTGCCGCTTGATCTGCTTCAGACTGTGGTTAACACTATCATCGCTATACCCGTATTAAAAATCCTGAGCGGGAAACTCTATAAACAAAAGGATAATGATTTTATTATTAGGGTGAAATAGCGAATGAAATTGACCGTTTTAGGAAAATATGGACCGTTTCCTGCAGCTACCGGAGCGTGTTCGGGTTATCTTGTTGAAACTGAGCAGGCGTCTATAATTCTGGACCTTGGAAACGGCGCCCTTAGCAGGCTGCTATATAAAAAGCCTAGGCTCACAGTTGACGGCATAATACTGTCCCACCTCCACAGCGATCATATGTCGGATATGCTTGTGCTTAGATATGCGCTTAAACAGCTACATACAAGGGATAGATCCATTCCTACGCCACTGTCTGTAGTTGCGCCTTCCGAGCCTGAGCTTGAGTTCAGGCAGCTGGTATCCTCCGGCGTTTACGACATGATAGCCGCCAGGGACGGTATGAAGCTGAAATATAAGGATCTAACGGTTGTTTTACACAGAATGACCCATACTATTGTCTCCTATGCGGCAGAGCTTATTAGCGGAGGCAAACGGATGGTCTATACGGGAGACACGGGTTACAACATGCGCCTTGAAACCCTGTGCAGCGGAGCGGATCTGCTGCTTGCCGATACATGCTACTTAAATGCGGATAAAACCACGGAAAACGCGGCGCATCTGACTGCCGGCGAGGCCGGAAAGCTTGCGAAACGATGCGGAGTAAAGCAGCTTATCTGCACTCACATATGGGGGGGAAGCATTGACGATGCCGGCGTACTTGGCGAGGCCAGGGCAGAATCCCCGACCGCCGAGGTCGCCGTGGAGATGCGTACATATGAAGTTTAGGCTTACTATATGTAGAAATACGCCTGTTAAATTTAGCAGGCGTATATTAATTTAGGATGGAAGGTTGTAAATGGAAAGACTTAATGATTTTTTAAGGAAATACGATAAGGTAGCCATTGCGCTATCGGGAGGCGCGGACAGTGCCTGTTTGCTAAAGGCAGCAGTTAAAGCTATAGGTTCTAAAAATGTTTTGGCCATAACGGTCCATAGTGAATTCATGCCCAAAGTGGAGTTAGCAGTAGCTAAACGCTTTAGCCAGCTTGCGGGTGTAGAGCATGTGGTTATAGAGGTATGCGCCCTTGATAACGAATTTGTCGCTGCAAACGGACCAAAGAGGTGTTATTATTGCAAGCGTGTAATATTTACTGAAATTCTTAATCAAGCATGGGTCCATGGAATAAAGGCTGTAATGGATGGCACCAATGCTGATGATACGTTGGACTACCGCCCAGGAATGGAAGCATTAAGTGAACTCGGTATTATAAGTCCATTTTTGGAGCTTGACATGAAAAAATCGGATATTATTCAGCTTTTTGAGGGTGCTGACGATTTAAGCATTCCATCCTATGCCTGCCTGGCTACCAGAGTACCCACTGGAACAAAGATTACGATGAATGACCTGGATAGAGCGGACAAAGGCGAAACGCTGCTTAGATCCATGGGGTTTATAAAACTTAGGGTAAGGATTCATGGCGATTGTGCTAGGCTGGAATTACCAGGGGATGAGATTAACCGGGCTTTTGAAATGAAAAACGATATATCAAATGCGCTCAAATCCGTTGGATTCAGATACGTATCGCTTGACTTGAACGGTTATGTTCAGGGAAGTATGAACGAAAGGCGGGTTGAGGCGTGATGAATGATGAGGTATATGACGACCTCGGCTTTGCAAGGGTTGATCTTAGCCGGGAAAGGCGCCAGGGATATCCTGAGGTGGTATATGGACGCGGCAAGACCAACGAACAGATATGTGGGATATGCAGCTCATTGCTGTCAAACGGGGGAAAGCATATATTGGTGACCAGAATAGGCAAAGACTGTGCTAGCGTGCTGAAGCACAGGTTTGGGGAAGTATACTATTCGGAAACGGCTTCGATTGCCATCGTTAACCCTCGGGAACTGCACCCTCAGGGCAGTGTAATCGTGGCAACAGCAGGCACCTCGGACATATCCGTGGCCGAGGAAGCGGCGCTTACAGCGGAGGCCATGGATGCGGATGTTATGCGGGTATACGATGTTGGGGTATCTGGAATACACAGAATACTTTCTTATAAGGAGGCCTTGGCTACGGCAAACGCCATAGTGGTAGCTGCAGGCATGGACGGCGCGCTTCCAAGCGTTGTAGGCGGCCTTACGGACCGTCCGGTTATAGCCCTGCCTACGAGTGTAGGATATGGGTCGTCATTCAATGGCCTTGCCGCTCTGCTATCAATGCTTAACTCCTGTTCAGCGGGCGTAACGGTAGTTAATATTGACAATGGGTTTGGGGCGGGATTCGCGGCCGGCAGGATAAACCGGCTAATTGTAGGAGGAAGGAAAGCATGAAAACACTTTATATAGATGCGTTTTCGGGAATCAGCGGCGATATGTTTTTTGGGGCCCTTATAGACTGTGGGGCTGATTTTGATTTTATCATGTCCTCGCTTAACAATCTCGGGATTTCTGAAGAATTCCATGTTGAGGCAAACAATATTAAAAAGCGGGGAATCTGTGGAATCGATCTTAACGTACACCTTAAGCATGGCCATAGTCACCATGGCGACGGTTCACACTCACATGCCGGATACAGAAACTATTCACAGATAAAGTCGCTTATTTTGAATTCGCAAATCAGCACAAACGTGAAAGAACGGGCGCTTCGCATATTCGGTCGCGTTGCGGAGGCCGAGGCATACGTACACGGTGTAACAGAGGATGAAGTTCATTTTCATGAGGTTGGGGCGGTTGACTCAATAGTGGACATAGTCGGCATTTCAGCAGCGCTTGAATCCCTGGGAATAAAGAAAATAGTATCGTCCCCGCTTAATCTCGGTGGCGGAACCGTAACCTGTGACCATGGAACTTTGCCTGTACCCGCACCCGCTACGGCTAGAATCCTGTTTGGGCGTCCTTGCTACGGCTCAGATCCAAAGCATGGAGAACTAACCACGCCTACGGGGGCTGCCTGCGCTATGGAGGCGGAGCGTTTCGGCGAGCTGCCCTTAATGATTCCGGAAGCAGTAGGCTATGGATTTGGGAAAAGGGATACAGGAACACTTAACGCCTTGCGAACAATAATGGGTGAGGAGCGTGACGGTTCCCGCGGTAAGAGTACGGATGCGGATAAAAAAACAGACGATATAGTGCTGATAGAAGCCAATATTGATGATATGACAGGGGAAAGCCTGGCGTTTGCCGCCAAGAAGCTTTTGGAGGAAAACGCCCTGGACGTTTGGATCACTCCGATTATAATGAAAAAGGGACGTCCGGCTCAAGCTTTATCATGCATGTGCGAAGTGGCTTGTACGGATCGCATGGTTGAGGTGATATTCAAACACACGACTACCTGGGGAGTACGTATAGATATTAAAACACGGGCATTGGTTACGAGAAACACCTGCGTAGCTAATACAGAATACGGTCCCATAAGATATAAAACGGATGGCAAACGAATAAAAGCTGAGTATGACGACTGCGAACAGGCAGCTAAAAGGAACGATATAGGCTTGACTGAGGTGGAGACCGCTCTGATTTACACGGCGCGTAAAACCTTTATACACGAAAAATAGCCCTTGTTCAATCGTATTCTCCCAAAAAGTATGCGTTTATTTCGTCAGCGACCCGGCGCATCTTTTCGGGATTTACACCTATAGACCTAATTGTTTCCGCGTTAAGGCGGTCAATGCTTACCGAGTCCGTGCACGATATCCTGCTAAGGATGACAGTGCCGGACTTGATTGATAACGCGCTGTCCTGCCCCACTATTATGTGGTCAAATAGGCGTATCTGGCCTGCATCCAGAATTATAGAGGCCATCCTGGTAGCTTCAATATCCTGTACGGAGGGCTGGAGATTGCCGGATGGGTGATTATGACAAAGTATTACGCTATGGGCGTTATGCTTAAGCGCGGACATCATAATTGAGCGGGGATATATTTCAGCTTGTGTCAACGTCCCTATCCCTATTATATCGGAACCCAATAGTTTTCCCTGCTTATTAAGCGATATTACGCAGATGGTTTCGTTCGGCTGTTTATGCAGCAGCGATATGCAATAATGCATTGCTGCCGCGGGGTTATTTAACAGCTTTTCATCGTCAAAATGTTGCAAGGCGCGGTCATATATATCGGAGATTAGCGTAAGCAGAATCGCCGTGTTGGGTCCCACGCCTTTTATGTTTGCCAGTATCTTGCGGTCCGCTTTTATTACGTTGCGCAGGCTGCCAAATTGGTTTAGCAGTTCGTGAGCTAGAGGATTTGTATCCTTCTGAGGTATACTGTAGAAAAGCAAAAGCTCCAACAGCTGATGATCCAAAAAAGACTGCGGACCGTTTTCAAAGAATTGATTTTTCATTCGTTCTCTATGCCCCTTATGCGGGTTATTATTTCCCATAAGTATCACCTGTTACAAAATATGAAGAATTGATCTATTATAATAACTTAACGATTAATATGTAATCGATCTGAGGCCAGGCACGCTTAGAGACGGAGCGTGCCTGGTTTATGATTTTTAACTCATTAATATTTCCTGCCAGCGGTCGGCAAAGGCCTTTATATCGGTTTCCATAATATCAAGCTTTAGTTCCATGTCCGGAGACCTTCGTTCCCGTATGTCCTCAAGGAGCTCAAGTATCCGGTTTAGCTGAGTTTTTATTTCCGTATCGCGATCTAATGCGTTTACGTCTTCAACCTGGGCGCTCGGCATTAAAGTGTTATGAATAGCGTCTCCAAGTTTATATACATCTCCAAGGGTTGGAACTATTGTTGTGTATCCCATCGATTGCACGGCTTTATTCAAAGACTCAAGGGCCGTTTCCTCGCCATGTACAAAGAAAATCTTTTCCGGCCTCGCGTCAATGTCAGTTATCCATTTTATTAGCTCGTCCCTTCCGGCGTGGCCGGAGAATTCAGTGAGCTGTTCTATTGTAGCGTTTACGCGTATTTCCTCTCCAAATAACTTTACGTTTTGAACCCCGTCTATCAGCATTCTGCCCAAGGTGCCTACCGCCTGATAACCGGCAAACACGATTGTAGAATCATGCCTGTACAGGTTATGCTTTAAATGGTGCCTGATCCGTCCGGCATCGCACATGCCAGATG
>URFJ01000048.1 GCA_900547135.1 uncultured Eubacteriales bacterium | reverse complement strand
TTCTTGTATGCGTATGAGTTATTGTCAATACTCTTGGCGTAGGGAACGATGCTGTTGTCAATATCCTCATATGCTCCGGCCTGGCTTACATAATGGACGTCAGCCGCGTAAACGGCGGCCTCGTACGATCCGTCGGACATAAGATATGTCTTTGAATTGGCGGTGCGTTCTCCAACCAGCTCTTCAACCCGCGTGATCTTGCCGCTTCCCGCTTCTTTGCCTGAATCTAAAGCCCCGACATGGTCGCTTATAAGCATAAAAAGGCACATCAGCAAAGAAATCAACTTTAAAACCCTTCTTTTCATTTCTCACCTCCGAGGACATTCTATTTGACTGCCAATCTGACTATACATATTGGTTACGTTTAGTATTATATACTATGGCGCTAGATAAGCAAACATAATATTTTGTCGATTTTTAGGTGCTAAGAGCGTTAATGGTCAATTATTACTTGCGCGGTTTCATTGCATATAAATACAGCCGCGCATTCGAGCGTTCGTGTTGCATTTCGTGTTGCATACCGCTCCAAAACGGCCTTACTTTTTCCACAAAATTGGAATATCGTCCGGAAGCAAATAACCGCAAGACCCTTATAACACAAGAGAAAATACGAATTAGGCATTAAATCAACATTTTGAACATTTAGGGTTAAAGGGGTTCAACTCCCCTCGCCTCCACCAAACAGGTATTGGACGAACACCTCTTTTTTGCCGGCGGTTTCGCCGTAAAGTGTTCGCTCTGATAGCAAAGATTGCCGCTTCGGTTTATAACCGGGGCAGCTTTTCTGTTGCCCGAAATCGGCACATTGGCATTTCAATTCGTTCTCTGCTACCATGAAGATACATAAAGCAAAGGAGGACAGATTCCATGAAAGAATCCTTATTTAAACAGTTGGGGGGTACATACCATCAGGAGGGTGATTTTCTCATTCCCGACCTGATGCTATCCGAAGAAGAAGGTAAGCCCATTTGTGTTTGGGGACAGCGGCGCAAGCGGTATTTGAAGGAGCATCGCAAAGAGGTGTATGCCGAACTGCTGACAAGCGGAAAACTGAACGGCCATCTTGCGGAGATCGACGCACAGGCGCAGGAGATGTTTTCTCGGTTGGTAAAACGGATTGCGGCAGAAGAGGGCATCACCGAACAGCTCAAGGCGGAGAATCAAATGGAATGGGTTGGGAAGATGAATAACGTCAAGGAAAGAACACGGGATGTGGTAAATGCTGAATTCTTATTTGCATAAACTATTCCCTAATAGCCAAAAATGGGGCGGATATTATCTGCTCCGTTTTCGGCTTTTGGCTTGAAAATTAGCTTAAAATATCGTATTCAATCCTTTGACCGGTCTTCGCAATATAGGCTTCAAGACTTTTTCTAATTATATCTTGTGAGCAGTCGGATGCAATGTGAACATATAATTCATTTATCGCTCTACTACAGGCTACATAGTTTATTCTGACAAATTTAAGAACATTCTTCGGTTAATCGCGGTTCCGAAAACATATCAGATAAGATTATAGCATCTTTTTTTGTTGGAGTAACGCTCACAATTACTTTCTTCCATTCAAGACCTTTTGCCTGATGTACAGTCATATATCGGCTTTTCGCAGAAAACACTTCTGTGAAAAGTTTGTACGATGTGTCCCAGTATAATTGTCCAACTGCGGCTACAAGCTTTTCATTGTCTTGTTCATCAAAAACTTGTATTTTGAATTCATCAGGTAGGATTAGTCCCTTAAGATCAGTATAGGCTTCTTTCTGCAATACATCATTAAAACTTTGTATTATGTTACATGTAGGAGTATCATTCTTCACAGACGAAAAAATTGCTTTTGCCAAAGAATATAATTCAAAAATCATTTTGGGGCATATTGCTTTAGGGTTTATTTCGGAATAGAGTCTTATTGTTGATATCATATCAATGAATGATCCTTTTAGATAACTCTCCCATAAGGTAAAGATGAAGCGAAACGCCTTAACCCATGTAACATTGCTGGACTCAGCTATTTCATCTCTGAGTTGAATAGGCGTGTTGTAGTAACTGTCATAAATTGACTTTAAGAGCTTTGCCTGTTCTTAGGTAATATCTTTAATATAGTTAAAAGCTGCGGCCCATGTCCTTGTTAGAACCACCCCGCCGCTTGTCATGACTTCATCAATCGTTTCTGTAATTTTAGAAGATTTTCAAACGAGAAAATGAATCTTATTAGATTCACTTTGCTAACGTTCATCTTCTGATTTGTATTTTCTAATACTGCTTTGTACAACTGTTGTGTCAGACTGACGCAAAAAATTACAAAAATTTACGATGTTATTCGTGACCTTCTATTTCCTGGAATTGACATATCAGTAGTAAAGCTTAAATCAATTTCGAAATTCTTAAAATCGTCTGGTCGCGCACCTTGAAAGCTATATATGGATTGTGCTATATCCCCCACGATGCATATATGTGTAGACTTTTCTCCAACCAATTTTATCAAAAGGGTCTGCAAGGGGTTTGTATCTTGAAATTCATCAACAAAGATGAAAGGAAATTTAACTCTTATTGCATACAAGGCCGTTGGATTCTCCTGCAATATTCTGAAACCAAAATATAGAATCTCATTGTGAGTAAGTTTACGAACAACAGACCATATATACTGCTTTATTATGGAAAAGTGTCCATCGCTGATTTTTGATGAATGCTTAATTGAAGGCTCATATTTTTTTCTTTGTTTCGTTGCTTCAATTAAAGCATCATTATCGGTTTCGATTTCCCCCATAACCTTTTTACTGTAGTTAATTTCAGCATCGCTGAATTTAGCAGTGTTAGTTTTCCTTATGAATTGATAGATATCATCTTTACTGATACCATGTAAAATACCCAATCCCTCTATCTGTGAGGATATTGCTCCTTTGGGATTGACTGTTATATTGAAATAAGACTGCATTATAGAAATTAGATCGCTCTGGAATGGCTTAATGATATTTTCGATAATATAGCCGTGAATCGTATATGCTTGAGCATAATCGGCGAAGTTATCAAGTCTTCTGGTTATTTCCTCAACAGCCGCATTTGTGTATGTAATACATAAAACCTTGCGAGAATTACTCTTAGAAATCAACTCGTTGGCGGAAACAATCCTCTTAACATTTTCAACAAGAAAATGTGTTTTCCCCGCCCCAGGTCCAGCGTAAACTTTAACATTATGAGTTAGTTGTTCAGATGTTAATAGATAGTCAGAAGTTATTTCGCAAGCCATGTCAAACCCTCCTGAATATGGTCAGGAGTAAATGCCTGATTCTTATCTGATTTCCCAACGTATTTATTGAAAGTTACAAAGAACAAGTTTAATAAGTCCTGCCCAGAAGTGCTTTTGTCGTTTATAAACGGTAGTATGTTTTCTTCAATATCTTTCAGGATTTCCCTAAAAGATGCAATGTTCAAGTGACGGATATACTGATCACCAAGGACTGTTAAGTAAAGCAAGTTTTTCGGCCTTATTTATATCAGAATTTAAAAGGTCTTCCAGTACTTCTTTGATACGCGTTCTGATTTGCGCAGCAGTGAGTGACGGCGTAGAATAATCAAGCCCATTTTTCAAAGCAAGGAGACAAGTACCAACAAACTGACTTCGCAGTTTTTCAGGAATACTATGACGATGCAGCATCTCATTAAGCTTATAAGTGTTCTGCATCACTTTTTCTTTGTCATTGATTTTAGAAGTGTAAAAATCAACATACTCATTCATTGTACGAAGAGCAGTTTCTTTAGGCACAAAGTCACTATCGGAAACCACACCACGCCATACCTTTACATTATCGTTAGCGGTATTGGCTAAAATAGCAATGGTTTTATTCCTGGTAAGTGCTTTTTCATATTCTACATATGCGGATTAATTGTTCCTCATCCGCCTTGGTATAGTTTGTTTTTGTCTCAATAAGAATCGTGATATTGTCTTTGACAAAGCGAATATCCAGTTTTTCAAAAGCACGTCCTGCATTATTACGAATAGGAATGAATGTTAACGATGCTGCAGAGAAAGCTTTTGGATAACTGTATTCATCATTTTCAATATTGCTGGTAAGGTACTCTCGACCAACAGTTGTAATCATATCTGCTCTAATCATTTGCTTGTTCCTCCAATATTCAGCCCATTAATCTCTTCCACCGCATACAGCGGCAGATTCACGAGCCAATCTTCCTTCTTGTAGTCCGTCATGGAAGTGCGAATGGAGATTTCCGGCTCAAACTTCTCTTTATACGCCCGTAGGCTCTTCGCCTTGAGGTTGACCGCCGCCTTGACTTCAACCGGGATGATATGCTCGCCAGTATCGATGACAAAGTCTACCTCGCAGGAGCCGCGGTCGTTGGTGTAATAGTAGACGCCCAAATCTTCAATGGTTTTGAACTGCTGGCAGACATATTGCTCAGTGAGAGCGCCCTTGAACCCGGTGAACAGGTCGTTGCCGTCCAGCAGCGTGCGCTGGCGCAGCCCGGTCATGCAGCCGAGCAAGCCCACATCGACGACAAACAGCTTGAACGCCCGCATATTCTCGTATGCTTTCAGCGGAATACCTGCCGCATTCACGCGGCTGACCTTATGGACAAGCCCGCAGTCGGTTAGCCACATGATAGCAGTCTCGTATTCCTTCGCCCGTCCGCCCTCGCGGACAAGACCGTATACGAACTTCTTGTTTTCCTTCGCAAGCTGAGAGGGAATGCTGTTCCAGATCATGCGGATCTTCGGCACGATCTCATATGGCGCGTGCTTGGAAAAGTCCTGCTCATAGGCGGCGAGGATGCGCTTTTGAATGTCGCGCACCTCGTTAAAGTCCTTGTTGTCCGCAAAGCTCTGCACCACCTCGGGCATTCCGCCGACGAAATAGTAGTGCTTGAGCGCGTCAATATAGGTCTGCTTGAATGAGGTGATCATTTCATAATCCCGCATATCCAGCAGTTCCGAGAAACGTCCGTTTCCGGTCGCCATCAAAAACTCCTTGAAGGACAATGGATAGAGTTTGAGAAAATCCACCTTGCCCACAGGAAAAGAAGTGCCACCGTGCAAAGCAATGCCAAGTAGCGATCCGGCGCAAATGATGTGATACTGCGGCGAGTTTTCATAGAAGTATTTGAGGGCGGAAAGTGCTCGCGGCACCTCCTGCACCTCGTCGAAAATCAGCAGCGTATTGTCCGGCTCGATCTTGTGACCGGCATAAAGCTCCAGCCCCATAATCAGGCGGTCGGTGTTCAGGTCTGACGCGAACAGTTCCGCCATTCTGGAGTTGGAGTCAAAATTGATATATACAGTATTCGCATACGCCTTGCTGCCGAATTCCTTCATCAGCCAGGTCTTTCCGACCTGACGTGCACCCTCGATGATCAGCGGCTTTCGGCGTTTGCTTTCTTTCCATTTGTTGAGTTTTTCGATGGCAACTCGGTACATACAAGCACCTCCACATAATGTCACAAGTACAGCATAGCACAGATAATCAAAAATAGCAACGATAATTGGTGAAAATTTAACATTTTTTACAGCGAATAATCCGTTTGCTATACAAACATCCGGTGCCTGCATACGCCATAGCCCTGTTCACGCGTCAAAATACTTTCCGGCAGCTTGGCGAGCCATTTCCGGCTGAAGGAGGTCGTTCCGAAGAAGGCGTCGAAGTTGGTTACCGGCAGCACGACCCACTGGGAATCCTCCGGCTTGTGCGCGAGATAATACTGTGCCAATGTCGGCAGCACTGTTTCGGGCACGCCCTTCGGCGTGGCGGCGGACAATGCTTGCTGTTGCTCGGGCGACAGGGCTATTTCGTTGTTTCGGAGCTTACCCTGTTCCAGCGCGTCTGACAAAACATCGTCAAACCGCAGCACCCATGCGCCTTTGGTGTTGATCGAGAACAGTGGCACCTGAAACTGCATGACCTTTTTGCGCCATGCGGCGTCAAAGCCCTTTTGCAGCGTTTCACAGTTTTGCACGGCGGTCTTCATCACCTTATCGGGATTGCTCCGAACAAAATCAACTATTGCGCGCACACGGCGATAGAGCCATCCGACTCCGTTTTCGTCCACCAGCTCCGGGAATTCCTCGTGCAGCTCCCGGTAATCCGTCGCACTCATTGGGCAGGGCTTTTTTTGTGCCCGGAATGCTGCACCATGCACAAAGCGCGTTTCTTGCCTTCTCAATCTGCGGGTTACCATCGCAATCATTCCACATATATCTGCGGGCAACAACAGTCAATACGCGGGATAGCCCCTCAAACTTCATCAGCATATCGTAGGTGAATCTGCCAAGATAGGTATTATCGTATTTATTCTCGGCACGGTAATCGACCACACCGGTGTAGGCAGCATTCGTTGTCATAGTAATAACCCCTGTAGCGGAAAGGGTTATCATTGCCCAATGTACTTGCCAAGGTTTCTGTAGTTGAAACAAGCCCCCCCAACTATCATAGGTGTATTCTACAACGGCTGCGCCGCTTAAGTCAATCAGCCCAACTATATAGCTTTGCGCGTTACGGAGGTAGTAATACTCTCGTTATAGTTTACCGATATAAGGCTTCCATCGGTATCATAACTGTACAGCAGCGTTGCTTCGGTCGTTCCAGTCATACTTGTCCGTATCTCGGACGTCAGCTGCGAGTCGGCGTATGTATAGCTTGTGTTCTTTAAAGTCCCTCTGTCGTCGGTTACGCTTATAACCTGCTTACTAACACGCATTCCGTCTTCGTCATACATGAAGGAGAGGCTGTCGTTTCCGTTCTCTTTTCATTCATGGCGCCGCCTACAGGGGCCTTCAAAAAGCGTGTTAATGCGGTTATGCAGATATACGGAAATATTAAGGTAAGATCTTATATCAATAGTCCTAAAAACGCGTAACAAGTTGACAAGCAAACGCCGTCCTTTCATCGCTTTATCCCTATGTATCTCTCTTCTCATAGCTTTTTATACGCACATGCGATTTGTGGAAACAAATCGGGCGCTAACGGCAATTTGCTCCACTGCCATAATATAATGTGTCAATACGCCGGCAAACACAATATTTACGCAAATTTGCAGCATTGCCGCTCTGCCGCTTACCATTTATGGTACAATCTTTTATAATCCCGTATGAATTATTGCTGATTTCGATATAAAATTCCGCTATCTGCGCTATTTATTTGTAATACTTATTGTTTTACGACAATATTCGTCATAAAAAGCGTTATATTTTTATAATAATAGTATTGACATAATTAATTAGACAGTTTATACTACAATTGTAATAAATAAGCGTATGGTGTTGTTTGTAAAATATTTATATAAAGTGTGTCTTTTACTTATAATCAATGCCAAAGTTGTTTTTGTCACAAAGTTATACTTTAGGACTGGCGGCTTCCAACCAGGACGATAACTTTAGCGATTATGAACATATTAATACGGAGGTTATTCAATATTATAGGGTGTTGAATACAGTTTCGTATTTAACTTACTAAAGGGGAATATTCTAGCATACATGGTATAGAGATGAGCATATCTTCAAAGGGCAGCAAGCGGGCGGCACGTGCCGTCCCTTGTTGTATTTGCGTAAAGGCACCGCGAGGACCAAATATGAAGTACGGGCAGCGCTGAATTCGGATTTTACTGTTAACCTTAAAAAACGAATCAATAACATATCAGCCCTAAATAACGATGCCCAAAAGGGACAGGAGTATTACCGCGCTCAGTACGAACGAAACGGCTCCACCCGACTTGGCAAACAGGTGCTCTCTGTGAACAGAGGCTATCGCAGCGGACGGGATGAAGAAGATCAATGAATAAAACACCGTGTAGTGTACCCCCTGTGAGCCCTCGGACCACGCGCGCAGGCCTATTGCGTCCAAAACCGCGTCGCCTATACATTGGCCCTTGAATGTAAACGCCGTCAGAACCCCCAGCGCCATCAGCACAAACGCCAAAGAACCCACGCCCAGCCTTTTTCTCTTTACTGCCATAGCCTGCTTCCTTCAATCTGGTTGTTGTACATTTATCATTCTTATATTAACATACGAACTTTAATTATTGAAGGGTTTTATATGCAACACAATCTATGCTTATTGGACTAAGGCCTGCTAGACTTTCAGCCATATATATGATAAATTTAAGTGCGGCGTGACAGAGGATCATTATTGCGTAACTGGAGTAAAACGATGCATTTTAAAGAGGTCGGGACAATCCTGTCGGCAAACAACGGGATGAACATATTCAGGGGTTGCACCCACGGCTGCATTTACTGCGACAGCCGAAGCAGGTGCTATCATATCGACCATAGGTTTGAGGACGTCGAAGTAAAGGTGAACGCTCCGCAGCTTCTTGAAACAGCGCTGTCAAAAAAGCGAAGGCCGTGCATGATAGCCACGGGTTCCATGTGCGACCCATATATTCATGCCGAGGATGAGCTGTTATATACCCGAAAATGCATAGAGCTGATTGAGAGATATGGTTTTGGGCTGTCCATCCTTACAAAATCGTCCCGTATATTGAGGGACGCCGAACTGCTTAGCAGGATAAACAGGCGTTCAAAATGCATAGTTCAGATGACTTTAACCACCTATGACCAAGATCTGTGCAGTATTGTGGAGCCAAACGTAAGCCAAACCCGCGAACGGGTTGATGCGCTTAAAGCTATGCGTGAGCTTGGAATACGGACCATAGTGTGGATGGGGCCTATCCTGCCGTATATCAACGATACCAAGGAGAACCTGATGGGAATACTGGATTATTGTTCGCAAGCTGGCGTTTACGGCATAATCTGTTTTGGCATGGGGCTTACGCTTAGGGAGGGCAGCAGGGAGCATTACTATAAAAAGCTGGACGAGCACTTTCCAGGCTTAAAAGCCGTATATGAGAGGGAATATGGCTATTCATACGCAATTCACAGTCCGAGGTCCGCGGAATTGGCTAATCTGTTTGGCGAGGAGTGCAGTAAACGCGGAATTGTATACGATACTGCGGAGTTGTTTAGCTATTTAAGCGCGTATGAGGAAAAGAACGGCATAAAACAGTTAAGCTTCTTTGATTATGGTGCGCCCAACAAATGATAGCACTAACGTATTTAACGGTACATACGTTATTTCCATATCAACTTGTAATAACGGCCGCACAGATATTTTACCGGCTCTAAATCAGCCGGCTCTTTCATAAACCTTGCCTCCCGGTATTCCTTTTACATGTTTTTCAATGCTATCATCCAGCCGGAAAAGGGAGTATTGCCAGTCCTCCGGAACGGTGTCCAGATAACGGAATATCTTCTGCATGCAGTTATCTATTTCAGTCTCATCCGCGCGCTTATCAAAACCTACTATAAATACGCTTACAAAATGGCCATTCTTGATTTCCTTCTTGACCTGATATACTACCTCAAGAATTTCGCCGCATGTATTCTTGATAAAATCGGTGTCCCTTTTACGCCGTTCCTCAGTCAGTCGGTCGTCAAAGGACAGCTTGTCCTTTGCGTTAAGCTGGGATATCCCTTCAATAATCCAATAGTTTTTAGAGGTTTCGAGCGAACGTCGGCGGTACTCCTCAAGCTCTTTCTCCAGGCCCATCTCCAGGCAAAAGCTCCCAATGGCGTCATAGCCGTCATCAACATAATTGCTATTCGCCTCGATAGCTGTATAAAGTTCTTTGATTCCCGCCTCATCGTAGAGCTGAAGGAGCCGCATACCCTTTTTAAAGCGCGCGTGGATAGCTTCGAATTTGTGCTCCGCATTGCTGATGACATAATCGCATAGCGCCATCATATCATCATACCGCGACAAATCCTCGTATGCGTCGATTACCGGCCTAAGTTCCCTGAGCGGCACTGATTTTCCCTGCTTTTGAAGGGCGTTATATTCCTCTATAACCTGAAGGGGCTTTAGGTAGTTTTCCCCTCTTAAGTCCGTGTATTGGCGGCTGATACTTTCATAAAGAAGGCTGTCGCAAAGGGCGACATAATCGTTTATCTCAGCAATATAGCCCTCATCCGGATCCGAAAAATCAAGGGCGTACTCAGGGGAGCCCATATTCTCCCAGCGCTGGCGAAAGGTTGGATGGCTGGCTACGCGTGCGGGAAGTTCGCGCTCAATGACGCTGCGCCAGAAGGCTTCACGCATTGGCAACGCTTTAAGAAACGCTTCCGCCCTATCGGCATAATAATGCTGCGGCGGCTTTTCGTTTTCATAAAATAAGTCTTCGTGTTCATGTTTAGAAAAAAGATTGAACATCTTCACTTTTGCAGTAGCGTTGATATATTCAAGTCCAACACCATGTCTTTGGGTATATTCGTCCGCCCTCACCTCCACCAAACGCGACGTTGCGGCTAAATACAGCTTATACGCAGCCGTTATACGGGTTGCGGGATACCTTATAAGCAGGTCTGAGATGACCGTCAAAGGCTCCAATGACATCGAAGTTATGCGTGATATGAGCCTGTACGCAGAAAGTGAAAGCTTGGTATCCCCATTTAGTACGTGCGCCCGCTCATGGATAAGCACCTGCCTAAGCTCTTCCTTTTTTAACAATGCAGCGCTTATTGCGCCGATTTCAACGTTGACCCTATCGCCAACCTGACTTACCGCGACGCTGGCACTTCCGCTTGCTTCCAGCTCCACTCCGCTGATTCCAACGGCCCCGAATACCTCATCTATGATTTTATATAGCTTTGGGAACCTATCGCGCGTCACCGGCGACGGTTCGCTTGGCCTTCCTGAGAAAAACATAAGCTTGTTAATCAATCCGAATATCAGATACATGCCTATAAGCATAAATCCCGTACGCCCCGTGGAATGGTACGCCGCGCCGGAGCCTATCTGTGTCGCGGCTATGAGCAGGAAGCAAAATATGCAGTATATGCGAACCTTTATCAGGCTGCGGTTCATCTTTTTTACACTAAGGCCAAGATCGTTTTCAGCGCTTCGCTGCGCAGCCCCTATGCGCTGCTGCAGATCTTCCATCCGTTCATCATTGAGCCTCTTTATATACAGCTTAGCCAAAATCGGGTTTAGAGCAATTAAAACCAATAAACAGAAAAACGCAGTCAAAGCAATCGTTTCGGCAAACGGGATGTAATTGACCAAAACAGCGCCTATTGAGTTAAGCGCGATAGTAATAGCGAGGCTTAACAAAAGCATTCGAACCCATCTTGATCTATTCATCTTGTTGTTGCGCTCATCGGGCATGTTGTATCTCCGTCCTGCGTTTGTTATAATGCACCCTAGGCAGACAAGGGTAATGAGACCATAAAACACTAATTATAATGTACATCAATCTACATATAATGACAATATTTTTTTTGGAGTTAAATCCATGTGAGTATTGAGGCGATATAATAGGCTGATATGGTTATAAATTTTAGCGCTGCGCTATGTACATAGCGTGCTTTATGTGATATAATGCGAAAAATAAGTTTTGAAAGGGGCGGTGTTTGATGAGTGTATATGAACTTTGTTGTTGGACATGGCTCCCGGCATGCGCCACGGTATAGCGGCGTAAGTTTTATTAGCGTAACCGCCCGGGAGAGGTTGCATACTTTCCCGGGCATTTTTATGCCCAAATTTAAAAGGAGCGTAAAAATATGAGTCATTACCTTGGAAGGGTATCGATGCAGCATCATAACATATATTCCGTAATTATGGAGGCTGACGGGGCTGAGGTCAGGGCCAGGATCGCTGGAAGCCTTTCAGGGCATTTCAATGGAAACGCCGACTATCCGGCTGTGGGAGACTGGGTGAAGCTGGACCGGGCGGGCGGAGAGGGCGGCGATGCAGTGATCTGTGAAATGCTTCCGCGAAAAAGCGCGCTTATCAGGAAGGAAGCTGGTTTAGGCGTACAGGGCCAGGTTATAGCGGCCAACATAGATTACGTGTTCATATGCATGTCCCTTAATCAGGACTATAACCTAAAGAGGTTGGAGCGTTATCTCACGGTTTCTGCATGCACGGGTATAACTCCCGTTGTCGTGCTTACAAAGGCCGATTTGAATCAGGAGGCCGAGAGCATGAAGCAAGAGGCCATGCGCAGAAATCCTGGAGTTGAGGCGATCCTGTGTTCGGCTAGGCAGGGCGTTGGCCTTGACAGGATACGAAGCATTATGACAGCGGGGGTTACCGCGGCGTTCATAGGCTCGTCCGGTGTTGGTAAATCCACCTTAATCAATCAGCTGCTTGGAGCGCAGGCAATGCTGACAAACACGATTAGGGAGGATGACGGAAAGGGCCGTCACACGACCACGCACCGCCAGCTCATAAGGCTTGAGGGCGGCGGAACCGTTATAGACACCCCTGGCATGCGTGAACTATACCTCGACGGCGGCAATATAGGCGACGCGTTTATAGACATAGCCGAGTTGGCCGCCCTGTGCAGGTTTCGCGACTGTTCGCACCAAAGCGAACCGGACTGTGCGGTAAAGGCGGCCGTTGAAAGCGGAAAGCTCTCCAAGACGCGCTACAGGAATTACCTGAAGCTCATGCGGGAAATGGATAACCTGAAACGTAAGAGACGGACATGGTAGCTTTCGTAATGGAACGCCGGCGTTTTTCTGCGCTGGCGTTCCGCCTCTTAAAAACCCTATAAGCGCTCAACTTGCTAACGAGTAAGAACATATTTAAAAGTCAATTAAAGTATTCGTTATGTCCTGTGAGGGCATAGCACCCGTGGGAGTGGGGGCCGCGACGTCAGCGCAGCCCACCACAAACAGTGTAATTACACAGAGCAAAAGTGATATTGTTTTAATCGTTAGTTTCATACTCTTTTCCTTCACTATCGTATCTCATAGAAACATACCCTGTCTTCATGGCATGCCATAAGATATATCCTGCCATCTGGGAGTACACGGATTTCCTGCCATGGATATCT
>URFJ01000047.1 GCA_900547135.1 uncultured Eubacteriales bacterium | reverse complement strand
GCTTTCTCGCCGAAAAATAGATTATATCCATAGCGTCGGATATGGTGCGCGTTATCTCGCGTATACTCATATCCACACGTTCGCGAACCTTAATGAAATGCAGGTTATCCTGCAGCAGGCTTGCGTCCAGTATGGAAAGCACACCGTATTCGCGGCAGATTCTGGTTGCGTCGATCATATTCTGCAGCGCCACGGGCTGTCCGCCTATGAGGTTTGTTCCGGCCTCTATCCTCACAAATGCAATGCGTTCGCGTTCCTTTTCCAAGACGTCCTTAAGCTTATCAAGGTCAAGGTTGCCCTTGAACTGGAATTCGCTTTGACGTTTAAGCCCTTCTTGCGAAATCAGCACCACAGCTGAGCCGCCCTGCTGTTTGATCTGATTCAGGGCAGTCCCAAAATAAAAGTTCATGGGGACAAGACTCCCTGGCTTAACAAAGCCCATTGCCAGCATATGTTCACACGCCCTGCCCTGATGTACAGGAAGGAAGAAGTCCTTATTAAAAATTTCTTTTATCTTAGCGCAAAGGCGCTTATATGTTTTACTTCCAGCGTAACACTCGTCAGCGCGCATCATTGCTCCGAGCTGTTCATTGCTTATCGCATTGACGCCACTGTCGGTAAGCATGTCAAGATACAAATCATCCGTTGTTAGACGGTAAGAATTAAATCCCGCTTCGCGTATCGCTTCTACCCTCTTCTCAACAGGCAGCAGGTCAGTCTTTTGAACAACGCAAATCTTATGCATTTCCAGCGGGAGGCTTTTTCCTGTGTAGTACTTTACCTCTGTCATTACTATGCTCCTTAATATAGCTCTTGTCTACCGATTAATATTATTATACATTAATCCATCCATGACATAGGGACAATTATGCATAATAAGTATTAAATCATTATACGCTATTTATTTGATTTGTGTACCTCTTTTTTATTTTTTAAATTTTGCCTGTTATTAGGCAATTATTGCAACAAGTACTTACCTTATGCTATAATATAATCATGAGTAAGAAAAAAAAGAATAAAAAAATAAATATTGTATTATATTATTCATTCGGCGCTATATTAATAATTATTGGCGTATGGCTTATTATAAATGAGCTGATGATATTTCCGGGAGAATATGTATCGCCGCCTAAACTCGTAACAAAACCGCCGGAATCGGTTGATCAAACGCCGCCGACCGTATCGCATAGCGGCGCTATTGAAGAAACCCCCATGCCTGCCGCAGATCCAGTAAAAATATATTTCCCCCGGTTTAAAATCCAATGTAATATTGAGCCGGTTGGCCTAACCAATACGGGCGCTATGGGTACTGTAAACGCACATGATATAGCCGCATGGTATAAGGATGGACCTGTTCCAGGAGAATCCGGAAACAGTCTGATAAACGGTCATGTGCGCTATAGCGGCAAAAAGGGATATTTTGCGATACTCAGGGACTTTGAGGCTGGTGATGAGGTTATTGTTGAGTTGGCGGATGGCAGCTACAGATATTTCAGTGTTGAAAGCGTTAGTTTTTATACCTATAATGACTTTCCCGATGATGTTTTGTCACTCGGAGGCGAAACACGGCTTACGCTTATAACCTGCGGAGGAGACTTTGATCATGATATAGGTACGTCAAGAACCCGTGTTGTAGCCGTGTGCAAACCAATAGGCTAAATATACTTAATTTAGACTTAGCCATTTTTGGTGTTTTTGCAGTGGCGTACATAGTAGTAATTTATGGATAAGTTAAAAAAAATCATTGATTTAATAAAGCGGCATGAGGAGCGCGGTATGCTTCTTGTTACGCCTTTTCTTGACCCACGCTCAATTAATGAGCTAACGCCGTTTTTTCGGCATTTAAATACGTCTGTATTTGGAGGTTATGTGGGTTCTGAGCGCAACCGCATCGTCCTAATTCCCTCGGATTTTGAAGTAAGCGTGCGTGATTATATTTCATCGGTTCGTATCATCGCACCGTTTATGAAAAGGACCTTAACACATAGGGATTATCTCGGCTCCATTTTGGGACTCGGTATTAAAAGGGAATGCATTGGCGATATACTGGTTGCGGAAGATCAGGCGGACGTAATCGTCGTCCCATCAATGGCAGGGTTTATAGCGGATAACCTGATTTGCGTTGGACGTTGCCCAGTAAAAGCATCCCACATTTCCCTGGATGAACTCACGCCAGCTAGAGGCCCCAGAGAAACGGGCACAGTTACGGTTCCCAGCCTTCGTCTGGATGCGGTGATTTCAGCTATATTTTCATTATCAAGGGGACGAGCGGAAAAACTCATAACCCAAGGAAGCGTTAAACTAAACCATCGTTCTTGCCTTGATAAATCCAGCTCCGTAAATGTGGGAGATAATATAAGCGTTAAGGGTTTCGGCAGAGCTATGATTTCAAACACAGGAGGCAAATCCAGAAAAGGAAGAATATATATCGACATTGATAAGTACGAATAAACTATAATTATCAATTCTCACCTTTATATTTAATTTGTAAAATGTTAGATGGCATAACGGATAATGAATCGGGAACAATAAGCATTAAGTCAGTATGAAAACAGGAGCAACAGCCGTGAAAAGAACAGCAGGCTTATTAATTATAGCACTCTCGCTGTCAATATTGTTTACAGCCGGATGCATAAATGATAACCCTAACCTAGGCCCTTCCGATATGACCTCTCAGGCCCCGGATGAATCTCCCACTTCATCGCCGGTACAGGGGCAGGTTATAGAAGGCTTTAAGGAAGGTACCATTGTTAAGCCGGAGGACATCCCCGATATTGTAGATGCTGTTAAAACCGCCTATCCTGAAGCAATAATCAAAGGTATTGTTCAGACCACTTACTTTGCTGATCAGGCATATGATATCATTCTTGAACAGCCATACGGATATATTTACATCTATGCGCTACCGGACAGGACAATAATTCCATACTGGGATAATCATCTGGGAGACAGAAACTGAGCGACTATGCACGCTCAGCTCTCCCAAAAACCGGCTAAGTCGCCATTAAGCTGAACAGCCTGTTATGTAGGTCGTGTTCAGGATAGTAAACATCCTCATTTCCCTTAATGATAAAATAATTTTTAAATAAGCGCTTCCAGTCTTCAGTAGTTTGATTCCAAAGGAACTCGCCCTCTAATTCCTTTTGCCCCGCATTCTATCTGCTCTTTGGTATTAAACGGGGTGAGCTTTATAAGCGCCTTCGCTCCGTTAGTAGCTATTCTCAAGATGTTTTCAAGCAGTTTTATTGAGTCCTCGGGTATCAGGTTATCTACTATATTGAAAAGCAAAGGGCGTTCACCGATTTTGAGGGTAACTTTAAAGCTCTGATACGCCCCCAACGCTGAAGTCGAACTCTCCTCAGCAGCCGCCGTTCATGCGTCTACTTGCAGCCTTTATAGCCTCGCCCGACAGATCAATCCCGATATACCTGCGGATTCCCCTCAAGCAGCATTTATATAGGCAAGCGCCGCTGCCAAAGTCCAATATGGTCCCTGCCCCCTTGCACAGCCAATCAAGGGCTTTGTCCAAAATATTATTTCCCATGTCTTACGAGATACAGGAGGCGCGTTCTCGGATGAGAACACGCCGTTCCAATACTTTAATACCTTTTCATAATTGTACATAGGTACATAGCAAGCCCCCAAGCCCCTGATCCTCAGCCACTGTACCCGTTTGGATTCTGACTCTGCCACTTCCAAGATGAGGCGCACATATCCTCTATGCTATAGCTTGCCTCCCAGCCAAGCAATTCCTTTGCAAGGGATGGATCCGCATAGTATGAATCTATATCGCCTGGCCTTCTTGGCGCAATTACATAGGGTACTTTCACGCCGGTTGCGCGCTCAAACGCATTTACTACATCCAATACGCTATAACCCTTTCCCGTTCCTACGTTTACTGCAAGCACGCCGGAATTCTTCTGTGCATAGCGCAGCGCGGCTATATGAGCCTTGGCCAGATCGACGACATGAATATAATCCCGTACGCCGGTTCCATCGGGCGTGTTGTAGTCATTTCCAAATACATTTAGGTGCTCCCTACGGCCTACCGCGACCTGGGTTATATAGGGCAGCAGGTTGTTTGGTATTCCGGAGGGATCCTCACCTATCATTCCGCTATCATGCGCCCCTATTGGATTGAAATAACGCAGCAGTATGGACGACATGCCTTTCTCGGCTCTGGTTACGTCGGATATTATCTGTTCGGACATATATTTCGTCCAGCCATAGGGATTCATGCAGTACCTGTCCGCATCCTCTTTTAAAGGCACTGTCTTTGGGAAGCCATATACTGTGGCCGACGAGCTGAAGACAATGATCTTGGCTCCGTGCTTTTTCATGGTGCTAAGCAGATTCATTGTAGCATCCAGATTATTCATATAATACATCAGTGGCTTTTCAACCGACTCCCCCACAGCCTTATATCCGGCAAAATGTATAACGGAGTCTATACTGTTTTCGCTAAAAATAAGGTCAAGCGCCTCACCGCTGCATACGTCAAGCTCATAAAACTTGAAGCCCTTTCCTGATATTTCTTTTATTCGCTCCAAAACCTTTGGCGAGCTGTTAGAAAAATTATCGGCTATTACAACCTCATAACCGGCATCCAATAGTTCCATGCATGTATGGGAGCCTATATAGCCGGCTCCGCCCGTAAGCAGTATGGACATAATTGCTTCCTCCTTAGCTTTCGCTGTCAATTTTTTTATTGTTCCTTGATCTTATCAGTTAGAATAAACAGACGGCTTTAGAACGCCCACATATTTTAAATTTCTGTAACGCCCCGCATAATCAAGGCCGTAGCCTACAACAAAGTGGTTGGGAATTATAAAACCTCTATAATCCGGCATTATATCGCATTCGCGACGGTCAGGCTTGTCCAGCAGACAGGCTATACGCAGGGACGCCGGTTTCCTTGACCTGAGCATATTCGTAAGATGGTTAAGCGTAAGTCCAGAATCCATTATATCCTCGACTATAAGAACATGTCTTCCGGTTATGCTGACATCAACATCCTTCGATATCCTTACTATGCCCGAGGTTTTAGCCGCGTTGCCGTAACTGGAGATACCCATAAATTCCATTTCCACTGGACAAGCAATCTCCCTGGAGAGGTCGGCAAAGAAGTGTACGGCTCCCTTTAATATGCATATCAAGATCGGGTTTTTATCAAGGTAGTCCTTTGTAATCTGCTCCCCCAATTCACTAACCCTCCGCTGTATTCTGGATTCGTCAAATAATATTTCAGCTATATCGTCACACATGTTTATGCCAAATCTCATTTTATCTCCCTTCATGTATGCAAAACTGCTTGTTAGTTATACAACATTTTACAACAATCCGCTGCCTTTGTCGAACTTAACCTTTACCATTAAGGCTGTATTTTCATCCACCTTAACTTCCTGCGAAACACAGAACCCCGGAATGAACAACACCCTGTTTCCCACGCAGATTAAGGGCATATTTCTCTCCTGCCTAGGAACCTTTTTATCTATAAAATAATCCTTAAGTTTTTTGCTTCCTGGAGCGCCAATGGGATAAAACCTATCCCCGCTCCTTCTTGTACGTATGCACGGCCGGCCCTTAAGCTTATCTACATCCATGCACGCCGTATAACT
This sequence comes from uncultured Eubacteriales bacterium, assembly GCA_900547135.1. Lineage (GTDB taxonomy): Bacteria > Bacillota > Clostridia > Christensenellales > CAG-138 > UMGS946. Next base: position 7,302 of record URFJ01000047.1, on the reverse strand, counting down.
GTCATAAATTATATTTTCGCTACCGCTATGCATAGTTGTTGAAAATACTCCATGAGGGGTATCTGTCGTTCCATCCATGTTAAGCTCAACCTCGAATTCCATATGCTCCGTATAATTTCCAATGATAAGCGTGTCGTAACTCATATAAGCCCGTAACCCTGGAAGATCCGCCCCCGCTCCCGTTCTTCCGTAGAGCAGCGCCTCAACAGCCTCGACATGCGCCCTTTCTATATCTTTATCAGCTCCCGCACGCGCAAGCGCAATGCGTATCGCTCGGCTAAGAATAGGCTTTGGCAGAATCCTAAACCGTTTTGCCGAATAACCAGCTCCGCTTCTGCATTCGTTTAACGCCTCCTGAGCCAATGAATCAAGATACGCTTCATCGCTTTGAATCAGCTCAGACATTCTGCATATGGCCGGTATTACTTCGGAATTGATGTGTTTTTCTATATACGGGATCAAATCCAGCCTTACTCTGTTTCTGGTGGCGTCAGGCACAAGATTGGTTTCATCAGTTCTATAAGGAATTCCCCCATCATTAAGGTATTCCTCAATATCCTTTCGTCTGCAGTCAAGCATCGGACGGATTATCCTGTCCCGCTTAAAGCGCATACCTGTCAGACCCTTCAATCCGCTACCCCTAAAAAGATGCATAAGAACGCTCTCCGCCTGATCCTCCATATGATGAGCAACTGCAATGTAGCTGGCATTGAAATGTTTGCGCGCCCTCTCAAGAAAGCCGTATCTGAGTTCGCGTGCAGCCTGTTCCATCGTCTGGCCATGCTCGCCGGCGTAAACCGGTACATTCCCTTGCTCTATAATAAGCGGTACGTTTAAAGCGGCGCAAAGCTCAGATACAAAGCGCGAATCCCCGTCGGCATTCTCTCCCCTTATCCCATGGTTGTAATGCGCCGCATATATTGACAGCCCAAGCTTTATTGACAGGTCTTGAATCACCCTTAGCAGCGAAACCGAATCAGCACCGCCGCTTACTCCTACGATTATGCGGTCCCCCGGCTTTACGCCGACATGATCAATCAGCGCACGCTCGACCTTGTCCATAATATGCTCTTTCATATTTACAGTATATAGTTCTTTGAGATCACTTTCAAGTGTTGCACCGATAATGATAATGCCTTTTGCCCTAATCCGCGTTTCTAATGGATTTGACAACTAAATCCGCAAAGCATATAATCAAGTAAACACTGGATATGTGCATGCCGTATAACATATGAAGCGGAAGATTCGGACGGGTGACGGCTGAAATCCAGATTTTTAATAACTACTATTGGAGACCACCATATGAAGCTTGGCGTAGTGGGCTTGCCAAACGTAGGCAAGAGCACGCTGTTTAACGCGCTGACGCAGGCCGGCGCACATTCTGCGAATTATCCGTTTTGTACAATAGATCCCAACGTAGGCGTCGTACCCGTTCCGGATGAACGGCTTGACGTCCTCGCAAAGATGCATAACCCAGAAAAGATAACGCCGGCGTCCATAGAGTTTGTGGATATAGCGGGGTTGGTTAGAGGCGCGTACAAGGGAGAAGGGCTGGGAAATAAGTTCTTATCACATATCAGGGAGGTAGACGCGATAGTTCATGTGGTTCGCTGCTTTGTGGACGATAATATTATCCATGTAGATGGCTCTGTAGATCCAATAAGGGACATGGAAACCATAAATCTCGAGCTTATCTTCTCCGATATGGATACCCTGGACCGCCGCATAGACAGGGCGGTGAAAAACTCAAAGGCAGGCGAAAAAAGGCATCTGGCTGAAGTCGACCTATTTAAGAGAATTAAGGATCACCTTGAGAGCGGATTTCCGATGCGCAGTATGCAAATGTCGCCTGAGGAGGAAGAAACGGCATATGGTCTGTTTTTACTTACCTCAAAGCCTGTAATCTATGTGGCCAATATAGACGAATCGGGCATAGGCGTAAACAACGGGCTTGTTAACGCGGTGTACAAGGCTGCTGAAAGGGAAGGCGCAGAAGCCCTTACAATATGCGCGCGCGTCGAGGAGGAAATAGCGGAGCTTGAGCCTGGGGAAAAGGCTCAGTTTATCGAGGATCTTGGTATAGGCGAAAGCGGCCTGGACAAGCTGATACGGGCATGCTACAGACTGCTTGGGCTTATCAGCTACATCACCGCCGGCCCTAAGGAAGTGCGCGCCTGGACTATAAAGCGCGGCACAAAGGCGCCGCAGGCTGCTGGAAAGATACACACTGACTTTGAGCGCGGATTTATACGGGCAGAGGTTGTAAATTACGATACGCTGATGCAATACGGCTCAATGCAGGCATGCAAGGAAAAGGGCATGGTCCGCTCCGAAGGCAAGGAGTATGTTGTGCACGACGGAGATATAGTACTGTTTAGGTTTAACGTATAATAAATGTATTAGTAGACGTAAAAGGAGGTAATAGAAAATGCATCACACCTATGTACCAAAGGGCGTTTGCTCTACAAAGATTGATTTTGATATTGAGGACGGCGTTATTCATAATGTTGTGTATCAAAATGGGTGCAACGGAAATCTCAAGGCTATAGGTTCGCTCATAGAGGGTATGTCAGTAAAAGAAGCGATTCCCAAATTAAAGGGCATTCAATGCGGCTTTAACAGCACATCCTGCGCAGACCAGCTTGCTCAGGCATTAGAGCAGGTATCTGGGAAGAACGCGGCGCAGGCCCAATCCTGAGCCATTAACAGGCTTTTACCCCGGCAGTAACGTATACGGAGGAGATATATGAGCAGAATGCGCCTTTTAAATAACATCATCAGCAAATCCGCAAATCAGGTTGAAGGATTTTGCATTGCAAAAAATGTTCAGGTTAAGAGCAATGCAAAGGGTTCGGATTATCTTGACCTGATTTTAGGCGACGCGGACGGGGAGATAAACGCCAAATTATGGGACTATGACCCAGCGGTTCATGGAACCTATAAGGTGGACAGCGTTATCAAGGTGAGAGGCACCGTATCTATATTCAGGGACGCTGAGCAGCTAAAAATTGAGCGCATACGAAATCTCCGTCCTGATGAAGATGTTGATATGAGCGCGCTTGTGCCTTGCGCCCCGTTTGATCCAGAGTATATGTACTCTAAAATATGGGATTGCACTGAAAAGTTTAAATGTGAAGAGCTAAAACGCCTTACGCAATACCTTTTAGTAAAATACCGGGATTTACTTATGTGCTATCCAGCTGCGCTTAAAGTCCATCACGCCCAGAGGGGCGGCCTTTTGTACCATATCTCCACCATGCTGGAGGCCGCCCAGGCAATATGCGGCGTATACGAGGCGCTCTATCCTTCATTAAACAATGAATTGGTGTTCTCAGGCATAATCCTTCATGACATCGCCAAGATGAAGGAACTTGAGGTCGGAAGCCTTGGCCTTGCCCGTGGTTACAGCGCGCAGGGACAACTACTTGGCCATATAACCATCGGGGTTTCAATGGTTGCCACTGTTGCCGTAGAGCTTGGAATAAGTGAAAAGACAGCGCTTCTTTTAGAGCATATCCTGCTCTCACATCACGGCGAACCCGACTATGGCAGTCCGCGCTATCCGATGTTTCCGGAGGCGGAGATAGTGCGTGAGCTTGATAATCTTGACGCTAAGCTCTTTACCATGTTTGCCGCCATAGACGGGGTAAATGAAGAGGAATTTACTGAAAGGCTGTGGTCGCTTGACAACCGTCAGCTGTATAATCATGGGTATCTTTAAAACAGCATAACTCCGCCCCATCGTATTTTACAGCAGAGGATTGTAAAACGCCTCTGCTGTATTTATGGGATCAACGCTTGCTGGTTTTACCGAAGGGTTTACCGTAACTATGCTAGAATCAGACGCATATATTATGTTTTGGGAGGTTAGGGATGCGGCGCAGCGGAATACTTTTACACATATCATCCTTGCCGTCGCCATGGGGTATTGGTACCCTAGGGCTTGAGGCTTATAAATTCATCGATTTTCTTTATTCATCCAAAGTAGGAGTATGGCAAATGCTTCCCACCGGTCCTACCGGCTACGGCGATTCCCCATATCAAAGCTTTAGTGCGTTTGCGGGCAATCCATATTTTATTGACTTGGATATGCTGTGTGAGGATGGACTGCTTAAGCCCTATGAATTTACCCGCCTGAACTGGGGTCAAAATCCGGAAAGAGCCGATTACCATATGATGTATGAGCATCGCTTCGGAGTTCTTCGTGCCGCTTACGAACGCTTTGCCGACGATGGCAGTCCTGATTTTAACCAATTCAAACAGAGTAATCAGAGCTGGCTTCAAGACTATGCGTTGTTTATGGCACTAAAGGACCTTTACGGAGGCGCCCCATGGTACGACTGGAAAGATGATGTGAAAAACCGCGTCCCTTTCGCAATAAAAGCGCTGGGCGGGAAGCTTGCGCGTGAAACGGGTTTTCACGAATTCACCCAATATATATACTTCAAGCAATGGAAAAAACTTATGTTATACGCAAAAGCGCATGGCGTGATGCTTATGGGGGATATGCCCATATACGCCGCATTGGATTCAGCCGACGTATGGGCTAACGCGGGGCTATTCCTGCTGGATGATCTAAAACGGCCTGTTAGCGTATCCGGCGTTCCGCCCGATTACTTCTCGCCTGACGGGCAGCTGTGGGGAAACCCGCTTTATAACTGGCCAGTAATTAAGGATACCGGGTTTTCATGGTGGAAAAGGCGCGTTCGACGTCTTATCGAACAGTTTGACTTGATCCGGATTGATCATTTCCGCGGATTTGCCGATTATTACTCAATCCCTGGAAACGCGCGAACAGCCGTATCCGGCAAATGGACCGAAGGCCCGAGAGAGCAGCTATTTAATGCTCTAACCAGCGAACTGGGCCCCCTTCCGTTTGTGGCCGAGGATCTGGGCCTGCTGACGCCCTCCGTTGAAGGCCTGTTGCATAGTACCGGATTCCCTGGGATGAGCGTGCTATGCTTTGCGTTTTCCTCCGGCTCAGCGAACAAACATCTGCCTCACCTCGCTTGTGAAAACAGGGTTATGTATACTACTACACACGACAACGAGCCTGCCGAAGCCTGGTGGGAGCGCATAAGCGAGCCTGACAAGAGCTATGCGTTGCGCTACATGAACATGCGGGACGATGAAAGTATAAGCTGGGCAATGATTCGAACGGCATTTTCCAGTGTTTGCAAGCTTGCGGTGACTCCTATGCAGGATGTGCTGGGCCTTGGTATTGAGGCGCGCATGAACAGGCCCGGAACCCTGGGAGGAAACTGGGCATGGAGGTTGAAAGCACAGGCAGGCCCCGACGTATCCGAAAGACTGCGCGAGCTAAACCTGTTATATGGGAGATGTTTGGACAGTGCCGCAATTTTTTCATAAGCTGCCGTTTCCTGCGGAATTTATGATATAATTAAATTTTAATGTCTAAATCCGGAGCTCACATAATTGAACCCGATTGTTCAGGGTATTGTAGATGTGAGATGGAATTTAGGGTCAATACTGATATATCCAGGGGGTAGACCAATGATTATGGACTGTAGGGCAATAATGCGCCGCATGGAAGACGAGCTGAAAAGCGATTATCAGATCGAGTTGCATGAGGCTTCAACCCAGCAGCTGCACAGGGCGTTAAGCAACGCTGTAATGTTCGCCATCTCTGACGACTGGCGCAGGAGCAGGCGATCGCATGAGTGCGTAAGACGTGCATACTATTTTTCGGCTGAATACCTTGTCGGCCGAATGGTGTATAACAACCTTTACTGTCTAGGATTGCTGGACGACGTCAGAAAATATCTGCTTGCACGCGGCGCGGATATAAGCGCCTTTGAGGATATTGAGGACGAAGCGCTTGGCAACGGCGGACTCGGTAGGCTGGCCGCCTGCTTTTTAGACAGTGCCGCCGCTCACAGCATACCCCTAGATGGATACGGCATCAGGTATAAATTCGGACTTTTTAAGCAGAGCCTCAAAGACGGGTTTCAGGTGGAAAAGGCGGATGACTGGCAGCGTTTTGGCGACCCGTGGAGCAAGAGGCGGGACGATAAGGCGGTTACCGTCAGCTTTGCTGACCAGAAGGTGCTTGCCGTGCCCTACGATATGCCTGTTATCGGCTATAAAACGGAGCATATAAGCACCCTGCGCCTTTGGCAGAGCGAAGCCATTGAAGAATTTGATTTCAACCTGTTTAACGATCAGGAGTATGCGCTAGCCGTTAGTGAAAAGAATTCTGTAGAGGATATCACGCGCGTGCTTTATCCAAACGACAGCACGTACGCAGGTAAATGCCTTAGACTGAAGCAGCAGTATTTTTTGTCCAGCGCGTCGCTTCAGGATATAATACGCAGGTTTAAAAGGGTTCGCGGCTCAGACTACTCCGGATTTGCCGCGCATTGCGCAATACAGCTTAACGATACCCATCCAGCGGTGTCCATACCCGAATTGATCAGGCTTTTGATGGGCGAAGGAATGGACTTTGATGCAGCTTTAATAATGGCTAAAGAAACATTTTCATATACAAACCATACTATAATGAGCGAAGCGCTTGAAAAATGGGATGTCGGCCTTTTTAGAAGCGTAATACCCGAGGTGTGCGATATAATTTTTAGGATAAACGATTCCTTGATGAGCGAGCTGGCGGCTAAGCGTATTGGCGGCGACCAGAAGGCGCGCATGAGCATAATTTCCGACAATTGTATACATATGGCAAGACTGGCTTCATACGTTTCCTCATATATAAACGGGGTTGCAAAAATACATACGGATATTCTCAAAAATGACGTTCTCAAGGACTGGGCAGACATATACCCGGAACGTTTTCAAAACAAGACCAACGGAGTTACGCAGCGCCGGTGGCTTGGGTTATGCAATCCTGAACTCACCGGGCTAATATCTGATAAAATCGGGGACGGCTTTTTGCTTGATCTCGACAGATTGGAAGATTTGAGGGCCTTTGCTGACGATGATGCGCTCTGGCGCTTTCATGAGGTAAAGCAGATAAAAAAGCAGCAATTAAGCCGGATAATTTTGGAACATGAAGGGATTAACCTAAACCCTATGTTTATATTCGACACCCAGGTAAAACGGATGCACGAGTATAAGCGCCAGCTAATGAACGCATTTTCAATTATGTGGATTTATTTTAGCCTAAAGGAGGGCAAACTTCCGGAATTTACCCCCACTGCCTTTATATTTGGAGCAAAGGCCGCACCTGGTTATTTTCGGGCGAAGGGTATAATAAAATATATCAATGAGGTCGCTAAGCTTATCAACGGCAGTCCCGATATGCAGGATAGGCTTCGGGTAGTTTTTGTT
>URFJ01000046.1 GCA_900547135.1 uncultured Eubacteriales bacterium | reverse complement strand
TGCGGGAGTAGCTCATTTGGTAGAGCGCCGCCTTGCCAAGGCGGAGGTGGCGGGTTCGAGCCCCGTCTCCCGCTCCATTTTTTAAACGGAACGGAAATGGAATAAAAAAACACAAAATATGCATCCTAGGTTTTATACGGGCATATAATGGGATTGATATGGCACCATAGCCAAGCGGTAAGGCAGCGGTCTGCAAAATCGCCATCCCCGGTTCGATTCCGGGTGGTGCCTCCAAAAACGATTTTCTGGTATATAGCGGGGCAAAAATATAGTAAAAATTCAAGGTAGGGCATGTACGCAATGCCCTATCAATTTATATTTTATGACTGTCTGCCGGCAAAGGAGATATAAAAGTGGAAGACCATATAGATATTGTAAGGGATTATTATGACAGCGATGTATTGATGGAGTGGAACCGTCTAGGAGAGCATCCGTTTGAGTTTGAACTAACGGTGAGAATGATGAACAGGTATATAAAACCTGGGGACAGCATATTGGACATAGGCGGCGGCCCGGGCCGATATTCGCTTTATTTTGCCTACAAGGGATGCGACGTTACGCTCCTTGACCTTTCAAGCTCAAATGTGAACTTCGCTTTAAAAAAGGCTGAGGAACTGAACGTGAAGCTTGACGGAATAGTAGGCGATGCAAGGGAAGCTGGAAAGCTGATAAGCGGTTCGTTTGACCATGTCTTTATAATGGGTCCGATGTATCACCTGCTGGACGAACGGGACAGGATCAGGGCTATAAACTCGGCGATGGCGCTTTTAAAGGAAGGCGGTAACCTGTATGTTTCCTTCATACTGATTTTTTCAGGCATGATTTACTCGATGAAGTATAAGCCGGAGATGATAATGAGCGAGGCTGAAGGCCCGTTTATTGAAAGCGTAATAAAAGGAGCTTCATATGGGGGAGATGCACTTACAAAGGCGTTTTTTATAAATCAGAACGGAATAATGCCATTTATGGGCCGTTTTCCACTCAAAAAGCTCAACCTATTCGGACAGGAGGGTATAATGGCTCCATGCGAAGAAAACTTCCTGTTACAGCCACGCGAGGTTATTGACAAGTGGCTTGATATTGCGGAGAAGCTATGTGAGCGGGATGAGTTTTTGGGGTATGCTGAGCATGCGATGTACATCGGACGAAAGGAATCTCATAAAGCAAACTCTCGGGGAATGGAATAGAGGCCTCCCATCAAATATAATACGTATAACAGTTAGATTCGCTATAATTTGAACTACTGGCAGCCGCCTAAGTGCTTGCATTATTCTATCCCTAAAGCTGAATTTTATGAAAGACCGGATAAGCCTGCTAGCCAATTTAGGTTGGCAGGTTTTTCTATTTAACATAAAACCAGTTCTCATCTGCTGGACTATCCTTTTAAGTCCAGACCCAGTAACGTCTCAACGTCCGGCAGGACCAGGGCTTCCAAATGGGGAAATCAGCAATGTTGTATATGGCAATTGGAGTGATAATTAATACCTGATATAGCCTAGAAGGATTCTGTCTATCCGTACATTTCCCAAAAGCGCGTTCGCGTAAAAGGCAAAAGCAAGGTCAACGGCTAGGCTTCTTAGTATTTTTTATGGTAGTACTTAAGTATAAAAAACATAATGGCGGAGAGCAGGAGAGCCGCAATGCGCGGATAATGATAATTGCATCCGAGACTTCGGGTATGAAATATAACCCGTAGTTTTTTGCATATGCAAGCCCCCCACCCGCCGATAGTCGCGCTCTTGTTTTCCCGGAAAAGCTGAAAGTATGTCCTTAGAAGCTGGTCAATGGATATGACAAGGGCGCTCAGCGCAAAAGCTTTTTTCATTTGGGTAGCGCATCCCTCCTCAAAGACCAGGTCACCTGCATTACCGTATATTGCCGTCAGTGTTTTTGCGAGAGATATTGAGCACTGTAAGCGCAAAGAATAGCACGGATACCACAACCAGAATAATTAGATGGACGGCGGGAGTCATAGTATAGTCTCCATAGCTGAACGTACCTCCCATAAGCTCGTTAAATTCCGAAACCGCAGCTGCGGGAGCTCCGGAGAAGCTCTGCCGAATAGGCTCCTCAAGGAATATCTGCCTAAAGAGCGCGGCCGAATGGGAAACCGGGAACAGCTTTATCACCCATTGCATCGCCGAGGGAAGCGTACCTACAGGAAGATAAACCCCCGTAAGAAAACCTATCATCGTTCCGATAACGGTGCAGGCGGTTCCGAAGGCATTGCCGTTGGTGAAAAAGCTGACCAGGAAAAACGTCATTGAGCTTGACGCCATAACGGAAACAAGAAGAACGCCCAGAACCTTAATCATAGCGCCAAAGGAAAGGAGTTCTCCGCCGCCTATCAATATATAGGCCTCTGCAAGAATAAGGGCCGCCAAGCTCATTATAAGCCCTATTATGTAGGACGAAGCCAGGTATCCGCCAGCTATCTGATAACGTTTCAGCGGCGCTGATTTGAAATCCCTTATCACTCCGGTTTCAATATCGCTTACCATCGTTCCAAACGCACCCAGCGTTGTTGTAATAGCTGTAACCGCAAGTGTTCCAGCCATGATCCAGCTGTCCATAAGAAAACCGGCTCCAGGGATATCGCCAAAGTTTGCGCGCAATACGTCGCCTAAAAACAGCAGGTAAAGCGCTATGATAATGATAACCCCGAGCAGGGAGAAGAACACGGCTGATTTCTGCCGGAAAAATATCTTAAGGTTTCTTTGTGTAAGATTAAGCATGATCTTCAGCCTCCTTGCCGGTTACTCGAATGAAAACGTCCTCCATAGTACCATGAACTACCTCAAACCCTTCTATCATGGCGGCGATAGAATTCAGCAGCGGAATAGTTGATAATGAATCGTCCATGTCCAAGGAAAGGATGCCGTTTTTCTCCTCATATTCGATACCGTGGGATTGAAGGTATGAGATTAAACCTTTCCTGTCCTTTGGCTTCAGGCGCATTGTATCTGTGCTGTAGCGTTTCTCAAGTTCATACGGGGTGCCATGGACGGCTATTTCACCGTTATCGACTATTGTAATATAATCGGCGGCGGCTTCCTCCATATAATGAGTGGTAAGGAATACGGTCATGCCGGTCTCACGCTGCAACTCCGTTATTGTGCGCCATACATCTCCTTTGGTCTTTGGATCAAGGCCGGTCGTAGGTTCATCTAGAAATAGGATTTTTGGCGTATTAACGAGCGCCCGTGCGATATCGGCGCGGCGCTTCTGACCTCCGGATAGCTTTCCATACCGCCGATCCGCGAATTCCGCTGCGCCCGCCGCCACGGCGGCCGCATTCGCTGCCTCCCTGGCCCTGCCCCCGGTTATTCCGTAAAAACGCGCTCTTGTAAGCAGATTTTCCCGCACGGTCAGGAGCGGATCCAGGACATGACCCTGAAACACAACGCCGATTATACCCCTAATGGCAGCGTCGTCCTTGCCAAGCATGAAGCCGTCAATAACAACTTTGCCAAAGTCAGGGGCAAGCAGCGTACAAACCATATCGATTGTGGTCGACTTTCCGGCGCCGTTGGGACCAAGGAAGGCAAATAAGGTTCCTCTATCCACAGAAAAATCGATGCCTTTTACCGCCCTCACATTGCCATAGCTCTTTTTTAGTCCGCTTACTTCAATTATGTTTCCCATAATTCCTCCTGCGTTTACTTGTAACAACCAATTATAAGATGACATTTGCGTCAAGTCCAGCATGATTGTAAAGATTCTTTTATTTTGAAGCCTAAAAAGTCCAAAACTCCAAGAAACCTCATGTTACTGATTTTTGGACACATCGCGCCCCTTGAAATAATTGTCACAAGGCGTGGCGCTTTAGTATCCAAAAGGCGCCCATAGCTTACAGCAGTATAAAAACGATATAAGGGCAAATAAGGAGATAAATTAGATATGATGTTCTTTCATAATGCAGAGCGTGCTGATAACACGCTTTGCTTTCGCTGTCTTGATTACCCTGCTATTTACTATCCTTGCATCACAAATAATCGCTTTTGCAGCCTGGCAGACAGTCACCTTAGTAATATCTATTATTTGATATTGAATGTGTTCAAAGGATTCTCTGTTCTTTCAATGCGTTTTGCACTTCGATTATCTATATCCATCCTTTTGATATTCTCTTCTTCGCTACACCAAAGTAGATACGGAATAAAATTATATTGGAATCCTGATATTTTATTCATCACATGTTCAAAAACTTCTTTTCTTCTCCCATGAAAACCGTATGAGAAAATTACAGTTTGAATAATTGGACAATTCAAATAATTGAGAAACATATCACTTATGTTCTTTGGTATAGTCTGAATTGTATTGTCATACATGATAAACGGGTTCATAACTCTACAGGGGTCAGAGTTAACATACGCTGAATTAGGGAGAACTCTAACTATTTCTTTGCATATTGTAGTTTTACCTATTCCGTTTGGGCCACATAAAAAGAGTAATTTTTCATATTATAACCCCTATATTCCACCGATTTATCATTGTTTAAACGTATATTTATGGAAGTAGCATCTCTAACTGCCGTGTTTTGATTATTGCGCGCTTCGATTTTAATAGCAACTCCTTTATGTGTACAGGATAGCCGTCTAAAAAATTATATAGAGTTCGAAGCATTTTTCAGCGGTTTCCACGCAAAAGTGCACCCTGCTCCTATGCCTGCTCTGTAGTTTCTTTTTTTCTCTAGATCATCGTTCTGCTGCGTGAACGTGTTGCTTGACGCTTTTTTGACGCCCGTGCTTGCAAAGAGAAGATATAAAGATATATAAGCAAGCAGATTTATGGCGATAGGAAGGGACTGTATTCAAGCCGCTTTGCGTCGAGGCTTATAACTACTTACTAAGGAAGATACAAGACATTTATTGGCTATTCAATCCATAAAGAATAATAAAAGCATCATCAGGCAATGCGCGCTTGAAGCCCTTATAACTTGCCTGCAATGGGATAGCGTGATATAATGTCGGGAATCCTTAGTTTGCGGAGGTATTGATCATGGCAAAATTAAACGAAATACACTCAAAGCCCAAGGCATATGTGGGCAGCATTGCCGTTGAGGGCTGGGTAAAGACAGAGCGCCAGAGTAAATCCGTTGGATTTATTGAAATTACGGACGGCACTTCATTTCGTACCGTTCAGATTGTCTATGATTGTAACAAGTTTCCTCAGGAACTTTTGAAAAATATTAATACCGGATGCGCTATATCAGTGAAGGGGGAGTTCGTTCTTACGCCTGATGCCAAGCAGCCCTTTGAAATACACGCATCTGAGATAGAGGTAATAGGAGAGTGCGATAATTCGTATCCTCTTCAAAAAAAGCGGCATTCGCTTGAGTTTTTGAGGACAATACAGCATCTTAGGCCGAGAACCAATACCTTTCAGGCGGCGTTTCGCGTTCGAAGCGTTGTAGCGCAGGCGATTCACAGGTTTTTTGATGAGAGGGGCTTCGTTTACGTACACACTCCGATACTCACGGCAAGCGATTGCGAGGGCGCTGGGGAGATGTTCAGGGTTACGACAATGGATCCGGTTACACCGCCACTAACCGAAGATGGCCAGCCCGATTATTCGAAGGATTTTTTCGCAACCCAATCCAATCTGACCGTGAGCGGCCAGCTATATGGCGAAGCGTTTGCGCTTGCGTTTCGGGACATATATACGTTCGGGCCCACTTTTAGGGCTGAAAACTCGAACACAGCCCGACATGCAGCTGAGTTTTGGATGATTGAGCCGGAGATGGCGTTTTGCGACTTGAACGGCGATATGGATGTGGCCGAAGACATGGTCAAATATATAATACGAACGGTAATGGAGCGCTGTCCGGATGAGATCGAGTTCTTCAACAACTTTGTTGATAAAGAGCTTGTAAGCAGGCTGAACAATGTCGTTGAATCCTCATTCGCCAGAATTACGTATACGGATGCCGTAAAGCTGCTTGAGGAATCCAAGGCGGAATTTGCATATCCGGTCTACTATGGCTGCGACCTGCAGACCGAGCATGAGCGTTACCTTACCGAGCAGGTATATAAAAGGCCGGTATTCGTTACAAATTACCCTAAGGAGATAAAGGCGTTTTACATGCGCCTAAACGACGATGGAAAGACGGTTGCTGCCGTAGACCTTTTGGTTCCTGGCGTTGGGGAGCTAATAGGCGGAAGCCAGCGCGAAGAGCGGCTGGATGTGCTGAACCGGAGGATGGATGAGCTTAATCTCAATAAGGAGGCGTATGGCTGGTATCTTGAGCTTCGTAAGTATGGCGGGGTAGAACACGCGGGTTATGGCCTTGGCTTTGAGCGCATGGTTATGTATGTAACCGGAATTACGAACATCAGGGACGTCCTTCCCTTCCCGCGCACGGCAGGAAGCCTGGTTATGTAGCTATTTAATTGAAGTTGGTAGGAGGCCGCTCAAATATAGAGCCGGCCTCTTTTTACGAGTTAAGTATGAGTAAGTGATATCATAAGTGTTAACAAATATTAATTACAAAGAATAACTAAATAGTATTGACATAGGATGCGTTGTCTTTTAGACTTGTAAGCAATATATTAAAAAGGAGAAAAATAATGAAAGCTAAAAAACTAATAGTAATTATCGCGTTAATATTGGCATTCTCAATATTTATAACGTCAACCAATGCCACCGAAATAATTGAGGATTTATCGGGCGACAATAAGTCTTATATTTATAATGAAGTAGTAACATATGAAGGAATTGATTTTTCAGTAAGGATATCGGATATTGGAACTATAACCATAGAGGCTAAAGGAGAGCACGATGGCAAGCTTACCCTGAATAGTGACGGCACCTGTGGCGCCTACGCATATAATAATGATAATAAATGCAAAGAAAACTACGTATTGGAAATATCCGATTTATCCAAAGAAAAGGTCAATGTTGAAGTATGGAATGAAAATGGTGCAAAAGTAAAAACATATACTTCATATGATGAGATAATACCGGACGTATACACAGGCCAAGCGTCAATAGTTATCGGAGGCGGCATAAGTTTGCTTTTGCTTCTGAAGATTCTACTTGGATTGCTTCTGACCGTCATCATTGGAGGAATAGTATATTACGCTGTGCCCAGAGTGATCGAAAAGATCAAGGAGAATTCCTATATATCAAAATATTACAGGGCATATTTGGGCAGCAACACGATATTTGTGGCACTATACAATAGCATTTCAAAAACGTCTGCTACAAATAGAGTAGCTTATGGTCAAAACATTTATACATTCTATAGCACAAACGCAAGATCGGCAGTAAGCAATACAGGCCTAGGTTATACGCATGATGAAGCACACCGTAAGCCAAAAAAGTTTACTTTTAATCATTATCATACGGCAAACAGGAACGGCGCTCATGCATGGTATGGATTGCCCTACTACGATGTTTGATTGTTTTTATGGAAAAGAACATTCAATCCAAAAACAAAAAATCATATAAGCTTGTTGTTACTATAGGTACTGGCATAATACTATTACTAGGAATACTTGCTGTTATTATAACGCGGAGTTACGTTATAATAACTGAAAGGACAGAGCTTCATGGTGTAATTGGAGTTATAGATACTTGGCTTAACGGTACCTATGGCGACGAGGTAGTATTGGCTGGAAATGTCGCCAACAGAGCCGGCGCGCCTACGCATGGCGATGATATGCTTAACTTTCTTGGAGACATATGCTATTATAATAAGCTATACTACTACTGCGCTGCAGATGAGGACGGTATGATAAGCTCGTCAGCCATAATAGAAGCGCTGGACTGGATGGCCGTTAATGGGATAGGTTATGTATGCCTTAGCTTAAGTTCGCCATACTATAGCGAAGAGTTAAGGGAGTGGGTTTTAAACCATCCCGATATCAGAATATACGCAAGTTATAACAATCGCTTCAGCAGCATTGCCGACTATCCGGCCATGTACGAAGGCGTATATGCCAGCGGGATTGACCGCAGGATAGAATATAAACCCACAGATACTTCATATACTTCATCACAGATTCTCGTTTTTAATCAGGAGGGGATTAGCGTGTATAGCGGCAATTCCTACTTAAACATAGTTACTATGATTAAAGATATAAATGAAAAGGAGGGGAGGGAGCATTCATGACGAGGATTATGCTTTATTGGGGCTATGACGCCGATATAGTCGAGTGCCCCGAGTCTATTGCGGAAAACCTTTCGCATTACCAGAGGGAATTCGATGCATGGATGTCTAATCGGGACAATAATCATGGTTGTTGGGTTATAGATAGTGAAGGAGAGTCAGGCCTTTCCTTTAACGCGGATACATTTGTTGACTGGCTTAACGCGGTTCCGCTTAAAGGCGGCAAGGATAAGGCGCGGATTGTCAAACGCGATTATTATCCATTGCCGTCAGAGGTGAAGAATATGCCAAAGATAAACTTTTAGTCTACGGTTATAAATAAAAACATCGGGGGATGTAATTAACGTTTTTTATTGTACGATGTTAACACCATGATATATAGGTGTCCAGAGTTGATAAACGAAGAGGAAAGAGGGGAGCATCCATGACTAGGATTATGCTTTATTGGGGCTATGACGCCGATATAGTCGAGTGCCCCGAGTCTATTGTGGAAAACCTGGCGCATTATCAGAGGGAATTTGATGCATGGAGGGTAGAATGCCGCAAAAAAGCCGGCGGCTATAAAATTTCCGATGAAGAAGCTGAACTGGGGATTTCCTTTAACGCGGATACATTTGTTGACTGGCTTAACTCGGTTCCGCTAAAAGGCGGCAGGGATAAGGCGCGGATTGTCAAACGCGATTATTATCCATTGCCGTCAGAGGTGAAGAATATGCCGAAGATAAACTTTTAGTCTGTGTTTATAATTAAAGAAACTTTGGAGGGATGTTAATGAAACGGTTTTTGCTGTTCTCGGACAATACCATGGATATTATAGAGTGTCCCGATTTAATAGTGGATAATTATTCGTATTATAACGATGAATTTGTTAAATGGATATACAATCCGGAGAACGACCATGGTTACTGGATTATTGACGAGGAGGGGAGCAGGATACTTGATTTCGAGGGCGACGCGTTCGTCGACTGGCTGAACGACGGGCCGCTCAAAAACAGCGATGAAAAGGCGAGGTATGTCAAGCGCAACTATAAGCCTACCCATTACGAGATGAATTCGATGCTGAGGATTTACGTATAATATAAGTATTCTAAATTTGCGGGTGCATATGAATGGGGAGCCTGTTCAAAACAGGCTCCCCTTATCCCGGAGTTTTTAGCTCAATAGCCCGAAATGCCGCTCAATTTCATTGAACGTTTCACCAACTGACCTGTCGGGGGATCTCATTATGCATTTAAAACCGCTGCTGTAAAACGCCTGTATCTCCTTTTCGCCTTCATACGTCAGGGCATTAAGCACGTTTTCCAGCGTTTTTTCTGGATTGGGCATGGACATTATGTGGTTGAATACAGGCCTTTTATCCTCCCTGTCAAAGTAATGCGCTCGCTTCATCTCAACAAAGGCAAACAGGAGCACGACCTGTCTGTAGCCGGCTATTTCCTTAAGCATATCAGGGGGGATCATCACATCGGCTACGACCCGCTGTGAATGGGAAAGTTTTATTAGATCTATAATTGCCATCTCGGCTTCTTCCCTTACGATGGTGTCCAGCCATTGATGATATCTGTCGGCAGGCTGGCTATAAAAACCACTCCAGTCCAGACTTCTATCGTGACACATTGCAGGCTGGGAGGTTGGCCGCGCATATGCCATGTGTCCGTCCCACATATCGCCCTCGCGGTAACGGACAAATCCATACTTCTGTTGAAGCATTTTAGCCATTGTCGTCTTTCCGCCATACGCCCCGCCGCTTATGAATAGAACATTTTTTAATCCTTCCGCGAGTATGTTGTTTTCAATTTTCATGGCTAACACTCCTTAATATAACTGGTTTGTAGGTAAAACAGGCCTGAAAAATCAGGCCCAAAGCATGAACCATAGCGTTCAACGAATCCTGTTGTTATTATATAGAAATGTTATGTACATAAAAACCCCTTCAATTATATTATATAGCCCATATAGCGCGAAATCAATTCGAAATGAGGAAAAACGTTTAGGATAGCTTGATCAACGGCTTTAAATCCAAGGCTGTGTATGATATTATGTGTAATAGCGTTAATATCAATTACCTTTTATATGGTGGTGCTATGCATGAGGTATGCTTGGTCTGATTTATATTCAAGCCTGAAGGAATGCAAAAGATGCGGTCTGCACGCAGGACGAAGCAATGTGGTGATAGGCGACGGAAACCCCAGAGCTCCGATAATGTTCATCGGCGAAGGGCCAGGCCGTGATGAGGACCTGCAGGGGATTCCGTTTGTTGGCGCTGCTGGCAAGCTGCTTGACAAAATGCTTGAAGCTATAGGCCTTAGCAGGGATAATGCGTACATTTCGAATATTGTCAAGTGCCGTCCTCCGAGCAACCGGAATCCGAACGACGACGAGGCGGCGGCCTGTTTGCCATACTTGAGGGCCCAGGTTGCGCTTGTAAAGCCCAAGGTCATAGTGTGCTTGGGTGCGGTAGCGTCGAAATACATATATGACCCCAAGATAAGGATCACCCGCGACCGCGGCGAATGGAAGCAAAGCAAGGGTGTATACATAATTCCGACCTATCATCCGGCGGCGCTTCTCAGGGATCCGGCAAAAAAGAGGGCGTCATGGGAAGATTTTCAGTCGGTGAGGGCAAAGCTTGAGGAGTTGGAATTGCTTCCAGTCGACAAGCCATAAGGGTAGAGTTGGATGAGCCAGTTCTCGCAGCTTAATAACTTGCCGCTTAAACTTATTGTTGTGTAAATTAATAATGTGGTATATAATTATTAGGCGTTAACGGCGCTTTATAGCTATATAATTAGGAGGTAGCATAATGTCGGGTCATTCTAAGTGGGCAAATATTAAAAATAAAAAGGAAAAGACTGATGCTCAGCGCGGTAAAATTTTTACAAAAATCGGTCGTGAGATTGCCATTGCGGTCAAAGAAGGCGGTTCAGACCCGTCAAACAACTCCAAGCTTAGGGATGTAATTGCAAAGGCGAAAGCAAGCAATATGCCAAACGACAATATTTCCCGTTCTATTAAGAAGGCGGCGGGCGAGCTTGGCAGCGTGAATTACGAGGAGATAACCTACGAGGGTTATGGACCAGGAGGAACGGCTGTAATCGTAGAGGTGGTTACTGACAATAGGAACCGCACAGCAGCGGATGTACGCCATATATTTGATAAAAACGGCGGCTCCATGGGTTCGTCGGGGTGCGTAGGCTGGATGTTTGATAAGCGTGGGGTGATGATAATCGAAAGAAGCGCGTCAATAGATGAGGATGAGCTTATGATGGCCGCGCTTGACGCTGGAGCGGAGGACTTTATACCGCAGGATGATGTATACGAGGTATATACTTCGGTGTCAGATTTTTCAGCGGTGCGGGAGGCCCTCGAGTCCGCCGGGTATGGATTCCTTTCGGCTGAGTTGAGCATGATACCCCAAAACACGGTTGACATATCCTCAGATCCTGAAATGGTTCAGAAGGTGGAGCGCCTGCTTGAAAGACTTGAAGACAATGACGACGTTCAGGAGGTCTATCATAACGCGGTGCTTCCCGAAGAGGAAGATGAGGAATGAATAAAGCAAAAAAGGGGCTGAGGCGCGCTCAGCTCCTTTTGTTATTGCAGCGGGTATCCTAGTGTAACGCGGCTCCAGTTATCCCATCAACGCCTTTATTATCATGGCCGTAAGCATTCCGGACAGAGCGCCAATTGCCATATCGCACAGCAGCGCCAGGGTTATGGAAAATGTGCCCGACAGCGCTGAGAAGATTGCGAAGGCCATCAGGGCATAGACAATGCCGGCGAGCGCCCCGTACACCCATGCGCGGTTTTTGCACTTTCTTGTTATTATGAACGAAGCAAGCGCGGCGCCCAGGACCTTTATAACCGATGTTGCCACCGCTATGCTGTCGTCGCCCAGCCACGATTGCTGCAGCGCGACAGCAAAAAGTACTATCAGCGCTATGCTCAGCACAGAGGCTATAAGGCCAGCTTTTATCAGCTGGGGTATTATGCTACAGCCGGATTCATTGGAGGGTCTTGTGCCTCTCATATATCATACGCTCCCTGTCCCTTTTGGGATATGCTTATGCTGGAAGCGACGGCTATATTCCGGATTACCGGGCTATTATTAGCTAAAGCTGAGGGATTATTGCCCCTGATACAGCTGCTGTATTACCTCATTGAGCTTTGCAAGCTGCTGACTGGACAGCATGGGGGAAACCGTATTCAAAAAATTTTGCATATCGGCGTCGTTGATTTGCCCAGCCTGCTTTGCGTTCATCAGCTCGCCTAACAGCTCGTCTGGCGAGTTGTCAGAATAGCGGTTGATTACATCGGTAATGTCCTGAGTGTCCTGATTTCCAGTGCCATGCTGCTGTGTAACGGGATCATTATTACCCATGTTCTTAAGACTGCGTTTCATAAAATCACCTCTTTGACAATAATATGCACGCGGATATCCATGCTGTGCGAACTTATCAAAAAATGCCGCATATAATAAAGCATAACATCGTGCTAAGCACGGACAGGAGACTACAATGCAGAGGATGGCACCTAACAGCGTACCGGCTTCAAAACCTATGCCAGTCAAACCGGATATCATCGAAGAAGCATCGCCTGCTCTTTTGATGGCAAGAAGGATACGTTCAGAACAAGGCGTGGAGCAGCTGAAACGGTTCCTAAACTCAATGGAGCCCTTTGTAGCGCCAGCGGAGAGGATGAAAATAGCCGAGTCAATGGGAGTGCGGCTCAATCCTTCAAGTCCAAGGTCTGAACCCGAGGCGGCAAAATCATCGGCAGGAGCAGGAGTACCCAATGTTCCCAGCACTCCTATGATGGGGCAAGGTCAGGGCAACCCCATGTCCATTCTAAGCTCGATGCTAGGGCAGAAGGGGATGGGAGCGGGAACCGGAGGA
>URFJ01000045.1 GCA_900547135.1 uncultured Eubacteriales bacterium | reverse complement strand
ATCCTGCCCCAGATTTTCATTATAAATATCTCCATTAACTATTTGATATTACAGCGGCGGACCCAAAGGGCTCCGCCGCCTTCAAAGGTCATGATATTTTATGCTGCGGTTTTCCATACAAACCATACGTATATGTAAGGGATATTCGTATCGCCATACAGCCCATTGGGGAATCCGGTTATTGTATAGGTAATATTGTCTCCAGCGGAAATGGTCGCGGCCCCCTCATAGCTGTTATGGTATTCAAAGTAAAGCTCTTTTCCATCTGCAAGGGTCAACTTAGCAATCGTATAGCCCTCAGACTGAATGACCTCGGTAACTTTACCGTTTATTGCATAGCTCTGGTCGTGGTTCGGTGAGGATACAAGACGGTCGTAATCCAGCGCGAACGCGCCTGCCTTATATTCGGAAGAGCTTGCGGGCGCGCGCTCAAGGTGCAGCGATGCCGTAGAGGAGGTTCCGTTGTTGGTTACAGTTACAACAGCGTTGTAGTATCCAACACTTGAAAGCTTTGCGGTAAAGGTGAAGGCGCCGTTTTCATCAACGGTTGCTGGGGATGTAAGCTCAACTCCATCGCCGCTTACCTCTATCTGCGAACCAGGGTCCACCGTACCCTTTATAGTTATCGTTTCACCGTTTGTGCGGAGACTTACGCCGCTGTCAAGCTTCAGTTCGGAATTGGCGACGCTGTAATCAACGCTAACGGTCGCCCTTCCGGTTCTGCATCCCGCCTTCTGCGCTTCAACGGTTATTTCATGGATGCCGGCCCCGGGAAGCTCGTATGTATACGAAAACTTTCCGGTATCATCCACCGTTGTAAGCTGGCCGTTTATATACACTGCCGCCGACGTATCGTTCACGGTACCTTCGATAAGAACGCTCTTTGAGGCGGAGGTCATTGTAGCCGTATCAGGCGAGGTCAGCGCAAGTGAAATTGTAGGCACTTCAATCGGAACAGCTGTTATTTCAATTCCGTTCTTGCGTTCCTTATCGGTAGCATCGGGTTTTACCACATTTATGATCGATTCGTCAGTGGTAACATACTTATCTATTTTAAATTCCTCGCCCGATTCCATTATGAGCGTGAAGTCCGGCTCAATCATAACCGGCGACTCGTCCACAGGCTGAGTCGGATACCAGACCTCTTTGGCTACGTTATATGATATGCTGTTGCTGCTGTCTATCTGATCCTCGCGCTCGTCAGATCCATACTTAAAACGGACTTTGCTTCCGCTTGGCGCGTAAATTGTTACGGTATAAATGGGCTTGCCGTTAGGGTCTGTTCCCGTAGCTAGCGTTGAGGATCTCATCAACGGGTTGCCTCCGAATACATGCGCCGTGAAATTGCCAAAAGAGCCATAGTTTGAACCAATGGATATGACGCCTATAACTATAAGCGTTACGAAAACCACTCCGATAACCGCCAGAACAACGGCCAGTCCCCTTCGCTTGCCGCGCGGCTTGTAATCGTCATTATCGTCGTCATCATCGCCGTCATAGAAGTAATCCTCGTCCAGGGGATCGGCGTATCTGATCTGATTGCGATCCTGCTGCTGATCAGGGCGGCGGCTTTCCTTATTTGGAATCCTGTTACTTTCAGCTCTGGCTGAAGCGCCCCTCTGAGAACCTCTTCTTACGGGTATCACCATTGTTTTATCAGGATCCTCATCGTCAAACGGCTCAATATCGTCCTTATAGTCATAATCATACATTTCCTCGGGTTCAGGCGAGGG
This sequence comes from uncultured Eubacteriales bacterium, assembly GCA_900547135.1. Classification (GTDB taxonomy): domain Bacteria; phylum Bacillota; class Clostridia; order Christensenellales; family CAG-138; genus UMGS946. The sequence continues at coordinate 11,511 of URFJ01000045.1, read as the reverse complement.
CGCTGGGCGATTTACAGGTACGTAATCGTCGTTAATGGGTTTGGGATCAAACCTTCTGGGCGAATAACCCTTCGGTATATCCTCCTCATTGACATTATCCGCTGAAAGGTCGGGATTGGGCCATCCGGGGGAGCGTACAAATCCCCATGTGGGCTTGGCATGTCCCGTGGACGCGGACGGCGCTTCAGGCCTTGCTTCGTCGCCTTCAGGTATTAATTCAGAGGCACAGTTCTTGCAATATTCGAGATAATTTTCGTTGAACGTGCCACATTTTTTACATATCATAGCTTGATGAGCCTCCTTCTTCATAAGCAGCATGACGCGCTTAACAGCGCATAAACGACATCATGGACTATATTTCATTATAACAAATCATTATATTACTTCAAGCGTATCGGGAAATTTTATTTTGAATATTCTATTAACAACCCATGAAATGTTTAAAACATTAATTACAAAATGTTTTCCATATAGCTGCCGATTCTTAAGAACTAAAGTCTTATACTTATATCTTTGAAGGCTTACCAATATAATGGCACGATGATAGGCCCCCGGAAAAGCAATATGTTTTAAAAACAGAGCTAATTGCGGATATTGCGCGAACGTCCGCAAGGCGGCATTATGGAGTTAAAGTTAGAATATCGGGTTTTTCTCCTGCTGATTCGGCTATTGCCGCGGCTAAGTATTTAACTGAGGCCAGGGCTTCCTCAAGCGAATTGGCGTTATGGCCCACCTCGACCAGGAGGCACTGGTTGGATATATGCTGGTTGTACCGTCCCGTCTTAACGCGGATATTGCGTACCAGCCTGTCGTTAAACTCGGCTAGCCTGTCTGTTATTCTCTTAGCAAGCGCGTAGTTGGAGCTGAAATCAGGCATTTCTCCGAAGCCTTGGCCTGTAGCCCCCTCGCCTGTACCCACAACGAACATCAGTCTGGCAACGCGTTCACCGTCAATTACCGCATAGTCCGTATTATTAGAGTTGCTCTTAGTATTATAAGCGTCGCGGTGCAGGTCTATATATAGCGATATAGAAGGATACTCATCCCTGTATTTCATCATTGTCTGTACAGATCGGGAATATGACGTTGCCAGCTTAGGCGGCTCATGGTCTGTTGTATCATGAATAACGGAAAAGCCGTAATCCTCCCTGAGTGTGCGCGCGAGCTCCTCGCCAACCGCTACCACGCTTCGCGTCTGATCGTTTGTTCTCCATTTGGTGGTTTCTTTGTATTGGTACTTGCTCGTAGGCGTATACGCCTCCGTTGTATGAGTATGGTATATTAAAATTTTGGGTTCTGATCCGGACAAGTCCATATTATTAAATTCAGGGGCGTTCAATAACTCGAAGCGAATATCCTGATCGACTTCATCGTCTATATCGACATTGGGAACCATGTTTTCGTTATTGCTGCTCATTCCATTGGAATTAGGAAAACCCTCTCCGCTTTCAAGATCGGGAATCATTGCATACAAAAAAGGCATCTGCACACTAAGAAACCCGCCGGTTTGAATGTCGTGCTCCAGCGTAAGAGTCTGCACAATTAAAAGCCCCGCGCACAAAATGATTATGCCGGCTACGATCAGCCTTATGCGTATCAGTTTTTTCGGGGCGCTTGTGGTCCCTCTTTCCAATCTTCTAGTATACATTTAGCCTCCGTGTATGTGCATGTTTTTGGACGCGCTGTTGAAGCCACCGTTAGGCAGGCGCGCGCCAATACCAGATCAATATATCTATACGCTTGAAGTCAATAAAAAATCCGTTTGAACAAAAAGTTCAAACGGATTAAAAGCGCAGCCGCCTATTCGACGTCATGTCTTTCGCGGTGCTTTATGCCGTCGCGCCTAAATAGCAGCGATATGCCCCATAGGCCTGCAAGACCGACTATTGTATACAATACCCTAGAAACCACCGCGCTCATTCCTCCGAATATAGCGGCAATTACGTCGAACTGGAACAGTCCGATAAGTCCCCAGTTAAGTGCGCCTATGATTAAGATAATAAGCGAAAGTGTATCCATAATCCCTCTCCTTTTCAATGATAAACATAGCTTGCGCCGAATCTAAATCATAGATGCATACAGTCGATTGGTAATTTTTTCAAATAGATAAATATGGTATTGACACGAAGGTTAAAAAGCTTGACTGATCGGACGCACAGGCAATACAATACCAATATACGTATATAAGGAGGCACCCACATGGGCATATTCAGAGGGTTTTCACCCGAAACCTATGATTTTCTTACCGAAATCGCATGGAACAACAATTCCATATGGTTTGAAGAGAACCGCGCCAGGTATGTCCGCTGTGTAAAGGAACCTATGTACGCGCTTGCGGCCGCGCTTCTTCCCTCTGCCCTTGAGGTTGATCCGGCGTTCAATCCGCGTATAGCCAGCATTGTATCCAGAATAAGGCGTGATACACGCTATTCAAAGGATAAGTCGCCCTACCGAGACCACGCCTGGCTTTGCTTTAAGCATCACGCTACGCGTGTAAGCGAGAATTTCGCGGTATATTTTGAGATAACGCCGACATCATATGGATACGGAATGGGCATGTACTCCCCAAACCCCGCAATTATGGGGGAGTTCAGGAAAAGGCTTATTGCCAGGCCCGCCCTGTTTTTAAAGCTTAAGGACAGCGCTAAGCTGTCGATGTTTGGCTTTGAAGGCGAGAGTTATAAACGGGACAGGCATCCCGACGCTCCGGACAATATAAAGGAATACCTCAACCTCAGAAGCATTGGATGGCATTTTTCAAGCGATAAACTGCTTAACACCATGGAGCCGGAGCTTTTTAACGAGGTTAACGCCGCGTTTTTGAATATGAAGGATATGTATAGGTTCATAACCGGAGCGGACGGCATGGGTGAAAGCAAATGAAGCGGCTGGTTTGCCTGCTGTCCGCCCTATTGGTCATCCTGGCGGCGCTTCCAATGGCGGGCTGTTATACCAGGATGGAAACCTACACTGGCTTTAGCATGAACACATATGTCGAGCTTTCGGCCAACGGCAAAGGAGCGGACGAGATGCTCCTGCGCTGTAAAGACAGGCTTGCCGCTTTAGAGAGAAGTCTGTCGCCGTACATGGATGGGCCGATATATAGGCTTAATGCCGCCCATGGAGAGTGGACCCAGCTGGATGAGGATTCATTCTATTTACTTGAATTGAGCGTAACGCTTGCTAATGCTACGGACGGCGCGTTTGATCCCACCATATTCATTGCTGTCGAGGCATGGGATGGCATGAGCGGTGAGAAGCTCCCCGATGACGGAGAGCTGCGTCAGCTTGTCCCGTTTGTTGACTATAGCGGCGTTGAGCTTGACGCTGAAAACAGCAGCGCAAGGCTGAGGGACGGGCAGATGGTGGACCTTGGCGGCATTGCAAAGGGATATGCTGCAAACGAACTAAAAAAAATATACAATGAAGCGGGCTGCAATGGTGTAATAAACCTCGGGGGTAACGTTTACGCGGTTGGAAGCCGGCCTGATAACGGGCCGTGGCGTATCGGGGTGCAAAATCCCCGGGGTAACGGCTATATTGAGGTTCTTGAACTTACGGATAAAAGCGCGGTAACTTCGGGCGATTATCAGCGCTGCTTTATGCGCGAGGGCGTTAGATACCATCATATCCTAGATCCCGATACTTTGAAGCCAGCTGACAGCGGCATAATCAGCATAACGGTGATCTCCGAGGATTCCGCCCTGGCCGACGCGGCGGCTACGGCCGCGTTTGTCATGGGCGTTGATAAGGCGCAAGAACTTGTAAAACGGCTAGGGGTATCGGCGTTTATAGTAACGAAGGACGGTGAAACAATATGGCTTCACGGATAAATAAGCTGAGGCCGCTCGACTTCGTGTTGATTGGAACTGTGTGCGCCGCGTCGCTGGCGTCCCTGCTGTTGTTTTCGGGAAACGGTGGCGGTATGGTCGCCATAACCAGCCAAGGAGTCGAGATATACAGGGGGAGCGTCAATAGTGATGCTGTCATCATTACGCCCGACGGACATAACACCATTGAAATAAACCATGGACAGGCATTTATGCAGCTTTCGGACTGTGTGGACCAAACCTGTGTGCATATGGGGAACGCCCAGCCTGGCAGGCCGGTTGTCTGCGTACCAAACGAGGTTTTAATAGTAATAGAGAACGAGCCGGATGTGGATGGCGTCACCGGATGAGGGGCGGGGTAAGGAGAATTGCCGTTTTGGCGGTTTTAACCTCGATGGCGCTGGTGGCTGGCTACGCTGAATCTTTGATGCCGCCTATTTTCGGGGGGATTCCTGTAAAGCTGGGCCTTGCAAATATATTTGCGCTTGTCGCTTTGCTCGTATATTCGCCTGTTGACGCCTATATTGTTACAATAATCAGGTGTACAATCGGCTCGTTGCTGCTGGGCGGTTCCCCAGCGGGATTTATATACAGCTTAACTGGAGGCCTTGCGTCCTGCGCCGCTATGAGCCTGTTGAATCCGTTATTTAAAAAGGGAGTGATATCCCCCGTCGGCATAAGCGTGGCCGGATCCTTTTGCTTCAACATTGGGCAGCTTATCATAGGCGTGGCCGTTGTAGGCCCGCCGGTGGCCGCATATTTCCCGCTTATGGGCCTTTTGAGCGTACCGACCGGAATATGCGTGGGAGTCATTGCCTGGCTTGTGTATAATAGGCTTAAAGATGCGGCATGAGAGACGCTTGTATTTAAAACAAACTGGGCAGGAGGATTGATGAAACTATTTGAGCTTGCAAGGCCCTATAGAACGCTGTCGATCATAGGCATGTGTAAAAACGCGGGAAAGACGACGGTATTGAACCGCTTGATCAGGGAATGGCTTAAGGAGGAGGGGGTCATCGCATTGACCTCTATAGGGCGCGACGGCGAGCGCACAGACCTTGTGACCAATACCCATAAGCCTGAGATATATGTAAATGAAGGCGCTCTGATAGCCACGGCAGAGGGGCTTCTCAGGCACTGCGACGTCACCATGGAGATAATCGACGTCACCGGAATACCTACGCCGCTGGGACGGGTGGTGCTGGGGCGCGCGCTTAGCGACGGCGCCGTGCAGCTTGGCGGGCCTTCCATGAACGACCAGCTTTCGACGCTCAACACGATGTTTTTCCATCACGGCGCCGGCATTGTGGTAATAGACGGAGCGATAAGCAGAAAGTCGCTCTGTGCTCCTGCTGTCAGCGAGGCCACCATCCTGTGTACGGGCGCGTCATATTCTCCGAACATGGCCGCTGTGGTCGATGATACCGGATATGCGGCCTCTCTGCTTACGCTGGAAAAAAGCCTTCTATGGGACAGCGTTCCGGAGGGAAGGATAACCATTACCGATGGGAAGGAGTCGCTGCCAGCTTCCGGGGAAGGCGGGTTAATCGAGACTGTCAGAAGGTTTGGTGGAATTAAAGGGATATTTTTTAAGGGCGCATTGACGGATTCGGTTATAAGGCCGCTTTTGACCGCTACGCGGAGGCTTGATGGAATCGAACTGACGGTCGAGGACGCAAGCAAGCTTCTTATAAAGCGCGACACATATCAAAAGCTTATGTTAAAGGGAGCCTGCATCCGCGTATTTACAAAAACCAGTCTTCTGATGGTGGCGGTTAATCCGGTTAGCGTTTATGGGACTGATTTTGACCGCGTCAGCTTTAAGCGGGCTGTTGAAAAGGCTGTGGGCGTTCCCGTAGTAGACGTGATGGAGGATGTAATATAATTATGATAGATATATCCCATGCTCAAAGGCAGAATATTGGATTTCAGTATATAATTGACCTGCTTACGCCAAGCTCGCCATACGGGGAGGCGCTTATAAGGCGGATTAAGATATACGCCCCAAGCGAGAAGGAAAAGCTTGAGGCGGAACTTGATAACGTTGAACGGGCCGTCGAAGCTATCAAGGAGTTTCCAAAGCGCTTTTCTATGCTCAGGCGGTACATGGCTGCATTGAAGGATATACGCCGTTCCGTAGGAATGCTCGACAGGCTTGAACTCGGCGACGTAGAGCTGTTTGAGCTGAAACGGTACCTGCTTCAGCTGGAACTTATAGCGCCCGAATTTAAGGAAATCAACCGGCATGCGCGTTTTCATGATATCACCATAGAGCCGCTGACATGCGCGCTGGATATTTTGGACCCTGACGGCGGCAGGATAGCCGCGTTCCATATATCCGGAAGGCTTTCGGAGAAGCTGGCGTCAATACGGGCGGAAAAGAGAAAAATTGAAGACGCAATACGCTTAGAGACGGAGGTGGAAGCAAGGGAAGCGCTGAGACTTAAACGAACGGAAATAGTGGCGCGGGAAGATATGGAAGAGGACCGTATAAGGCACGGGCTGTGCGAAAAACTTGCCGTATACAAGCGGCCAATCCTTGAGAGCATGGATAACCTGGCAAGGCTTGATTATACCCTTGCCAGGGCTGCGCTGGCGCTGCGCCTTAATGCCAAGCGCCCCATTATAACCGAGGGGAAAATGCGCCTTAACGGCATGGTCAGCCCCCAGACCGCCGAATCGCTTAAGGCCCGCGGAAGCGGGTTTGCCCCGATAAGCATTGCGCTTGAGCGCGGCGCCGCCGTGATAACGGGAGCCAACATGGGCGGCAAGAGCGTAGCGTTAAAGACGATAGCGTTGAACGTGCTGTGCGCTCACTGCGCCATGTTTGTGTTTGCCAAAAGCGCGGAGCTTCCGCTGTTTGACGCTATGCATCTGATATCTGAAGATCTTGAGGATACCTCCCGCGGCCTTTCAAGCTTTGGCGCTGAGATAGTACGGTTTAACGAAGCGCTTGAGGATATAAAGGGCAAGGGGCTTTCACTCCTGCTCCTTGACGAGTTCGCCAGGGGAACCAATCCCGACGAGGGCGCGATGATAGTAAAAGGAATCGTCAAATACTTGGGAAAGATGAACGCCATAAGCGTATTGACGACGCATTATGACAATGTTGCCAACTATGCGGCCGCACATTACCGGGTCGTAGGATTGAAGGGCGTTGATATGGACAGGTTAAAGGCTGAGATAGGGCCGTTTGGTAATGGCGGCGTGGAAATAATAGAGCGTCATATGAATTACGGCCTGTTTTTGGTGGAGGATTCGTCTGGAGCGCCCCGCGACGCGCTGAACATATGCCGGCTGCTTGGAATGGACGGAGCGGTTATGGAGGCGATAACCGGCATGACACGAAACCCCTGAAAATTTAAAACTTAATCCGCGCATATTGACAGGGAAACGTTGAATATGTATAATAAACATATAATTAAATATTGGGAATAGAGGCGCGATACAGCAAGGTAGTATACGGATGGGAAGCATGGGAGCGTGTAATGACGTATATGAATGTGCAATCGCCGAAAGCGTGGGGAGGCTCTTTGCCCCTTGCTTGGGCGCAATGCTCAGCGCATTGCGACTGTCGTCCGGCTTGGATGGAGGGCTATTGATTCATCGCTTTTTTGATGTGTCAATAGCTATTTTATCTATAAGGATGGTGCGCTATCGGTGCTGTATTGCATGTGCCGTTGCGCGCTTTTTATAATCAGTTGATTTATATTTTAATATAATAAGCGGAATAAGTTACATTACAAACTACAAATCGGAGGTAATATAAATGAAATCTGTCATTAGAATGCGCATGAGCGCGCATGACGCCCATTATGGCGGCAATCTGGTGGACGGAGCCAGGATGCTCCAGCTGTTCGGCGATGTCGCCACGGAGCTCCTTATAATCAACGACGGCGACGAGGGACTGTTTAAAGCGTACGACATGGTAGAATTCCTTGCGCCCGTATTTGCGGGGGATTATATCGAAGCCGTCGGTGAAATCGTGCATATTGGCAATAGTTCCCGCAAGATGGTATTCGAGGCCAGAAAGGTTATAGCCCCGAGACCGGACATAAACGAGTCGGCCTGCGACGTACTGGATGAGCCGATAGTCGTGTGCCGCGCAAGCGGAACCTGCGTTGTACCCAAGGATAAGCAGAGAAAGTGAGGAAATGACACAATGGAAAAGCTTATAATCACCGCCGCCATATGCGGCGCCGAGGTTACCAAGGAGCATAACGGTGCCGTTCCCTATACGGCCCAAGAGATTGCCAACGAGGCGTACGCCGCCTATGCTGCCGGAGCGTCAATTATTCACCTGCACGTGCGTTACGACGACGGTACGCCAACTCAAGATGCGGCACGCTTCAAGGAGTGTATGGACGCGATACGCGCTAAATGCCCAGACGTTATAATTCAGCCCTCAACGGGCGGGGCCGTGGGTATGAGCAATGATGAGAGGCTTCAGCCGATCACGCTTAATCCTGAGATGGCTACGCTCGACTGCGGTACCTGCAACTTTGGCGGAGACGAAATATTTGTAAACACCGAAAATACCATAAAGGAATTCGGAGAAAAGATGATCGCCCGCGGAATCAAGCCGGAGATCGAGGTGTTTGACAAGGGCATGATCGATATGGCAAACCGGCTCTGCAAAAAGGGGTATATTAATGCGCCCATGCATTTTAACTTCGTAATGGGAGTAAACGGCGGGATCAGCGGCGAACCGCGCGATCTATTGTTCATGCGCGAGAGCATACCAAAGGACGCTACGTTCACCGTAAGCGGCGTAGGCAGGGTGGAGTTTCCAATGGCTGTGATGTCAATACTGCTTGGCGGCCATGTCCGCGTAGGCTTTGAAGATAACGTATACCTATCAAAAGGCGTGCTTGCCAAGAGCAACGGCGAACTGGTAGAAAAGGTAGTGCGGCTTGCCAGAGAGCTGGGACGCGATATAGCCACGCCGGCGGAAGCTAGGGACATTCTTGGTCTAAACCAGGAAAACTAACGAGCTAATATATATGCGGGCAGCGAATCCAACGGCATAGATACGGCCAAAGCCGGACGAAAGCGCGCTATATTAAAGCTCGCTGAGTCCGACCCAATAAATTAAAAGACAAATGCAGGAGGAACAAAACATGGCAATGAAGGGCAATAAATACGGAATACACAGGGTTATTTCGCCTGAGGGAGTTCTCACCCAGGCCGCCTACAAGATCGACAACGACATGGATAAACATTATTCAAACGAGATTATCTGCGATGTCATATCCCTCAATATTGACTCGGCTTCCTTTACCCAGATTGAGGAAGCCTGCAATAAGGATCCCGAAAAGATCGGGGAAATGATCATGTCCATAGTAGGAGAGCGCGGCAAGATGCAGAATCCCGTAACCGGCTCGGGCGGCATGTTCATCGGAAAGGTGGCATACATCGGAGAAGACCTCAAAGACCGTGACCTCAAGGTGGGCGACAAAATTGCTTCGCTCGTATCCCTATCGATGACCCCTCTTAAGATTGAGGAAATTAAAGAAATCCATATGGATATCGACCGCGTGGATGTTGTGGCAAAGGCCGTGCTGTTTGAAAGCGCGATCTACGCAAAGCTTCCCGACGACATGAGCGAGGCGCTCGCGCTTGCAGCCCTCGACGTAGCCGGAGCACCCGCTCAGGCGGCTAAGCTTGTAAAGCCGGGCGACAGCGTTTTGGTATTGGGCGCTGCGGGAAAGAGCGGCATCCTCTGTTGCTATGAGGCCATGAAGCGTGTTGGCCCGACCGGGCGCGTGGTCGCCCTGGTGCGCCGCGAAAGCCAGATCAGCATGCTTATGGATCTTGGCGTGTGCCATGAGGTCATAGTCGCTTCCGCTACCGCGCCCGTAGATGTCCTTGACAAGGCGCTTGCGGCTAACGCCGGCAGGGAATACGATTTGTCGATATCTTGCGTAAACATAGAGAACACGGAGATGAGCTGCATACTTCCTGTAAGGGACGGCGGAACCGTATACTTCTTCTCCATGGCTACAAGCTTTACAAAGGCTGCCTTGGGCGCCGAGGGAGTAGGCAAGGACGTAAATATGATAATTGGCAACGGTTATACAAAGGATCACGCCGAAATCACCCTGCATGAGCTTCGCGAGAGCAAGGCGATAAGGGATCTGTTCAACACCAAATACGTATGATTAACGGCCAATAGACCGAATAGATTCTATCGGCGGCTGGTTTTGGCCGGCAACGCACAGGCGCCTGCTTGGCGCCGCGTCCGGCTATGACTGCCAAATTCGAGCGACCGGCCGCCGATTGCGACTTTTTCTAGGCAGCAAAGCGTCTATGAAAAATTTAGGCGTTACTCTTAAAAAGAGCACCTAATCATCTTCTAACATGAAAGGAATGTTAATTATGAATAAAAGCAGGAGATTCGGCCTATTCCAGGACATACCCGACGAGCAGTGGAACGACTGGAAGTGGCAGGTGCAAAACCGAATTGAAACGCTTGACGATCTTAAAAAGTACATTGCGCTTACGCCCGAAGAAGAGGACGGCGTAAAGAAATGTCTTGACGCGCTGAGAATGGCGATAACCCCATATTACCTTTCGCTCATCGACCCGTCAAACCCCAACGACCCTGTGCGCCGGCAGGCGGTTCCTACCGCTCCCGAGCTTCATCAGTCAACGGCGGATCTGCTCGACCCGCTGCACGAGGACACGGATTCGCCGGTGCAGGGCCTTACGCACCGGTATCCGGACCGCGTTTTGCTGCTTATCACCGACCAATGCTCAATGTACTGCCGCCACTGCACGCGCCGGCGCTTTGCAGGGCAGCACGACTGTGCGGTTCCGATGAGCCAGATTGAAAAATGTATCGACTATGTGCGCCATCATCCGGAGGTGCGCGACGTTTTGTTGTCCGGCGGGGACGCGCTTATGATCAGCGATGAAATGCTTGAAAGCATCATAGCAGAGCTTCGCTCCATACCGCATGTCGAGATAGTTCGTATCGGTTCGCGCACGCCTGTAGTAATGCCTCAGAGGATTACGCGGGAGCTGTGCGACATGCTTAAGAAGTATCATCCGATATGGCTAAATACGCACTTCAATCATCCTGATGAGATAACCGAGGAGTCCGCTGCCGCGTGCGCCAGGCTTGCCGACGCGGGAATTCCCCTTGGCAACCAGAGCGTGCTGCTTGCTGGAATTAACGACTGCGTCCATGTAATGAAAAAGCTGGTGCATGAGCTGGTCAGGATCAGGGTAAGGCCGTATTATATATACCAATGCGACCTGTCAATGGGGCTTGAACATTTCAGAACTCCGGTATCAAAGGGTATTGAAATAATTGAGGCGCTCAGGGGCCACACGTCGGGCTATGCTGTGCCAACGTTTGTCGTCGACGCGCCCGGCGGCGGCGGCAAGACGCCCGTAATGCCGAATTATGTCATAAGCCAAAGTCCTGGCAAGGTTATACTGAGAAACTTTGAAGGGGTTATCACAACCTATACCGAGCCTGAACGATATGTGGAAACATGTTCTTGCGAGGTGTGCAGCGGCAAGCGAACGGAAAGTCTCATAGGCGTCGCCGGGCTTGAGCAGGGGAGTCAGCTGTCCATGGAGCCCAGAGACCTTGAGCGTACAAAGCGTACGCGGCACGAGTAGCGGCAGCTCATTGGCAAATACCGCTGATATGGGATAATGCATTGCGGTA
>URFJ01000044.1 GCA_900547135.1 uncultured Eubacteriales bacterium | reverse complement strand
GTGCTCGATCCGCCCTTGGGCATAACGCTGTATATCCATGTGCCGTTGTCCATATCAGAATAAGAGAAATAAATCCTTCCATCATGGAATCCTAGGTTGCCCTCATCAATGTTTTCGTTATAAACCGTAAGATGGCTCTTTGCGCAAGAGGGAACGCTAAAGTCATATTCATGAAGCGCTATACCGTCGTTTAAGCATGTAGCGTAAATCTTTGTACCCAGTTGATCCCATGTAAACGAGCTTACCATGCTTCCAAAACCTTCCGATGTCAAGTCCGCGGCAAGGTCCCAGGTATTTGTATTAAATGCGTAAAGGTTTGCACCTTCCTCAGTCCGCTCTAGCACGGCAAGAAGATGACCGCTCGATGAAAAAGCGGCGCGTTCTATTGTATAGAATTCAAAGTTTAACACGCGCCTTTTTTCACCGGACGAGTCCATAAGCCATAGTTCCTCATATGAATGGGTTTCATGTCCCTCGTCAAACGACTTTCTTTGAGAGTAAAGCACATCGCCGTTTCGAACATCCGTGCACAAATATACGCCGTCTGGTATAAACACTTCGCAGGTAGAGGAAATGCCGTCTAATCGAATTACCTCCTTTTCATATATAGCGGTATATTCTATATCGTGATCGTACGAGGGAAACTCCCCCTCTAAAAGAGGTATGACTTTCCATTTTTCAGGTGAAAAAGACGGGTTTGTCATCAGTATATTGTTTTTGAATTGCTCGGCTTCAGTCTCAAAAACAAATCCATTGGATATAAGCAGGATATTGCTGCGCTCCTGTGAGAGAATTGGCGTCATACCATTCATTATAATAGAGCCTTCAAGATAGTCGTGATATGCATCGGCAACGCAGTAATACTTCTGTCCATCTTCAGCGCCAATTATTTCAACGTTATTGTTCTTTTCAGGCGCGCTGGTTTCCTGGCCTTCGGATCGGTTATCCGCGGCTTTCAAGCTGATCTCAATATTGTTGCCATATGATACGACGGAGAATTTCGATTCACCTGAAAGCTGAATGTACAGTGCGCACCCCTTTTCCATGGGTACCCTGAATAATCCAAACACGCCTTCAGCTTCGTAGAAGGGCGTATTAAATTCATAATCCCAGTGTTCCACCCCAGGAAGCTCAATAATTATACGTTGAGGATCGTCTAGGCCGACAACCGTGTATGAAGGCACACCATCCGCTTTTTCCTCAACCATATCTCCGGAAACCCTGCTTCCCTCATTAAAGCTGAGATCAATTTTAGTGGTTGAGCCATCGGAGCTTATATTTACGGAGGCCAGGTTAGCTCTCTCAATATCATCCGAGCCGCCCTTAAGTGGAGTTGACATATCATTTATCAAAGGATTATCCTCTTGATCGCCCATATTGCCTTCCTGGCCGCCGTCAGGCGAGCAGGCTGATATGAACGCCAATATAAACATCAATAAAAGTGTTTTAAATAAGCGCTTGCGCATATATATAGCATTCCTTTCAAAACAGCTGGTATCATCATTATATCATAAGTGAGCGGTTCTAATCATATTTGATGCAAACTTACCCTAAGGGAAACTGAGACAGGAAAGAATCGGCATAAAGCGGATAGTGTTGCCGATAGCATTGATGCGAAGCCTGCCATAGGGACGCTATGGCTTTCCGCTCCGCGCTTATTTGCACGCTTCAGACTCGAGGACCTCAAAAAGAGCCACGTTTTGCGGCAGATGCGGGAATGAGGAGGCAGGTACATCCAGAGTGGTATTGCCAACGGCGATGGCATAAAAGATGCTTAAGATAGCCGTTTGAGGTTATGGTTTCCTGCCTCACGTCCTTTTGGGGTTTCCTTTTTAATATAAGTGTTGTATAATATTCCAGTATTCTTTATATAAGAGGGTAGGCTATGCCAAATAGTTCGGATAGTTCCAGGCTTGTGTTAGTTCGTTTTATTGTTTTAATTTTAGTGTTCATCTTTATGATGCCGTGGCTTATGGCCTGTGGTTTAATAGTGCAGATTGACGCACACCCGGATAGAACGGGACAGGAAGGCTTTGACAATCCAACTAACGGGTTGAAACATACGCCCGTGAATGACGGCATGCTTTTTGCATGGTTTATTGACGTAGGCCAGGGGGATTGCATATTTTTGGAATCGCCCTCAGGCAAAACCATGCTGATTGACAGCGGAGAGGGCAAATATTATGATGATATAAATGGATTTTTGACTGACCAGGACATAGGTGCTTTAGATGTGGTGATTGCTACCCATCCGCACAGCGACCACATTGGCGGTATGCAAGATATAATTCAGGAATACTCTATAGGCGCCTTTTATATGACCGACGCCGTACATACCACAGTCACGTTTGAAAGAATGCTGGATACTTTGGAGGATAATGACGTCACGGTGTATCAGGCGGCTGCGGGGGCGGAGTCGTTTATTGAATGGGATCCCGATGTTGAGGTCAGAATATTATCTCCCTTTGAGGATGCTGATTATAAAGACCTGAATGATGAAAGCATAATGATCAGGGTAAAATACGGGGATACCTCCATACTGTTTACAGGTGATGCTGAAAGCGGTGCTGAAAATATAGCTATGTCAAGGTTGCCAGCTTCACTTTTTAAGGCGGACGTATTGAAGCTGGGCCATCACGGTTCGTCAACTTCCTCCGGAGAGGCGTTTTTAAATGCAGTATCGCCCCAAATAGCGGTAGGAATGATGGGTAAGGAAAATAAATATGGCCATCCCCATCAAGAGACCGTAGATTTGCTTGAACGCTTAGAAATCAAGCTCTATAGAACCGATATTGACGGCACTGTTCGTGTAATGCTTGATGGCAAGGACATAAACGTATCAACCGGCAACGGATGATTCTCAAGCGCCATTATTGTACTTGCCTAAGTTATACCTAGTGCGGAGCTGTATTCATTAACTGCGTTTCTATATGGCGCATTGAGCTTAAGATAAGAATTTATTGATGGGGAAAGAGTATGATTGACAGCTTGGATATCCTGTTTTCAAACGCGAATATAATTACAATGGATGATAAACATCCTACAATTTTTGATGGCTACGTAGGCGTTAGCAATGGAAAAATTGCATATGTCGGAAACGGCCGGCCGGCTGTTTCAGTTAATAGAATTATAGACTGTAAAGAACGGATTTTGATGCCCGGATTGATAAATACGCACGCGCACACCGCCATGTGCGTGATGAGGGGGTACGCTGACGATTATAAGCTTGACGAATGGCTATATAATAAAGTATTGCCGGTTGAGGCAAAGCTGGACGAAAGGTCTGTTCTGGCCGGATTCAGGCTGGGAGCAGCCGAGATGCTGAGAAACGGAACGACATCCATAAGCGACATGTATTTTTTTCAGCCCGCTGTAGCGAAGCTGGCATTGGAGCTGGGAATCAGGGTGTCGCTAAGCAATGCGGTTGTTGCGATAGACCCAAATGGCTTTGACTACAATAAAGATCGAAGCATCGTTGAAACCATTGAACTTATAAGGTGCTGGCATGGTTCCGGCGACGGCAGGATACGCGCGGACGTTTCAATTCACGCCGAGTATACCTCATTTCCGGACGTATGGAGACTCATTCATGCAATCGCTGAAGAATATGGGTTGATAACCCATCTGCACCTGTCTGAAACTTTATCTGAACATGAGAAGTGTAAGAGGCGCTATGGAAAAACACCGGCGCAGGTTTTTTCGGATGAGGGCGTGTTTGACACGCCGGTTTTGGCGGCGCACTGTGTATA
Source organism: uncultured Eubacteriales bacterium (assembly GCA_900547135.1). GTDB lineage: Bacteria > Bacillota > Clostridia > Christensenellales > CAG-138 > UMGS946. Next base: position 9,520 of record URFJ01000044.1, on the reverse strand, counting down.
TATTGAGCCGGATGATATGGATTTAATGGCGCAAAAGGGCGTTTCAGTGTCCCATTGCCCTGTGTCGAATTTAAAGCTTGCCAGCGGGATAGCGGATATAAGATCCATGATTTCAAGGGGCGTCAATGTTTCACTTGGTACAGACGGGTGCTGCTCCAATAACTCACACGACTTGTTTGAGGAAATAAAGCTTGCCGCGCTGCTTGCAAAGGGCGTCTCAAAAGATCCGTCCGCCATGACAGCGTACCAGGCGCTAAAGCTTGCAACGGTAAACGCGGCTGCAGCACAGGGCAGGGCAGGGCAAATAGGGTCAATAGCTGAGGGATACGATGCGGATATAATTTTATTGGATACGAGGCATTTGAATCTATCGGCTGTTGTTTACAGCGGCAGGGGAGCTGATGTTTGCCTTACAATGGTGCGGGGCAGGATTCTATATGAGAATGGAGCGTTTAGCAGCGTTGATATAGAATTTGCCCGAAACGAGGTTATTAATTATGCGGTGAAGGCTGTAAATGGATAATTATATTCGGAGGTTTCTTTAATATTTGATTAAAAATACAAATTAGATTGCTAAATTAATCATATTAAATTCAATCTATATTAATTAAATAATAAATGGCTTGGGATTTTTTTGATTATAGATAAACATTTTGTGACGTTTTGTCTTGCGTTCTTGCCTAAAGCTTGTATTAAGGTTATAATTAACCGAATAAACGGAACCTGAAAGGGCAGTTGCTTATGAAAAAATTGCTTGAAAATAAACCCGCTCTGATTACGATAATAGCGGTAGTACTTTTATGCGTTATAGCGCTTGCTACTTCAGGGGAAAGAACTCTTACCTGGATTGAAAGCACTGCGGGATCCATTTTTCAACCCATTCAGACGTTTTCATATAAGGCGTCGGATGCAGTGATGAATTTTTTTCAGAACCTTTTTAACACAACGGACGCTGATATTGAAAATCAGCAGCTAAAGACCCAGTTGGCTCAGCTGCAACAGATTTTATCTGAATATGAGACTGTAAAAGAGGAGAACGAAAGACTAAAGGAGCTTTTAAACTTTATCGATTCATATGGGGATTCTCAATATGTCACAGCACAGGTAATAGGAAAAAGCCAGAGCGCCTGGTTTGACACCATGACAATCAATGCGGGGCGCAATCATGGAATTGAGGAAGGTATGCCGGTGGTTAACGCATATGGACTGGTGGGTAAAGTAACGGATGTAGGCGCGACATGGTGCAAGGTAACATCCATAATTGACGGAAGCATGAACGTAAGCGTTATGGTAGAGCGCACCAGGGATAATGGAATAGCCAAAGGGTCGATTGCACTAGGAGGCGACGGATATAACTTGGAGCTGTCATATCTGCCGTCCGGAAGCGATTTGGTCCCGGGCGATAAAATAGTGACAAGCGGCCTTGGAGGCGGACCTTATCCCAAAGCCATATCGGTAGGGATTGTTACTGAGGTAATACGAAGAACGGATGATTCGGAAATGCGCAATGCCATCATTGAACCCTCGGTAGACTTCCTTCATCTTGAGGAAGTTATGGTGCTGATAGATGCATCTGGGGAGGAATAACCATTGAAAAGATATGCCTTGGCAATGGCTGTAAGCATAATTGTGTGTTCATATTTAAATGCAGCCTTTTTTACAAACATAAATATATTGGGCATCCGTCCAGACGCTATATTGGCGCTAATAGTTTCAATAGGGGTGTTATTGGGCGGCCTGCCGGCCTCCATTATAGGGCTTGGCGTTGGAATTATGATGGATGTATTTTTTAACAAGATAGTTGGCCTGAGCGCTATTGCGTATATCGCTGCTGGAATTGCAGGAGGAGTGTTTTATAAAAAGTTTTACGCTGACAACGTTATAATACCTGCCATTACAGCGGTTATCAGTACATTTTTTAAAGAACATGTTTTATGTTTAGCAGCTTTGCTTGCAGGCGCTAGATTTAATTATGGATTAATGCTTGCAGCCTATATTCTTCCGTGTTGCCTGCTTACAGGAGGAATATGCATACTAATACACATTATAATGAAGCGTATACTTATAGGCAAGCATAAATCGATAGTTTCCGAGGTTAAAGAACGAAGAGGTGTTAGATAAATGAAAAGACAGTTGGTTCCGCGATTTTTGGTAATTGCATTAGTAATGCTTGCAATGATGTGCGCTTTAATATTTCAGCTAGGTGTGCTTACCCTTGGTGAAGGAGAAAGCATGGCGCAGCAGGCGTCTGAGGAGAGCACAGCCAGCATTGCCGTAAAGGGTACAAGGGGCAGCATAATGGACAGAAATGGAATAGTGCTGGCATATAGTGAAAACTGCTATAATGTCGAATTCCTGCGAGATGGTAACAAACGCACCGATTATGACAGCGCCATTTATACAGAAGCCCTTATTAAAGCAATAGCTATAATAGAAGAGGCTGGTGGAACTATAATAAATACATCCTATATACAGGAAAATGAGGATGGAAGCCTGTATTATGATTGGGGTGTGACAAGCGAGGCAGCGATAAAGGCACGCTATAAAAATTTCTGTGACGCCATGGGTTTCAGAATAGCTGACCAGGACGATATGGGTACATGGAAAAAGGCTGAAGACGCTTATCTGGATCTGCGTTCGGCATGGTATATACCTGAAGAGATGCCGTTTGAGGACGCAGTGAAGATCATATCAATACGTCAGGAAGTCAACCTTAACAATTACAAGGCTTACGAACCAATAACAATAGCTTACGACGTAAGCATGGAGGTTGTGGCTGAAATTGAAACAATGAAGGACCAATTGCCGGGCCTTCGGACATCTCAGAGTACCACCAGAATATACCCATATGGGGAAACGGCGTCCCACATAGTTGGGTACATGCAACGTACCGTTACTGAAGAGATGCTGGAAAAGGGCTATACGTACAGCGATTATATAGGAGTGGCCGGCGTGGAGAGTACAATGGAGGAGTATCTGACGGCCGCTACGACAGAACATCAGGGCAGCAAAGTGCTGGAAGTAAATAAAAATAAGGCTATAGTAAGGGAAATGTCATCAACGCCTGCCACGGACGGCGATGACGTAATGCTCACGATAGACCTGCCGTTCCAGCGGGTTGCGGAACAGGCGCTTGATGATCTTATTAAAGAACTGGCCGAGTATGAGAGGGGGCTTATTGAGGCAAACGAGGATGATAAATATTCAAGATATGATGATATTAAAACTGCGGAAACCGGCGCCATAGTAGTATTGGACGTTAACTCGGGGGAGGTTCTGGCTCTGGCGTCAAATCCCAGGTTCGACCCCAACTGGTTTATCAAGGGCCTGACTAACGAACAGAACGAGTACCTGTTTGGGGAATCCTCTAAGAACACTACACCGCTCAGGAATAAAGCCGTATCGGCAAAGTTGGCTCCAGGCTCAATCTTTAAGATGGTCACGGGACTTGCTGGGCTTATGGAAGGTGAGTTGAGACTTAATGAAACGATAAGCGATATGGGCAAATACATCCTATACGATGATAATGGCGACCCCATAGAGCGCAATGCGCCTAGCTGCCATACGGATTATCCTTCAACCCATGCAGATCAGGACTTGGTTAAGGCGCTCACGAATTCCTGCAACTACTATTTCTTTGAGGTAGCTAACCGGCTTGGAATTGAACGGCTTAACAGGTGGGCTGAAAGGCTGGGTCTTACATCATTAACCGGGGTAGAGCTTACCGGCGAGACCAACGGCATAGTCGGAGGTCAGGATGTTCTGTTTGATAATTCGTTAATAAGAACTGATGTAGAATCTATGACGCTTGGTGACCAGAAAACTAGCCTGCCAAGCTATGTATACCGTGTTCTAAAGGATCGCTTGTACGGATATTTAGCCTTGAGCGGCAAAGCGGCGGACGATGAGGATGTAACGAAGTGCGCCCTGCTATTGATGCAACTTCAGGATGGAAAGCTCGAAGGCAAGGGAGCGGACGCAAGGCGGATAATCGCCGAAACCATAGGCATACCTGAGGGCATAACAAGGGTTCAGCCATGGATAGAGGAGATAATGTCGATTCTAAACGAAATCCAGTGGAAAGCTACCCAGACCATACGTACTGGTATCGGGCAGGGTGTTTCGCTTGTAACGCCAGTTGCCGTAGCGCGCTATGTCGCCGCGCTCGCAAATGGAGGTATGGTTTACGACGTACATATTGTCGATAAAATCATTGATAGCAGCGGAGAAATAGTGAACGAAATTGGGCCTAGCGTTTATGATAAAATTGACGCACCGGACGAGTACTGGAATGCAATACGAGAGGGATTAAAGGGTGTCGTTTCGCCAGAGGATGGGGGCACGGCAAGCAAAAAGTTCAGCCAGGAATTCCAGGAAAAGGGTTATTTGGCCAGAATCAGCGGAAAAACCGGAACAGCGCAGGTAGGAAACGATACCATTGATATTGAAAACACCTCTTGGTTTGTAACATACGCGCCACGGGATAATGCGGATATCGCTATAGTCGTCTGTATTCCCTCAGGTTATTCCGGAAGCTCCAGCGCGCCGGCCATTGAGGACATAATAACATATTATTTCGATAAGATGGCGGCGGCGGCGCCTGAAAACCTGCCGGAGCTAAACGCCCCCCTGCCATGAACGATTTGGGTAAAAGGTGCTTTCTGATGTACTAACCACGGAGCAAGCATGGGAACAGGCTATCCTATTCCATTCCCCAATGATTAAGCAAAAACATTCGCTCTTTCACAGCTAATTAATGCATTATCGTGGTGTGCCTTACACAGGTATGGTATATTATTCTGACAAACAATGTTTTACACACAAATGCTTATGTAAGGTTATTTATCTTTTGCGAAACTATAAAAAGGAGATGTGAAAATGCAAATTGCAACAAGAGAAATGCTTTCAAAACAGCAAAAGAAAAAGCATTATTGCCATTTCATTGCTTTATTGCTGACAAAGATTAAAATCTTCAGCCTATCATAGCTCTTTTTTCAAAATGAAACATAGTAGAAGCCGATCGAAAGTGGTGTGCTGCGTTCGTTTATTATTGTTGCGTTGAAGCAGGGTTTAAAATCCCATACAGTCCTGATGAGTGTATCTCGTGCAGTCTTGCGGGATGTGGTGGATAGAAAGACTTCGCATTAGGAGATAATAGAATTATTCACATAACTATATTAGAATCCCAGATAATTACCATTACCATGGAAAATGAGCATAACCTCCGTCTTGGGGAGCAGCAGAACCCTTCGGCATTGCGGACGATGAAATTGACAATGCCGCCTGTCCCTTATTTATAGACGATCTATAATATAAAAAGAAGGGTGAAAAGCATCTGCTTCTCACCTTTCGTTGCAACTGTTAGTCAGCCGCTAAGTTGGTTCGATATAATACTTCCTTTATTAGCTCCTGCTTGTTTTATATGTTCTTCACCTGATTTTTACTCAAGAAAATCCCTAAGCTTTTTGCTGCGGCTTGGCTGGCGTAGCTTTCTGAGCGCTTTGGCCTCAATCTGTCGTATCCGCTCACGCGTAACCTTAAACACGCGTCCAACCTCTTCAAGCGTCCTGGTTTTTCCGTCGTCAAGACCGAATCTTAGCCGTATAACCATTTCTTCACGAGGAGTGAGCGTATCCAGCACCTCCATGAGCTGCTCACGAAGCAGGGTAAACGAAGCAACGGTTGCCGGTTCCGGCGCGTCTTCGTCGGGTATAAAATCTCCCAGATGGCTGTCCTCCTCCTCGCCGATTGGCGTTTCCAGAGACACCGGCTCCTGCGCGATCTTTTTTATCTCACGGACTTTTTCAACAGTAATGTCCATCTCCTTGGCTATTTCCTCAGGTCTGGGTTCTCTCCCAAGCTCCTGTATCAGCTGCCGTTGACAGCGTATGAGCTTGTTTATTGTTTCAACCATATGGACTGGTATTCGTATGGTACGCGCCTGATCAGCTATTGCCCGTGTAATAGCCTGTCGTATCCACCATGTAGCATATGTGGAGAATTTATAACCCTTTCGATAATCAAACTTTTCTACGGCCTTTATCAGACCAAGGTTACCTTCTTGAATAAGATCTAAAAACAACAGGCCTTTACCAACGTATTTTTTGGCTACGCTTACCACAAGCCTTAGATTTGCATCAATAAGCTCTTTTCGCGCTTCCTCATCCCCATCTGCCATGCGCTTAGCTATTGAAATCTCCTCAGCTGCGGTTAATAGCGGAACCTTGCCAATTTCCTTAAGGTACATACGAACCGGATCATCTATGCTTATTCCTTCCGCCGCTACGATTTCAGTTTCTATTTCCTCAATGTCCTCAACGATCTCATCAGCGGCGCTGGTTTCTTCTACAACGTCAATATTGGCCGCTTCGAATCGGTCGTATATGCGCTCTATCTGTTCAGGGTCAAGTTCGAGTTCTTCAAGGGTGTCCATAACCTCCTTATAGGTTAAAACCCCCTTTGCTTTACCCTTTTCAATAAGCTCATCAACCCTTGTGGCACGGCTGCCAATATTTTCCATCATTCCGCTCCTTTTCACGGTTTTTTAATATCGTTTATATATCTAAAAAGCTCTTGAAGCTTTGACTTAAGTTCTGCCTGAACTTTCGAGTCCTTTTCTGCTTTCAGCGCCTGCGCCGTTTCGTAAGCTTTGCTTTCCACTTCCTTTAACGCAAGTCTTTTTAGGCATTGTGTACCTGTAGCTAGAGGATCGGATATAGCGGAGTGTTCCTCATAAGCCATAATGACAAGTTCGGCATCCACAGCGTCCATGGATGATATTAGTTTTTTAACATCCGGTTCGCAGGATACAGAATATGCTTCCGCAAGCATATGGATACACTTAGCGTATGGGCCGCTGCCAAATATATTGAACCTACTATAGAAAGGACTGCACTGTATTGCATAAAACGCATCCTTGCCCGAAAGCATGCAAGCAAGCAACGTTTTCTCAATCCTTTCGTGCTCAGTTAGTTCCTTCGCGACTTTTTCATCTCTATTATTCCGTTTTCTGCCAGGGTTATTCTTTTTGGGGCTTTCGTGCAGGCTGCACTGTGCTTTCAGGCTTTCCAAAGGTATCCCTGTTACGTCGCCTAGATGCTCAAGATGTTTCGTCTGCTCTACAGGTTCCAGTTTGCCTATAAAGCTGCATGCAGCCTTCGCATAGGCGATACGACCGTCTTCGTTGGTTAAATCAAAACCTGCAGCCATGTGGCCTAGTTTAAAGGTATTAAGATCATCAGAACTTTCCTTTAGCTGCAAAAAAGCCTCCATACCGTTAGCCCTTACAAAATCATCCGGATCCATGCCCCCTGGCAATGCAATCACGCGCACTTCCAAGCCCTCGGCCGCTAAGATTTCCATCCCTCGCAATGTTGCGTTCTGTCCAGCGGCATCTCCATCATATGCTATATACACCTTTGGTACATATCGTTTCAAGAGCTTGGCCTGATGCTCTGTCAATGCAGTTCCTAGGGAGGCTACAGTATTCTGGATGCCGTACTGATGCAGGCTTATGGCGTCCAAGTACCCCTCAACCATAATGATGTCGGAAAAGCTGCTTCCTCTCATGAAGTTCAGCGCATATAGGTTTTGGCGTTTTTTATATATAGGTGTATCCCCTGTATTAATGTATTTGGGTGTATTCTCAGGATTCATCGTTCTAGCGCCGAACGCTACTACACGTCCATTGGCGGCAATTATAGGAAAGATTATACGCCCCCTGTATGCGTCGTAGCTTTTTCCTCCTTTGCTAATCATAAGCCCTGCGTCAAGAAGCTCCCTATCGGAAAACCCTTTGCCGTTCAAATAATTCTTTATGTTGTCCCAGCCCTTTGGGGCGTAGCCAAGCCCAAATCTCCTCGCCGTTTTGGCGCTTATTCCACGGCCTAAGACATATGCTCTTGCCTCCTCCCCAGACTCACCCATCAAAGAATCATGATAAAAAAGCGCGGCTTCCTTACAGGCGGCATACAATCGCTCCCTATACGCTCTATCACGCTTTAGATTTTCATCATTGATTTCGTTTGGCAGTTCCATACCGCAGCGTCTGGCAAGGAATTCAACTGCTTCAGAATAGGGAAGTTTTTCGATCTCCATGACAAATTGTATTATCCCACCTCCAGAGTGGCATCCAAAGCAATAATACAGCTGCTTGTCCGGAGAAACCGAAAAAGAAGCGGTTTTTTCGCCATGAAACGGACACAATCCCCACATTCGTCCGCCCTTGGGGGAAAGATATACATACTCCGAGACGAGCTGAACAATATCACTTTTAGCGAGCAACTCGCTCATCCACATCTCAGGAAATATTGGCATATGGACATCCCCCTCCGGAGTGTTTTATTCGGCATGATAAGTAAATATCCTGCTTTTTATTTAAACATAAATATATAGTCATCATAAATTGCAAATTATGAACGGATTAAGCCTTTTTAACGTAAGAAATGACCGCTCGGAGAGGGATTACCGGGCGGCTTAATGGATGGGCTAATGCATTACGTAATTAACATACTGGAGGATAAGAAAGGGGCCTAATAAAGCCCCTGACAGTGCAACCATGTGAGGTTATAAAATCAGATCATTCCTGTTACAACTATTGTTACAATACCTGGATCAACGCTTACAGAGCCGGTAACAGGATCCTGGATAAATGTAGCCGCAGGAATGGCAAACGTACGTCCTGAACCTTCGCTAGGCAGGGTAAAGGTGCTGTTGATATAGCTGTAATCGCTGGAAGGTATGGTCTGGCCGTCGATTGTAACTGCAATTCCTTCAGGTGCCGGATTAAATGTATCCGTAAGGACTACATTTGTTGCAGGTATATTACCATAATTGTATATCTGGAATATGTATGTTATTTGGCTTCCACCCGTTATCGGGTCAGGAGACATTGCCTTAAATATGCGCACATCCGCGTAATTTTCAACTGTTAACGTATTAATTGCCGTTACCGCCTCAGAAAGACCGTCGGCAGTCCAGACAACGCGGTTTGTAACATAAGAACCATTAATTATAGGCGCAGCGTCATTGACTATTGCCCTGTATACAAGCATCGCGTTTGAGTTAGCCGGCAATATAGGGATGGTGAATGTTATACTGTTTGAGCCGACATCTGGCGTCAGCTCTGTTACATACATTCCATCTATATACAGCTGAGCGGGTCCTAGATATGTGAGAGGCGTAACCGTTTGGATATTCGGCACGGAATAAGTGCCAAGGTTATCCTCCACATTGATATCAGTCAAGGTAGTATTGGCGATGTTGCGCATTGTCAATATATAAGTAACGGTATCCCCTGGACGGTAGCTGCTTCCGAGTGACGTTTTATTCACGGATAGAGGACCTTCCAGAGTGGCTGTAGCTATATTTGAAACGGCAGTCCCTCTTTGGCTGCCATAGTCAAAGGTTAGTGAGGCTTGGTTAGTAATTTGTGTTGCCATGATAAAGCTCCTTTCATAATGCTTAGGGAAAGGGCAAGAGAGCATATGTGCCAGTTTCCCATACATCCTATGATGAATAA
>URFJ01000043.1 GCA_900547135.1 uncultured Eubacteriales bacterium | reverse complement strand
AGCCACCAGAAGGGTCTCCCGCAGGTCGGACATGAACATGGGCTTGGAGCAGAACGCCGTCACGCCCGCCGCCTTTGCCTCTATCATGGCCCTTTTCATCACTAAAGGATCCTGCACGCCCGAGCCGTCGTCGGAAAAACCCACGACATACTTTGCCATGGCGCGCATGTCGGTAATCTCGCGGCCTTCCCGGCCAAGCGTAATGCACCCGTAGGGAATCACCCGCACAGCAGCGTTTTTTTCAATCAGCCGCAGCTGCACCTCCAGGTTTTCCACGCTGTCGGGGGGCGGGTTGAGGTTTGGCATGGCGCATATCAGCGTATATCCACCGCGGGCCGCTGCCCTGGAGCCAGTGGCAATGGTTTCCTTATAACTAAAACCGGGCTCCCGCAGGTGTACATGTACATCTGCGAAGCCCGGAACTAGAAATAAACCATCGCTTTTAATAATAATATCGTTGTCATAACGGGGAAGATCACGGCCGGCGCCGGCAATGGATTTCCCTTGTATGGAAACGTCCATCCGGCTGAATGCGCCGTTTTTAAATACGTTGGCCCCTGTAATCACGATCCTCCTGTTATGCCGTGAGGCAGAGGCGGGCGCGGAGCCGGATGTATGCTCTTGACGCATAGCGCCGTTTCCTCCTGAAAATACACATTTCATACCATTATAATTATCCGGCCGGGCCATGTCAAGCCGTATTTTAAACAGTTTGTTTTAGCGCTTAAAAATCTAAAATGCAGAGCAGCGAGCCAGAGGGGGGTGGAAAAAGGCAAGGATAAAAAGGAAAAAAGACGGTAAGAAACCGGCAGATCGCAAAGGAAAACAACAATAAATCACCGCCATAACCGTGATATGGAAGAAAGGAATGGTTTGCTGATAGGATTTGCAAAGCCACCAGCCTACGGAGGATAGCGCAAGAGCTTGGGCTTAGACTATCGGCGCTTTCAAGAGAAATACGTGCAAGCGCCGCAGGGCAACGCACTATAATCTTAGCGGCGGGAAACGCATCCGGCTATAGCGGAAAAATCAGAGGCGGATGCGTTAGGTCATATCTGCCGCTGACTGCTGATAATAAACTGATCTTTATACTTCAGTTACCCTTGCAACTGAGGGTAATTTACTCAGTATAAACAATCCTTACATCACAGTATGTTAAGACGTCTAACGCTTCTAGATTTACCGGCAAATACAACATAAGGGTAGTCCCATGTTGTTCCCAAATTATTATTGGGGATGAAGACTCATGCACAAAGTACTTATTATCAATCAATTCATCGTCTTTTAAGTTAAATTGCGTCTTTATACTGTTAAAATCATATGTACCTCTCGTTGAAATAAACAAGAAATGCTTTTGCTGCGCTTCCGCGTCCTGTATAGACTCAACCGAGGAGAGGCGTTCTTGAGGTAAGTACCAGAATCCTATATCGGCGGCCCCAGCCGTGATTTTATAGAGTTCATACTCTTCAGGTATTGAGGTTGGAAGATAATATGATTTCAGGGATGCCAAGTTAGCTATATCTTCGCCTTTTTCCGCTGAGTCAAGGCAGGAAGCAAACTCATCCAGGCTTGAAAAGGAAACAAGGTCAGTCGGGCTATCGAATATTTCGTCCGTGCGTGCAGGCGTAGTGTCCGGAGAGCCGCTACCGCTCAAAGAACTTGATGGTTTATGACCGTTCCCTTCGTCGACATTTTGAGTGTCCCCACACCCGAAGATCAGCAACGACAGGGCTAGGCAAGGTAATATAATTGCAAATAAAAACTTTTTCATAACATCCTCCTTTAAATCAATCCAAAAATTTTACAATGGCTTGAGCGCATTGTGCGCACCAAACATTGTACACATTTGTGCCGTACCTCATAACGCAGGCCTGATCACTTACACAAGACAGATCGTTTGCGCCAATCCAATGCGACAGCTCATGGTATGTAATTCGTTGTATGTTTGGTGATTGCAATGTAACAATTATATTTCTGTTTGAAACAGAAGCACCGTTTATTCCTGAATGGCTTCCGGAGTGCGTTACGCATAATGCGTAATCCACATACCGGAATACTTTCTCCGTCGGGTATTCATTCACATAGAGAAAATAATATCCCGCCTTATGATGAACATCAATACACTCTGATAAAGCGCCGCAAGTAGAATTGCATAGAAGTGGGGTTCCCCTGGTACATCCTGGACGCTGGTTCAATGCTGAAGCAGAAAGAGTCCAACGCCTGTTAAAGTTTACGTTGAAAGTATTTTGAAAAGCGCTGTTAGCCGTGCTGATATAATTGTTCAATGTAGATGCTGATGTAATCATATCAGCGTTCTTATAGAGACGGAAATTGTAAGTTATAAGAGGTCGCTCTGCCGAATAATTGATTATCAGCTCAGGTTTGTTTGGTGAAGCTGCATCTGAACTATAGAAGGTCGTCCATTGCGTAGTATCATATTCATCGGTATCTTTCAGTAAAAAGCCATCATTTCTATAAGTACCCTTTAGCCAGTTTTTTACAATACTGGTTACATACGCCTGATACCAACCGTTTGAGGTAAGTGTTGCATTCCCAGAACTATTCACAGTTGTGTATCCTGGCTTGTTATTCCATGTTAGAGTATTAGATGTCCAACTATTTGTAACTCGGTATGCTTTTATAGCTGGCGTCGCCCCCCCATGTTGCTTTATACGTAAATACGCGCTTGTTACATTATCTCCGTCAATTGTATATGGCAGTTTGAACCGAATATATGATCTTCTAATATAGTAATCGTCATCACGACCGGTTCGAAGATATGTGCTCATGTAATAATTAGAAGCCGGGTACTTACTGGAGACATATGCATCATAAGTTGATAGTTCACCCGTAATCATTATAGATGGATCAATTATAATTGGGAATGCCCTCCGGCTATCATTAAAATAATTTGGTGAAATCGCAATCTTAATAATACAGCTGTCTTCGGACACATCGCTAATTATGCATTCCACATTATCAGTATACGTACCAGCAGCATCAACAGCAAATGGTTCAGTCAACTCAAACTCTATGTTTCCTTCACGGTCAACAAATACTATCCTGCCGTATTCGTTGGTTTTTACTGTATGATCCGGAATGTTAAAAGCGAATTCATATTCCAGAGGAGCGGAAATGTCGTTCAGAACAATGTATTCTTTAACCGCCGCGTTCTCTACCGCATACACACAATCAACGCCGTCATATATATTTCGATATGCAACATAATTATCGCCACTCAAGGAAAAATCAGAAACGGATTTTGCATTTTTAAGGCCGCCAGAGATAGCGTTAACTGAATTAGCGGAAAGCGGCGTAAAAGCTATTGAGCCACTGGGCGACTGCAGCCGTATCCCTAAGGAGTCACCATCAGAAAAGTATGCCTTGTTTTGATTTGCGAAGTTCGTGAATCTATATAGAACACCAAGATCGGAATATGCGGTTTGAACTATTGAGTTATCAATTTGGAGGAATTCTCCGTCAGCGTTTTGATAATACTTATCCTCTGCAAAAACAACGCACTCATATGAGCCATCTGAAAGCAAATATGTTTCGGAGTTACTTTCACGTAGAGCGGCAATCTCCTTTACTCTGCTTACCTCATCATTTGAATTTGCTTTATTGCTGACTGCGAATTGGGTTGTAGAAAAAAATGTTGGACATAACAGTGTGAATATAATGAATACGGAAAAAAGTCTCTTCGAAAATCTAATCATTCAATCTCCTTATTTTATTGTTTAATAAATAATAGAAACACAAAAGCGCATAAGCCGGACGACAGCAACACGGCTCATGCGATCACGGATACGATTTTCATACGGCCTCTCCAGAATTGAGAAACACAATAAAATCGTAATCGCTTTAGGATTAATTGTCCCACCTGGATACGATACATCATCGCTTCCTCCAATCAATTTAAACTGAATAGACAGCGACCATACTCTCATTTCTATTTTATGGTAAGATTGCCTAATAAGCAAGCGTTTTTATATAGCAACTTATATTTTCCCCGCCGCCCAATTAATGCTCAGCCCTAATAAAACGCTGGGACCTCCCCAGGCGCAAGCGACGGCTCGGCGTTGAGGTCAAGCCCGTGGCGCTGGCCGGCCATAAGCATATAGTAGCCGGCGCAGCCTATCATGGCGGCGTTGTCCGTGCAGTAGCGCATATCGGGGCGGTAAAACTCAAGCCCACGCGCGGCGGCGCGGCGCGCGAACGCGTCCCGCAGCGAAGCGTTTGCCGAAACCCCTCCGGCCAGCGCCACGCGCGTTTCACCATAGCGTTCGCAGGCCAGCAGGGTTTTATTAACAAGCGTGTCCACAACGGCCCGCTGAAACGACGCGGCCAGGTCGGCCGCGTTTACAGCCTCGTCACGCTGGCGGGCGTTGTGCAGTATGTTGACCACGGCGGTCTTTATCCCGGAAAAGCTGAAGTCCAGTGTGGGCTTTGCGTTAAACCCGGCATGCAGCTTATAGGCGCTTTGGTCGCCGGCTTTGGCCAGCTTTTCAAGCTCGGGGCCGCCCGGATACGGCAGGCCCAGCGAACGCGCCACCTTGTCAAACGCCTCGCCGGCCGCGTCGTCCCTGGTGCGCCCCAGCAGTTCAAAATCGCTGTAGTCGCTTATCCTGACTATGTGGCTGTGCCCGCCCGACGCGATAAGGCATATGAACGGCGGCTCAAGCCCTGGATATGATAGATAGTTGGCGGCGACATGTCCGGATATATGGTTTACGCCTACGATAGGAAGGCCCTCTGCAAAGGCAAGCCCCTTTGCGTAGCTTACGCCCACCAGAAGCGCGCCGACCAGGCCAGGACCGCAGGTAACGGCTATCGCGTCAATATCGCGGACTCCGATTCCCGCATCGTCAAGCGCCGCGCGCACCACGCCGCCTATGCGCTCCACATGGCTTCGCGACGCGATCTCGGGCACTACGCCCCCAAACCGGACGTGGAGCGGTATCTGCGTGTGCACCGCCAAGCTTAGCACATTGCGGGGCCCTGATAGCACGGCGGCCGCCGTTTCATCGCATGAGGTTTCTATGGCGAGCAGGGTAAAGCCGCCGCTTCCCAATAGGCGCTTTGCCCGCTCTTTAGCCCTGGCCTCATAATCAAAAAGGATCATACATGGGCCTCCTTGGCCTCGCGGCGCTTTTTAAATATAAGATAAGCGCCGGGGGCTGAGAGCATGGCCGCGGCGAACACGGCGAATAGCAGAAAAATATCGATAATTATATTGTAGAAAAACCGCTCGGGCATCATCTGGACCATACGGTCGGTATAGTACATAAGCCAGAGCTCATTTGTGAAAAATAGCTTGTGGAACGCGGTCCACAATGAGTAAAAGTCTATCAGGAACCATACCCCTATTGCGGCCGCAATGGAGGCAAACGCGGCACAGCCCCAAAGGCACCCGCCGCACAGCGCTTTAAGGCGGCCTTTTTTGGGAAGAATCGCCACCGCCGAGGCTATCAGCACCGCCGCTACGCACGCCATTACGTACGAAGCGGAACGCCAGCCCAGGTACAGACCGCGCACATCGGACATATGAGCGGTTTCACGGTCGTTGAACATGATGATCTTCTCTCCGTAAACCGTAACTTCCTTTTCTATGCTGTCCGCGTCGCCCTGCATGTAATCTATTACAAGCATAAGCGAATCCAGCACCTCATCTTGGGACATGCCCATGGCCTGAGCTATACCAAGGTCTTCATATTCACTGCGGTGACGCCCATCATCGTTCATAACCATTGTGATTGAAGCGAACAGGAAAACGATTAGCAGCAAAAATGCAGCGGTTGCAGAGAGTAAAGTTGCGGTCGCCCTGGTTTGGCGCATAATGGCCTCCATAGTTTTTATTTGTATTATACATGATTACCCTCTGCTGACAAGGGTAAACACGCCTGGAGGGCCGGATTTGGACTATTTCTATGTTCTCGTCGCTTGAAATAGCGCTGCTAGTCCAGTGCTCATAGGACTTGAACCAGTTCAAATCCGACTACTCGAGGCCTTCTGAGTTTTAGTTCTCCCAGTCCGTGCGGGATGAGGCGCGGCCGAACGGGCGTAGCGACGCTACGGAAGTACGGCACGGATAAATAATATCCATTTTAACATACGGGACCAGGCAATAACCATGTCTTTTTATATTGTTAATTGTAACACTTGTAATTTGTGTCCGATTGCGGGATAATATTAAATAAATACGGGCGGACAATGTTGTGAGACCGCCGGCCACATGGCCAGATTATAATAGCGGCGGCGCCATGCCGCACTCATAGCGTATGACAGCATATAACCTTAAGTTTATATCCATAGGTTGCACCCGCAAAAAAACGCGGCGCGGTTTAACAATCAATAACAACATAAGGCATAGTGCGACGGCTGCCGAACACACCTTTTAAAATAATCGAATGCATTGCATTGATCAAGAACGTTTTTTTCTTAATATGCTATATGGCAATAATTATACTTATCGCTGCCAATCAGCTATAAGTCGCGAATATTAGAGGCTTTAACAAATATGGAAATACATATTACTTACAATATGAATACAAATTACAAAATCCCACAACAGACATCCGGCAATATTTGATAGAATTGCTGTACACAAATATGTGTATATTGTTAGCGTTTTTTATATTCCTGTTGTATTATATTAGTGGAAAGAGGGATAGGCTCGCATGCCAAGGTATCGAAGAATACGGGATTTGCGTGAAGACAACGATCTGACCCAGCAAGCAGTAGCTGACCAATTAAATTTACATAAGACCACTTACGTCAGATATGAACAAAGCGAAACTGATATCCCATTTGGTATAGCAATACAGATAGCGGATTTCTATAGGGTTAGCCTTGAATATCTAGCGGGTGCGCCTAAATGCGGGACTTCCAAAACATGTACCTGATTACAATTTATTTTCATAGGGGGGAATTTATAATGTATCAGCGAATTAAAGAGATGCGCGAGAACAACAAAATTGAGGCTTACTATATAGCCGAGGTATTGAATGTCCGCGAGGAGGAGTATTTATCCTACGAGCGCGGCGAGCTTGACGTGCCGCTGGAGGTTGCGGTAAGAATGTCCAGGTTTTACGATGTAAGCATCGACTATCTGGCCGGCCTTTCCAGGCGCAAAAACAAGGAGGACTGGCGCATAGTACTAAAGAAAGAGGCCTAGGATAATGACGGGGGAGACGGGAGCGCTGCGGGCTTAGCGCTAAATTGCGCTCCTTCCCTGTTATTTATGAAGGACGCAATGGGCCCGTGCTTCTATAACGCTAGCGCGGGGCAGATCACTGTCTTTGCGTCAGCTTGATCTCGTATTCAAGGTCATCGGCAAACCGCTGTATTTCGTTTTCAGGCGACAACAGCCACGACATGATATCCGAATGGTATTTATACTTTAAAGGATTGTTCCGTTTTTTAGCGTCCTGGCCAACTCACTCTCAACAGGACATAATCTTTGGCTCAGCGCCCATTCTCCCGCCTTTGTCTTAGCTATAACTTTCCAGGTGCGCAGGGTAAAAAGCCCGCGGGCTATATCCAAAATGAATACAGGCTGCCGTCTGTCCTTGTGGCATATTTTCGTATTATATTATAATGCTTTATCACTTCCTCTCTCAGCTGATCTATAAGGGTGTCCTCATATTATAACGCGCATCCAAGGCCGCACAGCAAAATACCGTTATTTATAAGCGCATATTGAGAATACGCGTTAAAGCGGTAATCGTGTTAACCTTTGCCCGCCCGTTCCCCAATATACAACATTGGCATAATTGCCGCACAAAAATTCCGCGAGGAATAATATTGCGACCTCAAAGCTTCGATAATACAAATTGCCTTCTTCAGCTTCAAGAAGTTCCTGCTTGCGCATCCGTGGGCATGGCATTTGTCAGGCACAATATATCAATATCGCTCCAACCCAGCTTAAAATCATCCATTACAGCGGAACCATAAAGGTATATAGCCCTAAGATCATCCTGAAGAACCCGCCAAATGCTGTTTTTCATCATTTCTATAGATTGTTTCATAACCTTCTCCTGTGCCCGAATCAGCCGTTTATCAGCCTAAATCTTCAAAATTAAATTATAC
This sequence comes from uncultured Eubacteriales bacterium, assembly GCA_900547135.1. Lineage (GTDB taxonomy): Bacteria > Bacillota > Clostridia > Christensenellales > CAG-138 > UMGS946. Next base: position 5,384 of record URFJ01000043.1, on the reverse strand, counting down.
CATGCTTTCGGATTTATTTCCAAACAGCCGTTTAGACGGATAAAATCAAATGCAAATGCGCATTTTAGCGGTAAAAATAGCGCATTATAACGTATAGCAATGCAGCTAAGCTAACCGTTTCGGAGGTATCAATTTTGGTCGTACTGTTTCTTCGCGCAATTATATTGTACCTGCTTATATTCGCGGTAATACGGCTTACGGGCAAGCGGCAGCTAAGCGACCTACAGCCGTTTGATCTGATTATTACGCTGTTGATAGCGGAGCTTGCGTCGGAGCCGGCTGCCGATATAAACGTGCCGCTGCTATACGGCGTTGTACCCATCATCGCGCTTTTCCTAATGCAGCGGCTTATCGCGTTTTTATCCCTTAAGTCCGATTCCATGAGGCGGCTTGTGTGCGGCAGGGCGCTTATAATGATTGAAAAGGGAATAGTGATAGAGGAAACCCTGCGTTCGGCGCACTATACGCTCGACGATCTGCTGGAGCAGCTTCGCGGCAAGGACATATACCAGATTGCGGATGTAGAATACGCGATTCTGGAGACAAACGGCGACCTGTCCGTGATGCTAAAGGGCCATAAGCAGCAGCCGACCTTTTCAGACATGGGGCTTGCGCCGCCTAGCGCGGAGCTGCCGTATCTGCTTATAGAGGACGGCAAGCTGCACCGTGACGCTCTGAAAAAAAGCGGGCATTCCGAGGACTGGCTTGCTTTCCAGATGAAAAAGATGGGGTATACCCGAATTAAGGAGGCGCTGTTCGTCAGTTTGGATTCATCGGGTATTTTACAGGCCCAGGACAAGGTCAAATTCGGGGGCAAGGTACGCATCCTAAATACACAGGAGGGAAAGAATGCGCAAAGTTCATAAGATGCCGCCGATTCCAAAGGGGGCGATACCAGGAATAATCGGAAGCGTACTGGCTATAGCCTTTCTCGTTTTCATTTCCATATGCCCCAGCAATATGATCCACGCCCTTTATGACGAGCTGGACCCGCTGCTGCGCGAGGCGGAACGCCAGGCCAATACGGGCGACTGGGAAGGTGCTGTCGAAACCGCGGGCGCCATTGCCGACGCCGTATATGATACTCAGGACGCCCTTACGCTGATCGTTGACCATATGTACGTTTCCAACCTGATGTTTCACTCAGATATGGTGCAGAAGATGGCCCAACTCAGGGATCTGCCGCTTATGCTTGAGGAGCTTTTGGGAGTAAGGAACGAATTAGAGACAATCCTTCAGATAGAAACCGTATCCCTCTATACGCTGTTCTAGCGGCGCGCCGGTTTATGCCGCTCAATTCCGTCCCATGCCTGCGGCGTATGACGCAAAAGCGCGCCGCGGGCCTGAAATGCAGATCCAGCCCTTACGGATGCGCGGACTTTGAGCTGGCGCATCTGGATTAATACTGGCGTTATATAAGGGGCGGCGCGAAAACTGTTTAAGGGGCAACGCGCCCTCCTGCAAACGCCCTGGTTTCAAAATCCCGCACAGTGTCCTGACTGCCCTATGGGCAGTATTGGGCGTTATACAGACAATTCCATAAAGCTGGCCGGATCGGGTTTCGTGCTTTTTGGCTTATCGCATGTTATACTGTTTACACTTTATACTGTAAGATACTAAAGGAGGACAGGATGGAAATTGATGTGCGAAACTGGCTCGACGAGCTGTCGGTTAAGCTTAAGGCACGATTTAAAGACAGGCTTGAGTTCATTGGCCTTCAGGGAAGCTTCAGGCGCGGCGAGGGCGGGCCTGAAAGCGACATAGACGCTGTCGTTATACTCGACGAGCTTGGCGCGGCCGATTTGAAGGCATACCGCAGCATTATAAGATCAATGCCGTTAAGCGAGAGGGCGTGCGGGTTCATATGCGCAAAGAGGGAGCTTATAAACTGGTTTGGGCCGGACCTGTTTCAGCTTCTCCATGATACCGAACCGCTGTATGGGAGCATAGACTATGTTTTAGGGATGATAGGCGAACTGGACGCAACCGGCGCTGTAAGGATGGGCGCGTCGAACCTTTATCACGCAGCCTGCCACTGTTATGTGTTTGGGGACGGGCGCGGGAGACTGCCCAGCCTGTTAAAACAGGCCTTTTTTATCCTACAGGCAGTAGTTTACCTGAAAGACGGCGTATATGTAAGCGATAAGGCTAAAATGGCTGTACACCTCAGCGGGCTGGACGCCGAAGTGCTGAGGACTGTTGCTACAAAGGACGCGGCGGTAGATAAGGACGAAGACGAGGTAATGCGAAATTACGATATGCTCATCAGATGGTGCGGAGCGCTGCTTGAAAGGTATGCCGTTTGATTCCGGCTTTTGCGCCGGCGCGCGAACCCAGGGGCTTGGGCGTCCCAGAATTTTGTAACGCCTATATAAAATCATCAGGGCCTCATGCTTTTAGCGGGATATATCAGCGAGGCGTCGAGCGGCTTAAACTCAGAGACCGCTTTATTTATATTATTTATTGCGCTGGACGCTTTCCATGGGTTATAATAGTTTGATAACGTTACACGGTCTCTTGAAGGAGCAAAATATGAAGAAAAACATATTGCGTGCTTGCGCACTGCTTATATTGGTTATGTTGATTATGCCCGCAGCGCCGGCCCTGGCCGCGCAGGTGTCGATAAGCGTCAGTCCGGAGCAGATGCCCGGCCCTAGCCAGGCCGAGATTACCGTAACGGTTAAAAACGACGGCCTGCTTCCCATGGAGGATATCGGGATAAGCGGCAGCGGCGTCACGTTTGCCATAAACCAGCCGACCATACAGCCGGGCGTAACCCAGACTTATACGCAGGCGATAGATATAACCCAGGAGCAGCTTGACAGCACGATGATGTTCAGCATGACCTGGACCGAGGGCGGCATACCTATGTCAAGGGACCTGTCCGTAGAGATAAAGTCGTCGGTTCTAGGGGTCGTCATGGTTACGTGCAAGGCGTCAAAGACCAATGCCAAGCCTGGAGAAAAGATAACGCTGACATACACCATAGCCAATAACAGCGGAACCACCGCCAGCAATATTTCCCTCACCGACAGGCAGATCAAGAGCTCGCCCATGGTGGATGGGGTTACGCTTTCCCATGGGCAGAGGCATACCTTTAGTTATGAATATACGATGGGCAACTCAACCGTTACGTCCCAGCCCGTACTCAGCTACAGGCTCGCTGGCGCCGGTTCGTCCAAGACATATACAGGTTCGGCGCTTACGCTGGGCATGATAAACGCAAAGCTCGATGTTGAAGTTGCGCAGAGCGACCCTACCGTTGACGGCGTAAGGTTTACCCTGCATATAACCAACGGCGGCAACCAGAAGATAAACAACATAAAGGTTACCGATGATTTGGGCGCGCGAGTTGACGAGGGCGAGTTTTCGCTGGCGGTAGGCGAACAGAAAACGCTTACATATACGGTAAAGGTTGAAAGAGAGCCGCGATACGTAACGTTTGAGTTCAGCGGCTCAATGTCGTCCGGAGCCTATGAGGATAAAATCGGAAGCTTTGTAGTCCGCCCCTATGTAGACCCTGATCAGATAAAGGTGCGTTTTGGCGCCGAGATTTCAAGCCCGCTCAATACTGAAGGCACTATGGGCATAACGTTTAGGTTTGATAATCAGGGCGAACTTACGTTTCACGGCATAACGATTACCGAGGAGCTTTTAGGCGAGGTATACCGCTCGGATAAACTTGAGTCCGGCCTTACGGAGATACCCGTAACGATCAGCGTGGAAGAATCGCGTGATCTTAAGTTTACCCTGTCGTTTGAGGATTATGCGGGCAATCCCTATCAGTATACGGCCTCGCTTACGGCGGCGTTTTCAGGAGATCTGCCGTTGCCTACGCGCACGCCTGGTGTTGAGCTTGGGATAATAGGCGGCGGTTTTGGAAAAGCGCTGACCAATACGCTGAATACGGCCTTTACTGTACTTGCCATCCTTACCGCCGTAGCGGCGGCGCTGCTTGTGGCGATAACCATTGCTGAAAGAAACAGCAGGAAAAAGGCGGCGCAGCGGCGGCGCAGGCAACGTCAGGAGATGGAGCGGCGATAGAATAGCAGGGCTTTTATCAATAGCTTTTGCATGCCCGGGCAGTAGCCCGATTATATAATTTCAGATTTAAATCAGCGGGCCGGACAGCGTTTAACGCTTGACGGCCCCTTTTTCAGTTTTTTTGCGGTGCAGAGCGCATAGGGCTTTCTGGATAAATTAGGTGATAATCTTGCGCCGGACACAGGCGTTACCTTCTTCTCTGCGCGTCTAGCGCCACCGAGCCGTACAGGAACAGCGCGACCGACTGTACGAGACGCTTGCGGTTGCGCCTTATCGTGGATACGTCGCAGGACAGGCGCTCGGCAATGGCCGCGTCGGTCATGCACTTGAAGTATTTAAGATTGATTATTTCAAAGTACGGATGCTCCTCTATATATGAAAGCGCCCTTTCCATGTATCCCACCTCGCGCTCGTCCGCCGCTATACGCGCGCCAAGCTCGGCAAGCTGGGCCTCATGTATTTCCTCCGGTGTAAGGCGCATTGACGGGCTTAGAAGCCTCACAAGCGAGCGCGAGTGCTCCCTCAGGGCCTCAATGCCCAGGGCGGACAACTCGTTACGCTCGTCCCTGTTGTTCTCAAGGCGCGCCCTGATCAGCGGCAGCGCGTACAGCCTTCCCTCGGCCTAGGTGTAAGGGTCCCTTTCGTCGGCGGATATGGCAAGCCTAGCCGCTGCTTCCCTTATCCTGATAAGCTCTTTTTGCTTGAGTTTTTGTTCATTGCTGCTTTTGTTCATCATTAACCTCCAATTATTGGAACAAACGTTCTAATACAATATTAGATCAAATGCAGCCGTTTGTCAACGGGTAATTGTAATGTATTACTAATCTAAATTGTCCGATCTTGTCGACGGCATGAAGCAGAGTCAATATTTAAGACTTTAATGAACGCCAGCGGGCATAAGCTAAAGGGCTGCCGGTTCCGTATCAGATCAATGAGCGCGCTTGATTCGTTTCCATTTGCCGTCAATTAGCAAGAGGAGCGCCTCCCTTTTTTGTGCTACTTTGTTTAAATATAGACATTTAAGTAAATTTATGGTAGATTATGGAAACAAAGGAGGTATTTTTAACAAAATATTAACAATTACAATGTAAAAGGAGTATTCAATGGGATCAACCAAACCAAAGATAATAAAAGCGGTTTCGATACTGCTGGCACTGTTGAGCATTATTGGAGCAACCGTATCAGCGGAGGTCATTAATCCTGTCGCTTCGCAGGACAGTTCCGAACTCGTTATTGTCCAGGAGGACATAAGCTTACGCGGGGCATATGAAAAGCACTTTATAATGAGCGATGGAAGCAGCATGGCCGTATTATACAACGAACCCGTGCATTATGAGGAA
>URFJ01000042.1 GCA_900547135.1 uncultured Eubacteriales bacterium | reverse complement strand
CATTGCTTGGGAAAAGTATTACAATATAAGCGGCGCGAGGCCGCTTTTCGCGCTGATGAGGAATAGACCGATGATCGCAAATGTTTCAGTGGATATCGCCCACTCGAATATAGACAGGCTTTTTAGCTATATTGTGCCTGAGGACATGGATGTGAGCATAGGCCACAGGGTGCTCGTCCCTTTCGGCGCGGGAAACAGAAGGACTGAGGGCTTTGTCGTCGATCTTGACCATGAGGCTCAAAGCGAACAAGGCAGCCTAAAGCAAATTATACGAACGCTGGAACCATATACGGTATTCTTGCCGGATCAGTTGGAACTTGCAAAGTGGATGGTTAAAAACTATAAGTGCCTTCTTGTTGAGGCGCTGAGGGTTATGATACCGGCGCAGCTGCGCGGAGGCCGTGTTAAAGAGAAACGTATACGCACCATAAGACTTTCAGATGGAATAGATATCGACGCAGTTATAAGAGGCATGTATTCAAAAGGTGGTAAGCTCAGATCTTCGGTTCAATATGAGGTTGTGGATATGCTGCAAAAAGCCGGATTTGAAATGAGCGTAAAGGATATATGCGGCTTTATTCCAGGCGCTCAAAGCGCGATCAGTTCGCTTTTGCGCAAAGGCGTGTTGACAGAGGACGGAAGGACCGTGTACCGCCAGCCCTATATGGAAGAAGTTATTGTAACGCAGCCCCTTTCTATGACTCCAGCCCAGGAAAACGCTCTAAGCGAGATAATATCGGCAATCGACAACAGGCATGGAAGCTATCTTTTGCACGGAGTAACCGGAAGCGGCAAGACAGAGGTGTATATGCAGGCGATTTCGCATGCGTTAGCCGCTGGGGGAACTGCCATTGCTTTAGTTCCGGAGATATCCCTTACTCCTCAGATGGTTGACCGGTTTAGAGGCAGGTTCGGTGACCGTATAGCCGTGCTGCACAGCCGTCTTAGTTCGGGCGAAAGGTTTGACGAATGGAGGAGGATAAGGCTTGGACGGGTAAGCGTGGTAGTTGGGGCAAGAAGCGCTTTGTTTGCTCCCCTGGAAGACATCCGCCTTATTGTAATAGACGAGGAACATGAACAATCCTACCATTCCGAAACCTCACCGAGATATAGCGCTGTCGACGTTGCGTCTCATAGATGCTCTTTAAATGGGGCAGTACTCGTATTGGGAAGCGCCACGCCCTCGCTGAACGACTATTTTAAAGCTATGCGCGGAAGGCTGACGCTTTTGGAGATGCCGGACAGAATCAGTGGAATACCTATGCCAAGGGTAGAGGTGGTAGACATGCGTAAGGAGTTTTTAAAGGGTAACAGCAGTATATTCTCCACCTCTTTGTATAGCTCGCTAAAAGAGTGCCTAAGCCATGGTGAGCAGGCTATATTATTCATCAACAGACGGGGGTATTCCACGTTTGTATCGTGCAGAGGCTGCGGCCATGTATTTACGTGTCCTGAATGCGATGTTTCGATGACATATCATAAGCCCGAGGCTAGTATGAAATGCCACTATTGCGGCAAAGTGAGCCGAATTCCTGACAAATGTCCCGAGTGCGGCAAGCCGTATATAAAGTATTTTGGAATCGGAACGCAGCAGGTTGAGGAGCAGTTCCTTAAGTACTTTCCAGAGTATACGGCCCTGCGCATGGATATGGACACTACCGGCGACAGAAACGCCCATCAGAGGATACTGAAAGGTTTTGAAAATAAGGAAGCCCATGTATTGATAGGCACACAGATGGTGGCGAAGGGTCTTGATATAAAAAACGTAACGTTGGTTGGAGTTATTGCGGCTGATGCCATGCTGCACATACCGGATTTTAGGAGCTGTGAACGCACCTTTCAGCTCCTTACACAGGTAGCAGGAAGGGCGGGCAGGCATAAAAAGCAGGGGGGGGTTATAATTCAGACATATTCGCCCGATCATCCCGCCGTTACTTTTGCATCAAATCATGACTATAGGGGGTTTTACGATTATGAGATAGCCCAGAGAAGAGCGTCCCTTTTTCCACCTTACTCAGCTTTTATAAGAATACTGATCTGTGCGGAGGAAGAACGCATGGCTGAGGAGCTGTCGGAACAATATGCAAATGACATACGCGAAGTTGTGGAGAACACCCTAAAAAGCCGCGGCGCTAAATCTAGCGAGGTTTTGCTGATTATGGCGTCCCCCGCTCCGGTGAAAAGAAGGCAGGGAATTTATAGGTATCAAGTGCTAATGAGGTTTGCCCGCACAAGAAATACGCCTGCATTAGTAGACGCAATATACGGTTACGCACTCTCAAACAGGAGGGAGGAAATTTCACTTCCAGAGATCAACCCAACGGACATGTTTTAGTTTATCAAGCATTATTGCTAACCCTGCATTGCCGTAATTTCCTTGCGCAGCTGTTTTATTATACGCTTTTCCAAGCGGGATATATAGCTTTGAGATATGCCCAGCATATCCGCTACCTGTTTTTGAGTGTACTCACGGTTGCTGTTTAAGCCAAACCTGAGTTCTACAATGCGCTTTTCCCTGTCAGTAAGCTTCTGCATAGCCGCATGCAACAGCTCCTTATCAGCCTGCTCCTCTAGTCCCCTTGATACGGAGTCGGAATCGGTACCCAGTATATCCGACAGCAGCAACTCATTTCCGTCCCAATCGATGTTAAGCGGCTCGTCAAGCGAAACCTCCATCTTAAGTTTACATGTCCGCCTAAGATACATAAGTATTTCGTTTTCAATACATCTGGAAGCATAAGTAGCAAGTTTGATTTTCTTGCTTGCGTCAAATGTATTTACGGCTTTTATAAGGCCGATTGTGCCAATGGAGACAAGGTCCTCAATGCCGATGCCGGTGTTTTCAAATTTTCTGGCGATATATACGACAAGCCTAAGGTTTCGCTCGATAAGCGTCTGCCTAACATCCGTATCTCCAGCAAGAAGCCTGCTCATGAGTTCCGCTTCCTCTGCTGGGGAGAGAGGCGGAGGAAGGGAATCGCCGGAATTGACATATCCTATCAGGCGGCCAATTTTAAGCGCACGATATAACTTTTCCAGAAACTTTGCTAAAATCTTTATCATAGTGTACCTCCTTAAACGTCGGCAGTATTGTATTGGCCCAGATCGGGCAATGCCGATGGCGGTATAAGCGCGTCCGCGCCCCCAATGGAGACGGGACCAACGGCCACAAAAGCATCAAGAACAGCGTTCATTTTTCCACAAAGCAGAAGCTTGTCGGGTCGGAACCCATAAACGACCTCATTTCCCCCAACGGTACGGCATGGTATTGGAATCGTTGCAAAACATTCAAGCTCTCTGGAGCTAACGACCACAACAGGAAGACCGCTCATCGGTTCGCAGAGCATATTGCCTGTATCCACAATCGCGGACGCATAGATTGAAACGCCTTTATGCATTATTTCAATTCGCAGCCGGTCATTATTGACCAGGCGCCTTTCCAGTACCTTTCTTATTATCCTCGGCATAAACGAGGCCAGCAAAGCTGAACCCAGCATAACCCTTAGGGGTACGGCGGCAAGCACAAATCCGTTTTCTAATTTACCGCCCAGCAGGAATGCCAGGCCTACTGCAGCCCCGCCTATCGCGAAGGTTGATACAAACAGGGCAAGCGCACTGAACATATACTCCATTAAAAACCCCAACCCGAGCTTCATTGGCAATGACATAAAAAGCGGCACGGTTCCGACGGAAAGCGCGGCGTATATTGCACCCAGGGCAGAGGCGGCAATCATCCTCCAGCATGGCAAACGTCTTGAGAGCATGGCTGCCGCTGTACGAAGGATAAGTGAATTCATCAGCACGTTATCCAACAGGAACAGTTCTATATACATATGGTTCACCCCGACTTATGCCAATATAACATATGATAGGCTGACCATATGTAGAACGAGTGACGTGAATATATGTAGTGTTTGGCGAATTAAAAAGCCAATCAGACAGTTTGAAGATTGTTAATGTACGGCTAATCTGAATATTTTGGCATACATTTAGAGTATAAAGCAACCCGCTTTCGTGTGAGGTAAATATATGAGTACAAAACGCCGTGTAATTTCATTGATAATGGCAGCAGCGATAGTGCTGTACGTGATATTTATACCACAGTACCTACAGGATCAGCTGGGGCGAGACCCATACAGGGAATGGATCGAACCAAAGGATGAGCCTTACTCTGGTATAATAAACATATGGCATATAGTAGGCTTCAAGCCATACCTCGGCAGCATAGGAACATGGCTTAAAAACAGAGCGCATGTAATTGAGTCCCGCCATTATGGGATATTCTTCGAGGTCACAGCCATGACAGTTGAAGAATGTTCGGAGAGAATGCGGATGGGGGAGCTGGCCGACATTTACTCCTTTCCTTCAGGATGGTGCGCATCAGATATGCTGAGGGAAATCGACACAGAAAAGGAATATGCTATAATAGGCCGATTGGCCGAAACAGGAGTTGTCGGTCAATCGACCTTTGCGATACCATTCCTATATTCAGGGTATATGCTATCGGTCAATACGTCGATTGCTTCGGAAAAAGGCGTTACTATGCCGACCGACCGAATCGTTTCAGCCGATTGGCTGAAAGGCGCGGTCCAGAGACTGGATTACAAACGAGGTAAGAAGCAGGAACATGTATATGGCCTATCGGGGCATAAACTTATAGCCGCAATGATGGGGGTCAATAGTGAGATCGCCGAATATGAACGGTTTAGAGCACAGGAGGCTTCCATGGCTATCACCGATATACGGGCAGTGGGAGATCATGAAAGGCGTATTTCCGCAGGCAATGGGTTTTCATTTGAAATCTGCACCGTGCCATATTACACCGATTTGGTCCAATATATAGGCATAGCGTCGGACATAGAGGAAGAAAAGGTTAAGTACGCATTGGAACTTATAGATGTAATATTGGGTGAAAAAGCTCAGGAAGCACTTGAAACCCTTGGAATGTTCCCTGTGATAGAAGCCGAGTCGCCCCCTGAATTTGAACAATCGTCTGTAGCGCTGCTTTATAGCAAACTGAGCGACCCGGCTATTCCAAATACCTTTGATCTGAACTCACTAAAGGATAAATTGGATTTAGCAGCAGACAAGGCGCTTAAAGGAGATGGCGAGGAGCTTGGACAAATTATTAATGCTCTTGTACCTAGCTTCAAAATGCGGTAAACTTTAATTGTAAGTTATAGCGCTATTGATTAAAAAAGGAGTTATAATGCCGGATTTTTTAAAGTTAATGGATAGTCTCAATGACTTGAGCATTAAAACAAATGTTTTGATGAGCGAATATACCTCATTTAAAATTGGGGGCAAAGCTCCTGTTATGGTGGAGCCTGGATCTGCAACCGATGTACGCAGAATTTTGTCCATTGCCCGTAAATGCCGCGTACCTATTTTTATAATGGGCAACGGATCAAACCTTTTAGTAAGCGACGAGGGCATAAACGCAGCAGTAATGCGTATATGCGGGAGCATGAGCGGAATCAAGATCCACGGAACAGAAGTCTATGCGGGTTCGGGCGCTCTTTTGAGTTCGCTGGCAAAGCATACGGTTGAAGCGGGCCTTTCGGGACTGGAGTGGGCCGCGGGTATACCGGGTACTGTCGGAGGAGCAATAGCGATGAACGCGGGTGCATATGGCGGAGATATAGGTTCTGTGGTTACCAGAATTGATACGGTGCACCGTGGAAAGATTTTGGCTGTCAAGGCGGCGGCTTCAGATTTTGGGTACCGCCGAAGCAGATTTACACCTCCTGAATGGATAGTTTGCGGAGCCCTGCTGAGCCTTAAAAAAGCTGATGGAATGGCAGGTGCAAAAATGGCTGAATATATGGATATGAGGCGAAAAAAGCAGCCCCTTTCCTATCCCAGCGCTGGCAGCGTATTTAAGCGGCCCCAAGGTGAATATGCTGGCGCGTTAATTGAAAGGGCAGGGTTGAAGGGCGAAACGGTTGGCGGTGCTCGGGTCAGCGAGCTTCACGCGGGGTTTATAATAAATATAGGGGGAGCTACGAGTGCGGATGTACGTACATTAATAAAAAAAATTCAGGAACGGGTTTACAGAATGTCAGGTATTATGCTGGAGCCAGAGATAAAGTTTGTTGGAGGATGATATGCATATTATAATCGTCACCGGTCTTTCAGGGGCGGGAAAATCCAATGTTTTAAGGGTTCTTGAGGACCTTAACTATTACTGCGTAGATAATCTTCCGGTAGAGCTGATGCCGGATTTTGTAAAACTTTGCAAAAGGGCGGAACCAACCATCGAGAAGGCCGCGCTTGTCATTGACAGCCGGGAAAGCGTATTTAGAAGCGATTTAGAGCTGGGTTTTGCAGCACTTGACGCTATGGAACAAAAGTATGAGATACTGTTTTTGGAATGCAGGGATGATGTATTGAAGCGGCGTTACAGCGAAACACGGCGGCGACACCCAATGAGCTCCAATATAATTGAGGGTATATCCATTGAAAGGGAACTGTTGCAGTCGTTGCGCGAGCGGGCTAACTATGTAGTAGATACCAGCGATATGAGGCCTTATGAGCTTCACCGCTATATAGAGAGTATGCGTCTTGGCGACAGTCAGCACCCGTTTATGCTTATCATATCAAGCTTTGGATACAAGAGGGGCGTTCCAATGGAAGCGGATATTGTAATGGATATGAGGTTTACAAAAAATCCGTTTTATGAATCAGAGCTTCGCAATCTCTCCGGAATGGACGAGCCTGTGCGCGAGTACGTACTTCGCGATCCCGCTGTACTGGATATTATAAACAATCTGGAGCGGGTGCTTGATAAACTGATACCGAAATATATAGAACAGGGCAAGCACAGACTTATGGTTGCCTTTGGGTGTACGGGCGGCCGGCATAGGTCGGTATGCGCCGCATATGAACTGTACGCAAGGATGAAGGACAAGCATCACTGCATATTGGCCCATAGGGATCAGGGGAGAGAGGATAGGGATATCAGCGAAAGGTTTGTTAACCGCTGATTATACCATGCCACTGGCTCACAGATGCAATCGCGGAGGGAAACATGTCGTTTTCGCTTACTGTAAAGGATGAGATAGTATCGCATAAGCTGCGCGGGGAAGGGGTTTGCGGGTTCGAGCTTGCGGCGCTTACCGGAACTGCTGGAAGCATACTGATAAGGAGGGGAGAACGGTGCATAGAGTACACGACGGAAAGCTTCACCGTTGGTCGGCACATAGCTAAGCTTGCCCATTCGCTCTATGCTATTGAATCATCAATAGCAGTTATGGAGCGTGAAGGTAGAAAATCCAGAAGCACTGTTGTAAGAATAACAGGCAAGGGCTGCGAAGGTATGCTCCACGCTTCAGGTATGCTGTCAACCACTGTAAACGGCATATCAATGGGCGAAGGGATGGATTGGTCGCTGCTTGATACCCAGGGAAAGAAACGCGCGTTTTTGCGGGGGGCTTTTCTTGGCTCAGGCTCTATCAGTAACCCTAGCCGATCATATCATATGGAACTCGTTTGCAGGACTGAGTATTTTGCGCAGGGAATAATGGATCTGCTATCTGAATTCGGACTGAATGCTAAGCGGTTCGAGCGTAAGGCCAGCCAAGTTGTATACATTAAGGATGGAGATATGATATGCGGCTTCCTGGCCCTACTAGGCGCTTCTGAAGCTGCGCTCAGGATAGAGGATGCAAGGATGCTGAAAAACGCGCGCAATGACGCAATAAGGATTACAAATTATGAAACCGCGAATATGCAAAAGACGGCGAGGGCAGCAGCGGCTCAGATCCTGAATATAGAATTGATCGCCGCTCGGATGGGGATAAAGGCGCTTCCACAGCCGCTGTTTGAAGTTGCCGAGGCAAGACTTAACAATCCGGAGGCTACGCTGTCACAGCTTGCTCAAATGCTTGGCCTGGGCAAGTCGTGCGTAAATTCGCGTCTGAAAAGGATATCGGATATAGCGCAGGACATTGAAACGGGGGCGGCTGATTTCTGAGCTATATAAAATAGGATGGGAGGAGTAAAATGACCGACTTTGTACACCTGCATGTGCATACTCAATATAGCCTGCTTGATGGCGCCGCGCGCATAACCGACTTGGCGGCAAGAGCTAAGGAGCTTAACATGGACGCGCTCGCAATAACGGATCATGGCGCAATGTATGGAGTGATAGATTTCTATAAGGCGTGCGTAAGCGCTGGAATAAAGCCGATTATAGGCATGGAGGCATATGTGGCCCCGCGCTCCATGGAGGAAAAGCAGGGGTCGAGGGAGTATGCCCATCTTGTTTTGCTTGCGAAAAACGATATAGGATACCATAATCTTATGATGCTTTCATCGCAGGCCTTTCTTAAAGGGTTTTATTATAAGCCCCGCATCGATTATGATATTCTAAAAGAATATAGTGAAGGGCTTGTTTGCCTTTCAGCGTGTTTAGCAGGCGATATACCCACTATGCTTCTTGAAGGACGCGATGACGAAGCAATGGCTATAGCAAAGCGTCTTAAGGCGATGTTTGGGGAAGACTTCTATATAGAGCTTCAAAACCATGGGCTTAAAGAACAACTTGAAGTTCTCCCCAAGCTGGATCGTCTTGCAAAAGAGCTTCATATTAAAACCGTAGCTACCAACGATATACATTATGTTGATAAGGCGGACGCGGAAGCTCAGGATGTCCTGCTGTGTATACAGACGAACCGCTTTGTTGATGATGAAAACAGGATGCGGATGAGCGCCGACGAGTTTTATTTGAAATCCGGCGATGAGATGAAAAAGGCGCTTTTTGATTACCAGGACGCAATATTTAACACCCGTGAGATAGCGGATAAGTGCAATGTTGAGATCAAGTTTGGCGAAAGGCACCTTCCCGAGTTTAAGGCGCCCGGCGGCATGGATAATGAAACCTACTTAAGAGAGCTTTGCCTTGATGGTATAAAAAGAAGGGTACCGGACGCCGGCCAAGATGTATACGATCGAGTGAAATACGAACTTGACATGATCGCTTCGATGGGGTTTGTTGATTATTTTCTTATTGTCAAGGATTTTATAGATTTTGCCAGGGAAAATGAGATAGTGGTGGGACCCGGCCGTGGCAGCGGGGCGGGAAGCATGGTTGCGTATTGTCTGGGAATTACAGGCATCGACTCAATAAAATACGGCCTTCCTTTTGAGCGGTTCTTAAATCCTGAGCGCATATCGATGCCGGATATAGACGTGGATTTCTGCTTTGAGCGAAGGCAGGAGGTTATAGATTATGTCGCAAATAAATACGGTAACGACCATGTGGCCCAGATTATTACCTTTGGAACGCTTGCCGCGCGCGCTGCGGTTAAGGATGTAGGCAGGGCGCTTAGGATGCCCTACGCTGAGGTGGACCGCATTGCAAAGCTGATTCCAGGGGAGCTTAACATGACGCTCGACCACGCTATGGAGGTTTCGCATGAGCTTAAGGCACAATATGAGGCAGACCAAAAGATAAGAAAGTTAATTGATCTTTCGAAAAAGCTTGAGGGCCTTCAGCGGCACGCTTCAACTCATGCCGCCGGTGTTGTAATAGCTGCAAGGCCAGTATCGGACTATGTACCCCTTCAGAAGAATGACGAGGCCATCACTACACAGTTTTCCATGAACACGATTGAGGAGCTGGGGCTTCTGAAAATCGACTTTTTGGGATTAAGAACGCTAACTGTGATACGCGACGCGCTGAAATACATTGAGCGGGGCGGCAAGCCAGTACCTGATCTTGAGGGGCTGCAATATGACGATCAGTCAATCTATGATATGATCTCAAGGGGTGATACGGACGGCATATTCCAGCTTGAATCCGGAGGCATGCGGAGGTTCTTGACGCAGCTGAGACCGGATTGCCTAGAAGACCTTATGGCGGGCGTTTCGCTATATCGTCCAGGCCCTATGAAGCAGATACCGCGCTACGTTGAGGGAAAGCACGATCCGTCAAAGGTTAAATACCTGCACCCAAAGCTTAAACCCATCCTTCAAAACACATACGGCTGCATGGTATATCAAGATCAGGTAATGCGTATAGTCCGCGACATTGCGGGATATTCAATGGGCAGAAGCGACCTTGTGCGAAGGGCTATGTCAAAAAAGAAGCATGATGTAATGGCTAAGGAGCGGCACAATTTTATATATGGCATTGAGGAGGACGGTGTTCCAGGCGCTTTGAAAAATGGCGTAAATGAAGTGACGGCAAGCCGTATATTTGACGAAATGATGGATTTCGCGTCATATGCGTTCAATAAATCCCATGCCGCCCCATATGCTGTGCTTGCCTATAGAACCGCATATTTAAAGTTATATTACCCTGTTGAGTATATGACGGCGCTTATAAACAGCTTTCTTGGCAACGCCGACAAAATAGCTCAGTATATATACAGCATAAAACAGATGGGTATCAAGATGCTGCCGCCCGATATAAACCGAAGCCAAGCAAGGTTTTCGGTTGAAGGCGGCGCAATAAGGTTTGGTTTGGCTGCGGTTCGCAATGTGGGAGAGAAGGCAGTAGACGAACTAATTGAGGACAGAAGTCTAAACGGTAGCTTCTTGGATTTCTATGATGTTGTCAAACGCGCGCCAAGCATAAATAAGCGGATGGCCGAGGCCCTTATCAAGGTTGGCGCCTTTGATTTTTCGGGAGCAAGACGTTCCCAGCTGGCATCGGCGTACGAAGAAATAATGGACTCGGCTTCAAACGACAGAAAGCGGCGGGAAACCGGTCAAATGTCGCTATTTGATATGGCAATAGTGGCGGCTGATGCAAAGCCATATCAAGAACTTCCAGATATCGGTGAATTTCAGCGAAGGGTTATTCTTTCAATGGAAAAAGAAATGGCGGGGGTATATATTTCGGGCCATCCTTTGGAGGAATTCAAGAACGAGCTGGACAGGCTTGGGATAACCGCATCACAGCTGGCGGAGCATGATGAAACCGGCGCAACGGCAGTAGATGATGGCTCACATGTACGTATCGGCGGCATCATAACATCAATCAGGCGTAAACCGACGCGCAGCGGCAACGGCCTTATGGGATATGGAATGCTGGAGGATATGACGGGTACGATTGAGATAGTTGCGTTTCCTTCAATACTGGAAAAGTATGATAGCCAGCTTGTACAGGATAATATCGTATGCATATCGGGACGCTTTAACGCCAGGGATGAAAAGGGAAACAGCATATTGATTGAGGAAATTACGCCGCTGGTAAAGACGAGCGAGACGATAAAGCTGTACCTGAGGTTTGATTGTCAGGATGCTGATTTAAAGCGGCGGGTAATCGACGTACTGTCCAGGTTTCCGGGCAATATACCCGTTATACTGTATGACGTTGGGACAAAAAAGCAATCCATAGCGCCAAAGGACAGATATGTAAACATATCGGATGGGTTTATGGAAGTAATGGAAAACATACTTGGTAATGGCAATGTGAAGTTGGTCAAAAGATAGCACGTATGATATAATTATTAATATTTTAAGCATTATAGGGGTGTATATGATGAAACGTATCGGCGTGCTTACAAGCGGAGGCGATACTCCAGGGATGAATTCTGCCATAAGAGCGGTGTTTAAAGAAGGCGCAGGCAGGGGATATACGGTAATGGGAGTACTGCACGGCTTTAAGGGGCTATTAGATGGCCGTATAAAGCAGCTTTCCCATGAGGACGTCGAAAATGTAATGCATAAGGGCGGAACCGTACTAAGGACTGCTCGAAGCAGCGAGTTTATGGCTGATGGCGGCATCGCGCGGGCTGTAAACATGGCGCATGCCTATGGGCTTAACGGTATAATCGTAATTGGGGGCGACGGCAGCTTTAAAGGAGCTAAACTTCTTAATGACTGCGGGATTCCGTCAGTGGGGCTTCCGGGAACCATTGACAATGACATGGGATATACGGATTTCACAATTGGCTTTGATACGGCTGTAAATAATATTACAACTGAGATTTATAAAATCAGAGATACCATGAGGGCCCACGATCGCGTGGGAATAATTGAAGTCATGGGCAGAAACTGCGGGGATATAGCGCTTTGGGCGGGCGTAGCGGGAGGCGCCGACCTGATACTCGTTCCAGAACACCCCATGCCATGGGATTTGGCGGCAAAACGGCTTTCTGACAGCAAGCTCAGAGGCAAGCTGACCTGCATTGTAATAATCGCGGAAGGCGCGGGAAAGGCTGAGGATTTCGCCAAATATGTAAGGGATAATACGGATGTTGAGATAAAGGCCATAGTGCCAGGATACATTCAGCGTGGAGGAAACCCCACTGCCTTTGACCGCGTACTTGCCTCAAGGCTTGGCCAGCGGGCTGTGGAGCTTCTGGCGGAGGGGAAAGCGGGCAGGGCGGTTGGAATCAGGCATAACAGAATTATTGACGTAACGCTTGATGAGTCCATAAAGCGCGGCGACTGCTTTGATAAGAAGTTATATGATTTCAATAATGATATTTTATCAAGATTTTGATCTGGAAGGAAAGTTTATAATATATGAATAACAATCCCCCATTGAAGAAAAACGATAATATAACCTTTCAAATCGACACTCTTGGCTCGAAAGGTCAAGGCATTGGCCGCTATAATGGCTTTGCTGTGTTTGTTCCTCATGCCCTGCCGGGGGAGATAGTTGAAGCACATATAATTAAGGTCGCTAAAAAATATGCAATAGGCAAGCTTATCAGCATTTCATCCATCAGTTCAAACCGCGTTGAACCTCAATGTACCGCGTTTTTAAAATGCGGGGGATGCACGCTCCAGCACTTGGAGTATGAAGAGCAGCTTGAGTTTAAACGCCGTCAGGCAGCGGACGCCCTTGAAAGGATTGGGGGATTCGTTGGAATTCACGTTGATAAAACCCTGGGAATGCCCGACCCCAAACGGTATAGAAACAAGGCAAGCTTTCCGTTTGCGGAAACTGAGAACGGCGTTGAACTTGGGTTTTACGCAATAAGTAGCCATAGGCTGATACCGATTGACGATTGTATGATCCAGGGCAAGGAGTGCATATACGCTATGCGTATTGTCCGCGGCTGGGCAAACGAATTCAACATACCTGCATATGATGAACGTACCGGTAATGGTATATTGAGAAACCTGATGGTACGTACTACAGGCTTGGGAGAAATAATGGTAACAGTAGTCACAAGCGGGGCACTTTCTCACGCTGACGACCTTGTTTCGATGTTAAGGGAAGGTGTATCCGGCATAAAGGCTGTGGTGCATAATATCAATTCTCAAAATACCAATGTAATCTTGGGCGATCAGTATAAAACGATTTGGGGAAGCGGGTATGTTACGGAGCGGATATGTGGATTGCTTTTTGATGTCAGCGCGGCATCATTCTTACAGGTAAACACGGCTCAGACCGAGCTATTATATCAAAGTGTTATGAAATTGCTAGATATACGTAGGGATGAGACCGTGCTGGACATATACTGCGGCATCGGAACAATAACTTTGCTGGCGGCCAAAAGGGCGAAAAAAGTAATAGGAATTGAAGAGGTACCACAGGCGGTTGAGGACGCGGGACGAAACGCGCGGAAAAATGAAATCGAAAACGCTATGTTCATATGCGCCAGCGCCGAGGAAGCCCTTCCTGCGCTGGTTACCCAGGGCGTTTCGGCAGACTGTGTAATTTTAGACCCTCCGCGCAAGGGATGCCATGAATCAGTTTTGAGAGCTATAGTCCAATCAAGAGTAAGGCGGATCGCGTATG
>URFJ01000041.1 GCA_900547135.1 uncultured Eubacteriales bacterium | reverse complement strand
AGCTATAATATACGATTTAACCTAATTTGCGCGGTGCGTCGAAATGATAGCTAATAAGCGGTGTGGGATCTAGGATAAAAAAAGCCCGAGCTAGGACGTATTATTAAAGTTTCAGCATATATAGGATATCCTTGCCTCGGGCAGCTTTTCAGCTATTCTTTCCATCAAAAATGCTTCGGCCGGTAAACGGGCGTCCCTTTTATAGCTGTACTTACCCCTCCCCCTGCCCGTCATAAGCTCGCTGTCGTAAAGTATGGCAGCATTTGGAAACGCTTCGCTATTTATCGCCCTGTGAACATAGCTGTAGGTCATAAAGATTATCTCAATAAATAGCTGCTGTTTCGCCTTTTCGCTCAGGCCCATGCTAAGTATATCTATGAGCTGCCCGTAATGTCCAACCCAGTCGTCGCACAGAATTACTGGAGCGATCAGTATTC
Source organism: uncultured Eubacteriales bacterium (assembly GCA_900547135.1). Classification (GTDB taxonomy): domain Bacteria; phylum Bacillota; class Clostridia; order Christensenellales; family CAG-138; genus UMGS946. The sequence goes on along the minus strand of URFJ01000041.1, from coordinate 13,334 downwards.
CGCACGGATAACCCGCGTCGCACATCTTATTTACCGCCTCGATGCGCTGATTAAGTGAAGAGGTTCCAAGCTCGATATGGCCTATTATCCAATCCGGATTCACGCTCATTCGAAATATCGTTTTTTGCCGGTGGTCAAGGGCCAGCAGAGGGTCGACCATATCAAACTTTGTCGGAAACGTTATGCTGCCCACGCCGTTTTTCGCAAACTCCGGTATGAGCCATTCCAGATTATTTGTTATTGTATTTTCTAATACGAGATCACTGTTGGAGCCTACCTCAAAGGTCAGGGATGTCTGCGCTTTTTGGGACGTGCGTATAAGCCGGTCTAGCATTTGTTCACGGTTTACGAACAGCCTTAGATACGAGCATTTATTATAATTGCATACCAGGTAGCAGTACAGGCACATGGCTGTACATCCTGACGATGTAAATGGGACTAGGTAATCGGATATTTTGTGGTTCTCCACATACTTATGAGTTTTTCTCGTGCCTACGATCAAATACCTTTTCATTGCGGGAAAATCCCTGTTGCTCTTTTGCGTTAGCTCGGGGATACGGTTATGACTTTCTACTGGAATCCATGGTAGGTGCGCAAAATCCTTCCTGAGTTTTTTTCCCAAGTCGTAATCAAGGCTGTGTGGTTCAAAATATACTTCTGTAAACTGCAAAATATCACCTCGTAGAATTAGTATTATCCTGTTTCGGATAATTTAGTTGTTCTATATTCCGGCTATTTATTCACATTAGACGGTTGTGCGGCGTGAAAGCGATTAGGGATTCAGTCCATGTATATGGCACTATTAGCCCGGCAGCTTTTTACATACGTGCTACCCTTTTTCACCCAAATGCCACAATGTACCCAAAAACGCGGTTTAAGCTTAAATGCAATCGTAATATAATGGATTATAAACCTTAAACTATAAAGATAGGGGCATTGCAAATGAGCATTCCAAAGCTGAAAAGCATGTTATTTCCGGATAACACGGATACCAAGGTTGTCAGTGAGCGTTTAAGCGAACTCCAGGGCTATATTGAGATGCAGCAGGTATACAAGGCCGGCATACGTGAAATCACAACAAAGCTTGAAATTTTGGATGAGGAATTCAATGTAAGGTATTCGCACAATCCGATACACAGGATAGAAAGCAGACTTAAGTCCATGCCCAGCACCATAGAAAAGCTTAAACGCCGCCAGCTTCCGGTGACCATACAGTCCGTAAGGGAAAACCTTACGGATATAGCAGGCGTTAGGGTAGTGTGCAACTACATTGAGGATATATATGAAATTGCGCGGATGCTTATAAATCAATCGGATATCACGTTGCTGCGCATGAGTGATTATATTAGTGAACCTAAGCCGAACGGGTACAGAAGCCTCCATCTGGTTATGGACGTGCCGGTTTTCATGTCTGATAGGACCGAGCATGTGCCAGTTGAGATACAGATACGCACTATAGCCATGGATTTTTGGGCAAGCCTGGAACACCAGCTTCGCTATAAATCCGATTCGGACGTATCCGACAAGCTGCGCGAGCAACTTAGGGAATGCGCGGAAAAGAGCGCAGCCCTAGACCTGGAAATGCAGTCTATATATAAAAAGGTAAAGCGGGCCACTTCGCCAAAGCATAAATAGGCGGACGCTAAAAGCCCTTTACTCTCAACCCCGAAGGGTTTCCACCCTGTTTCAGGTTAACGCTCGTGGGATAACAAATGCGCATATGTGTAGAAAAACGCCGGCTCCCGTATTGACATGATGATTCCGCTTTGCTATAATGCAAATGTTGCAGTCAAACCGCGTGGAGAGATGTCCGAGTGGTTTATGGAGCTGGTCTTGAAAACCAGTGATGTCGCAAGGCACCGGGGGTTCGAATCCCTCTCTCTCCGCCATTTCTGCCACGACGCGCAATTAAATATTTGACCATGGAGAAGTACCCAAGTGGCTGAAGGGGCTCCCCTGCTAAGGGAGTAGGCTGGGGTGACTGGCGCGAGGGTTCAAATCCCTCCTTCTCCGCCACGTCGTCGCAAGTTGTTATCGCTTGCGGCGACATTTATTCTTTGCATGAAAAGCCATCCCGCGCTCATTCCGCTACAAAAAGTTACACTCGGCTCACTTGCTCGGTTGTAAACGCCCTCGCGGCGGTTCGCTGTCGCTACCAACTTTTGCGGTTTGTGTGAGTTCAAATTGTAGGGCGCTGCGTTTATATTGGTCAACCCTTACAACCCGCTGAGCGTAAGGCTTCACGTGTTTTTTTGGTACACTTTGGAGGATGCTGAAAGTGGTGCGCTATTGCCAGCATTCGGCAAAGCGTAAATCCCAGCAGGCCTTAGGCCTCCTGGCCCTTGTACCATTAAGAATTTTATTTGGGATAATTAAAATTCTTGCAAATTATTTTTAACTAATATAGGCTAAAACTAAATCGAGGAATGCCGTATGAAAAGATTATCCGCTCTGCTGTTATGCATGTATATGCTTGTTTCTTTTACAGCATGCACAAAGAACTCAATAACTTCAAAAATTGAAATACCGGATGCAACGCCCATGGTGTTGGATAAAACTTATACACTAAAGGACTTGACCTATAGAATCACTTCGTCTTTAGAAAGAAAAGTCGATGATTCGGGTAATCATTTATACGGAACGGATGACGGATATATTATAGTTGTGGGTATCATGGAATACCGTGACGATATTACCCTTGATATAAATGATAAAGAAAAAGCAAAAGGAATGCTTCAGGCCTTTATTGAGTTTTATAAATCTCGGGACGAAGATAATATTGTTAAAACCATAGATTACGATATAACCGTTTCCAACAGGCAAGGTGTATTATTTACAGGTAATTATGGGGATATAGAGAATATCAATTTATTCATAGCGGACGAGACAGTATTATACCTTTTGTTTGTACGGGAGCCTTCAATCAGCGATGGGACTTTAAGGGCGACATTTTTAGACGTTATAGACAGCGTCAAGATAAAATAGCGCTATGTAAGCATGTAAAGCCGCTCAATTTAAAGGCGGCCTGGCGCAATCATAATAAAGAAGACCAACAAAATAATCCGGCTTAACTATATTTGCGGTGGAAAATTATATCGAAACGAGGCGTTGTCTCTAGCGCTATATTTAATATACCTGAGCAGGAATAAAGCTGCCGCTAAATATAAAAAATGGGGCCTTTACCGTACAGGCCCCATATCAGCGATATAGGTTAGTATATAGGCATGGTTATAACGAAGCCAGCGCGTCATCCATTTCCAGCTCAATTTTAGGATAAGGCTCTATTAACCGTACCTTAATCGATTGCCCATACTCCCCCAACTGGAACTGATCCGCCAAATGCCCAAGCGTTTTTCGTCTTTTTCCCAGCCCAACAGGCTATAGGCTAATCTGTAAAGTCCCCACAATCCAAGCAAGGATGTTCCAAGTCCCATTGGTGCAGAGTAACGGCGCCTGGAACTGCGCCTTCCATTACACTTTGCGTCTTTTCCTCATGATTAAAGGATTCAAAAAGCCTGAAAAAATTATCAGAGCTCCTAAACCTGTCAGCACATACATTGCGGCTGTGTTTTCCTGTCCCGTTTGCGGCAGATTTGGATCGTCCGGCGGATTAACAGGAGGTGTCACGGGCATATCCGTAGTCAGCTTTGGCTCCGCCGTTATTTCGTAAACCAGCTCCGATCCGTCAGAGGAAGTCATAGGCAGCATTAAGAGAAACGGCGCGGATTCCACCGAAACGCCGCCATCCGCCGAAGAACCTGCGCAGATCAAATATACGCCAAGCTCCAAACCGGAAAAAACAAGCTCTCCATTGGAGTCTGTAAGGCCGGAAGCCGTTTCGGAGATCTGGCGGGCTTCAATATATCTGTCCAGCGCCTCCGCCGCTTCCTTGTGTAAAGCTGCCGTTTCTAAATTCAGGTCCACGCCGCTTGCCTCATAAATCGGGAGCATTCTATACGAACCATTCGCATATTCAGCTACATGATAGACTGAAAATAGCAGGCCGGAAAGCCTTTTACCGTTTGTCTGCGATACCGCCTTAAGGGTCAAGCTGCCGTAGTCTGCCTGTGCATATGCCACAGCCGTAAGATTGAGCAGAACCAGCAGTGGAAGCAGCATGCACCCAATTATTCTCTTTACAGCCATTATCTCCCGCCTTTCTTTGCAATATGCTCCGGTTTGCTTTTTATCCTTTTCCTTTCTTTTATGCCGCCAGCTGCCGCTGAAAAGATTAAATACAGTATAGCGACGGCTGCCGCCGCCATCCAGGCGGGAAGCGCCCTAACTTCATTGGAGTAACTGTAAAAGTGATTGCCGTGTACCGATTCATCCGTGTATTGTGTCCGGATTCCTCTGACCAGCATCCGATGGCTGTTAATGCCATAGGGCGTACAGGTCATCAAGGTTACGTGGTCTTTTCCCGGTACCGCTGTCAGAGGCTCAACATCCTCCGGCGCCACAACCTCAATCCGGTCCACCTCATATGCAAGCGTTTCGCCAAGCACATATATATAAAACAGGTCGCCCGTTTCAATCTGATCCAGATCGGTAAACAGCTTAGCGCCAGGCAGCCCGCGGTGCGCCGATATCACCGAATGTGTTCCCAAGCCGCCTATTGGCAGAGCCGACCCCTCCAAATGGCCCACACCCTTTTTCAGCGCATCCTGGCCTGTGCCGTGATAAATGGGCAAATGCACGTCGATAGACGGAATTTCTACATAAGCCATCAGCCCGTTAAGGTTCAGCAGAGAATAATATTCTTTGTTCTGATCCACGCTCTCCTCGCCTTCTGAACTGAAAGCGTCCTTTATTATCGTACCGCTCAAGCCGCTGTTGTATTCCTCCGCGGCCGCGAGCATATCCTTCCTCGCGCTGTCATCCATATCCTTTACTTCCTGCTCATAACCGATTACCGCGGCAGACGACGTCCATTTGCTGATCAGATCGCTGACGAATGGGTATAGCAGAAGGACAAGGCCCAGCAATAGCAGCGACGCGATGAATATTATCGGTAACTTTTTCTTCACATATCACAGGTCCTTTCTCGCCTTGGTTTTCCTAGTAAAAATGCACTTTAGGACGCCGGAGCGCTTCCAGCGTTCTGAACTGCCCCCCGCACCGCAGGGGCGCGGAAGGGCAAAAGGGATTTATTTTGCACAAGTGCCGCTCTTTTTGCGGTAGATGAAGAAGACCGTGCCTGCCAGGGCAATCAATACAATACCACCCATCGTAAACAGCGCAGTGCCGGCGCCGCCTGTGCCAGGCAGGATGAAGCCGGCCGTATTGACGATTTCGGTTCCCAGAAGGCCGGTGGTTTCACCAACCGTGATCGAGTCGTTATCCGTACTCCATGTAATGGTTTCAGAGCCGTTATTTACAGTTTCCGGCAGTCCGTTTGCGGTTACGGTGAAGATAATCGGCTCAGTCAGCAGATTATAGCCTGTAGGGGCGACTGTTTCCTTCAGCTTATAGGTTCCCTGTTCCATTTTTATAAAATTGGCGACTCCTTCCGTTGTTCCATCTTGGCCGTTTCCAGTGGTCTGTGTATCCACCAGCACCCAGCTATTGCTGTCTGCAAGATCCACAGCACCCGCCTTCAGCCTGTACAGCTCAAAAGTCGCGCCTGCCAGCAGCTGTCTTTCAGCGCCTTCTTTACCGTTGGTCTTTGTCAGTGCAAGGTTGTTGGTGTAGGTAATAACGGTGTCGTCAGGCGTTGTATAAGGGCTGGTATCTTCACTGTGAACGGAATAGGTCAGGTTGATGCTGTTTGGGTTGCCGCTGTTGCCGGCAACCGCGCCGGAATTAAGCTCGGCTGTATAATCTACTACGATTGAATAGCCTGCGTTTCCCCATTCCTTAAGCTTATCGTCGCCCGCAACAGTAAGCTTTAAAGTGAAAGGCCCGTCTTCGGTGTCCGTTATATCAAGCGTGTAACCGCTATTTCCCTCAGACAGCGTCTCAACTACCTCTGTGCCGTTCATAACCTTTACAGAGGTAATTCCCTTATAGGTCAATCCGTCGCTGAAGGTATCGGTCATGTAGTATCTGATGCCGGTTACGTTGGGTAGCGTAGGCGGGAATGGTCGCCGTGCTGCGGTATCTGATTATATCGCCGATCGCGGCGGTGTTGCTGTCTGCCAGCGTTTCAGCATCGCCTTCGCCTTGTACAATCTTCTTTTCAATACCTGCGCTGTCCGTTTTAACCTTAACAGTTACATTAGCGTCGCCTGTCTGTGAGTTCGGAACGCCGACAAGTATCGGCTTAGACGCGATGGTTCCGTCATCGGCGTTGTTTGCCGTTTCAATGACCAGATAGTAGCCATAAGGAAGAGCTGAAAATACGCCCTTCTCCGCCTCAAAGTCAGAGTTAATTTCAGCTTTTTTGATGCCATTCTCCAACTCAATTGCTAACTCAGCGGTCTTTTCCGCGCTCATATTCGCCATCGCGTTAAGCACTTCACTGTCGGATACCTCTGTGGCGGGCGCCACGGGATTCAAGCCCAAACACTCACTAATGATAGCCTTATAAGCGGATTGAAGCTCCATGTTGGTGTAAACCGGCATGCCGGCAGCATCTTCGCTGGCGTCCCATTTTATAATCGTGTAGGCGCTGTATTCAGACGATTCCTTTGGATTGCCATTCATATCCAGAATCGTCAGGGAGCCGGTAGGCTTATCTTCCTCAGTTGCAAACGCTGGGATGCAGATAGCCAGCATCATCATCAGGGTGAGGAGCGCCGCTCCCAATCTTTTTAGTAGTTTCATAATCTTTTTCCCTCCAGAATTTTTATGTTTTTATATATACCTACGCCGTCGTTTACGGCGTACCCTGAATACCAGACACAGAGTACCCAGGGTTATAAGGGCGCTGCCCGCCCGAAGATAGGGGGTAATGCCCGCGCCGCCGACTACGGGCAGGCTGTATGCGGGACCGCCGATTGTTACGCCCACTTTGGCAGGCTCCGCATAAATGACTTCTTCATCCTCACCGGGCTCAGCGTCTATGACGATCTGCTGATACCGGTAACCAAAGGAGTTCCATGCAATGCTGCCCTTCCACGCATCGTTTTGAATCGTGCAGTCAAAGGATATCCGCAGCTCTATATTGGCTTTCATAGCCGTTGGTATATAAAAGAGCACTGATGTAATGCGGGGGCTATAGTCCGGATCCATATTGTCAGGATCGGTAAACCAGTGGGGTTCCGTATCGTTGGTGTTAAAATGCCACACCAGAACCGGATCGCTGTCCTCATGCTGCGGGTGATTGGTATAAAGAACCAGGTATTCGTTTTCCTCCATGTTGTCCAGCTCACCGATCGCCACATCCGACGCTGTCAGCGGCGTCCAGTTCCCTTCGCTGTCATTCGCACCTTTAATCTCTACACGGATATTAGGGACTCCCGCCAAATTTACGGTAAAGGCGCTTTTGCGTCCTGTGTCAAGGTTAATCACGCCGTAATCGCCAGGTACTGGCAGATTGTCTATAATCGTCAGATTCCGCATATCGTGTTTATCATCCTCGTTGCGAATGGACAGCGTATACCGCACCGTGTCGCCTCGTCCTCCAGCTGTTACCACACGGTCCGCACCGCTGTTATATCCAAATGCCGTCTGCGTACCGCTTTCATCGGTATAGCTTACCGATTTATACGATGATACGAGCGCGCTGTACGCCGGATTGACCGTAGCGCTCTGCGTTGCACCGATTATCTGCCCGCTGCTGTTCAGCATGGGGTTGCTGTCCGCTATATTATCGAAAATCTTGCCGCCCCTAGTGGTCGCCTGCGCCCTGTTCGTGACGCCGGAATAGCTAACCAGCGCATCAGGATCATAGTAGGTATATATATGCGCTACAACAGTTTCCTGCGGCCTTAAAAGGAATACATCACTCGTCGCCTTCTGATTGGTCTGTCCCAGGCTTGCTATTTCATGTGGCAGCTCTTTATCAACTATATAGCCTGGATAGACCACCGGCCTTTCATATTCCTCGTTGTCGGCAACACAGACAAATGTCTTTCCATCAAGACTATAGTACACAAGCCTGTGAGGATAAGGGATAATATCAATAAGCTGAAAATCATCCACAGTTACGGTGCTCTCATTCGTTACGGTCAGCTTCCATTCCACTATGTCATATAAGCCGTATTCCTCCCAATTCGTCAAACCTGTCAAAGATATACCGGCGTCATGTACCCTATCGTCAAGAAAGCTTCTGAGAAATTCCGGATCCTTTAGCTTTGACTTATCCTCCACTTTAAAATAGGAGCTTGCGGTCTTACTCATGCGCATACGGTATATCGGCATGGCGATAGTTACGCCTGCCTTGAATTCCGTGCCCTCCTGATTTGCCAGCGTGCCGGTATTTACATTTACTGGCGCGGCGTTTTGTCCCTTCTGGCGTGCTACAAACACGCTCTGCAGGGACTCGCCGTCAGGCTGCCAGCCGCCGCCTGATGCGGGTTGGACGTTCAAGGTAGCCTGGTTTGTATAATTGCTGGTATCCGCGGACCGGTCAATGTATACGCCATAGCAGATCGCCGTGTATTCCCCGGGTTTGAGCACCAGCGCCGCGCTGTTTTTAGTATTCCGGATTTGAAACGTGACGGAGGTATAACTCTGGCTTGTGATATTGATACGGGCCGGAACCGCCCTGTAGCCAGCCTTCGCAATGGGACTGGCAAGAAGCATCAGCCTGAGGTGGGCATCTGTATACGTTGTATTTGCGTTGGCGCCTCCAAGATACCCTGATCTGTCAACTTGAGAATCAATCCCGCCATTAGTAAGATAGTTCAGCAGTACATACTGAGGATTGCCGTGCTCGTTAATAATTGGCTGAACCCGCAGCGGAAGCACGTCCGTAATGCTGTTGACTACGAGGTTCTCCCCACTATTGGCGTCATTATGGATCACGAGCACATATTTTATGAAGTTTTGCTCCGAGCTTCCCAGCTGATGCAGTTCGGTGCTGTAGTCCTTCGCCTTTATGGTAATATTGTCTCCCGTTTTGTTCTCGCGCGGCGTTACCTCAATATGCCCGATATCCTTGACAGCTTTGCTGAAGTAGAGCTTGTTGCCTGCTGGAGTATAATAATATGGCGTTTCATCATAATACCTGATTCCAGACCCATCAATCATATATACATAGTTGTGCAACTGCGATAGGTTGCCGTCCGCAGTTTCGGGATTTAGAAGGCCGTTTTGGTACTCGCACTGCCGCTTGAGCATATCCGAGACGCTGTTCATGAAGCCTTCGCCGATCATTACCCGATAGCGGATACTAACTACGTCGCCAGGCTGCATAGTACCAGAAATTTTGAATTCCGTGCGCTTCGCCGCCGTTGAGGCAATATCCTCCTCCGTGATCACCATGACATGGGGTGAGAGCAGCAACACGCTGTTATCCGCCCCTTCGTCCGCGGGAATATATTTAAATTCCACATCGGATGAATATACGGCAAGGCCGTTTGTTGTCATTATGTCTATAAGCGTCAGCGGTTCCTCCGCCGTATATATCTCCGGCGCTTTTGTGGTGTTAACATAATCCAATGTGAACGTTACGGTGTCTCCCACATGTAACCGCTCAGAGATATTATCATTATTGATTATTCCGTCAACAATGCCGCCATCGGCGCTGTCTCTGACGGCGGACTTGCCTAATCTGTCCCCGCCGATCACGGTAATGTCCACAGTGTCATGAGCGGCGCGTATGCGATCATAGGAGAGTGTAGCCACATTGGTTAAGCTCTGCGCATGTACATCCTCTTTGGCACGGAGCGTTACGCTAGGCCAGTTATTGTCGAGGCCCGCGGTACCTGATATCCACAGGTCGCTGATATTACCAAAACTCCAGACAACTTTCAAATCATCATCTGAAAAGGCGGAAAGGTCGATTGGCTCTACCAGCGTAACTATCTGCGAAGCCTGGTCCGGCGTCCGTATGATTGGAGCCTGGCCAGGAAGCGTAAGAGTATAGTTGCCCTTTGTCCGGCTCTGCGTATTTCCGTTTAAACTATAGCCCTTGTAACCGTCAAAACGCCCTGGATTATAAGCCACCAGCTCAAAGGAGTCTTTAAACGGCGTAAGATCCTCTATCAGCATAACATCCGTAGCGGCGCCATTTTGCGTGAAGTATTGCAGGTTGCCGGTATAGCCGCCCTTGAAGGTAAAGGTAATCGTATCTCCCGCCCTCATCGTGGCCCTGTCAGCCTCCTTCGTTACATTCATATTGTTGGGCTGCGTACGCACGTCGGCATGGTCCGAAACCGAGTAGGTATTCATTCCCCTATCCGCTCCGGTAAGCGTGACACTGTTTACGAAGGGATTTGCCGGTGCGGTATAGCTGTTCGTTGCGTGATTATAGGTTAAAAAATGATTGTTGTAGGTTTCTCCGCTCGGAAAGCGCAGCCGCATATTGACCGTAATTGTCGCTCCCGAAGGGAACACAAAGCCCTCGGGGCTTCCTTTAGCGGCATCCTCCGCATCGTAAGAGATTACCAGCTGCGTGCCAGCGGTCCCTAATTGTTTTAGCGCATAGCCAAAGGTCATATTTTCGCTAAAACCGGTAGAAGTTATGGAAATGGAATCAATATAGCCGTTTGCCTGATCGCTTACATCGCCTTTTAGTTTCCAATCATACCCAAGTCCGTTGTAGATCAGTCCAACGGGGAGAGTATCTGTAATTAGAGAATGGACCATTTCAAGCGCACCGGCATTGGTAAAGGTCATCTGATAGCCAACCGTATCACCGGAATGGGCATAACGCGCCTTTGAATAATTCTGGCCAGGAATCGTATGACTATGGCTCCTGGTCGAAGAACAATAGGTCCTGTTGATTACCTTCGTAGCCCTGGGTGCTGGCGTCAGCGCTTCTTCGTCTGGAACTACTACGCCCGCCGGGCTGCCACCCACCAACAGCCCGTTTTTGATATTGACGACTTCACCTTCTTTAATATCCACATATGCCGTATAGGAATAGGTGAACACCGGCGCGTTTCCGCCGATCCCATAGGCCGGCATATTGCTTAAATCCCATTTGATTATATAATCCGTTCCGCCGTCCGCATGCGTATAAGGTTCAACTCTGGGCATTAATGTGGAGGTCGTTCCATTCGAGTTTGTAAAATCAATGGTAAAGTTATTCGGGTCAATGTACAGTTCGCCTTCCATAGTATCGGTCAGCTCAATTACCGCTCCTGCGCTCATGGCGTCGCCCACGTTGGTCACTTGTATGCTATAGTCTATCGCATAGGTATTGCCGCCTACATAAACAGGCTCACCCTTTTTCTTTTCAGCGCTTAGGTTTGTGGTCTTGTCGCGTACAGTGAGCGTATCAGTATCGCTTGCATTGCCCGCGTTTGTTTCAGCCGTGACCGTATTGACGATATGATCACCAGCCTGCAACCCACTGTCATTCTTGAGCGTCGCTTCATAGGTGTATGCAACCGTCTCGCCTTTTCTTAATCCGCCATCAGGCAGCGGAAACTGGATCGTTTGGTTATTCTCTTGCTGTGTTACGGTTATTTGATTTTTATCAATCGGTTTCCCATTCATCGTAAATGATGCGATATCAATTTGCATTGTATTTGGACAAACGTCGAACACTCTGATCAAATCCAGCTTAAGATCCCCAGTACTTTCTACCTCAATATTATAGGTAACCCTACCGCCTTCGAAAGCCGTTGTATTATCCTGCCCTGAATGCACCGTGTGTGACTTATCCAGAATAAAGTCGGCCCTCGGCACCTCATACTCATATGTATGAGTCTGCTCCTTGGTCTGATCCGTGCCGATTAGCGTCGCATAAAGGGTGTTGATATAGGCGCCGGTCAGAGAGTTAGCGGGAATTTGTGCCTGCAAAGAGGCTGTAAACACGCCGTTTGCCGGAATATTGACCGATCTCCAGGTTACTGTCTGTCGTCCGTCATCCGTTGTTCCTATTGTCCCTGTAAGCGATGCGCCTGAGCTGGTAACCGAGGCGGAAAAGGACTGCCCGTCCGCAAAGTTCATACCCTTGGGAAGAGTATCCGTTATGTCCAGCGTTATGGGCATTACGCCGGTATTATTGACCGACAAGCCGTAAAAAAGCGTTGTAAGCCCGGTATCCGGATCTACTGAGGCTGAGGCCAGGCTCTTCGTCAGTTCATAAGCGGGGTCCGGAACCTGGATTGGCGTGGATACCTGCGAGGAGCTTCTATGGAGTTCTGAGCTGACGTTAACCGGGTCTATCTCAAGCTCATGCGTGGTGCTGTTTAATTCTGAAACATTATAGGGAGTTACCAGCGGAATTGCCTCAAACTCCACATTATTGGTAATTTGCGGAGAGCTCCCCTCCAGCAGCGAGTCTGCAACCACAAGCGGAGCAGTATAGATAGTTACCGAAATACTCGGATTATACAACTCCTTTGTGCCATCGTCGTCTTCAGGGCGGGTGCAGTTAAAAATTATCTTAAAGGAATTATCCGTAGAGTCTAGCAGCTGCACGTTGGATACGCCTACCAAATCCTCATTACGCCCCCTGCTGAATTCCGCGATTTTAAAATCGCCTTTGTATATGATTGCCGACGCTGTATCCTGGTCGTAATCCATTCGGAGCACACCCTCCGGAAGGGTCAGGCCCTCCGGCAGCGTAAAGGTGTCGGTCATTGTGTATTCTCTGGTATGGATATCGGCGGAACCCGAATAGTTGTAGGAGGAAGCATGGATGCTATAGTTGATATTTCCACCCTCCAGTCTGCGGTTGGCGTTAACAGTAATCGTTCCGCTGCTCTGTGTTTTTATAACCGGACTCCAGTAAAACGCCGCGATAAAGCTGAGGGAACCGCCCTCTTTAATGATTGTTGTTCCTTCAATGTTGTTAAGCGTTACCTCGATATCCTCATCGTCAATACAAAGCGTTGTAGGCCCCGTGATACCATTTGTATATTGGAAACGGAGCGATGCGAAACGTGTTCCCCGTTTGGTACGCCAAGTATCTCAAGATAGCGCTTTCCAGTGCTTATATCCGTCCCCAGAGTGATAACCTGGTCTCCAAGCGGTATACTGGCGCCATTTTCAAAATCAGGTAAAATCACCTTATCGTCGTCAATATTGATACGTATATCCGCGGTGCCATTTTGGTTTGGGGAATTGACGCCAACCCTCAATGTCAAGGCGCCGCTGTTCCCCATATTGAATACAGTACCGTTTTCAGCGGCCAGTTCTACGCTTACGGCGTGACCGCCTACGTCAACCGCCGTAGCCGAAACCAAGGCGGCCAAAACCGTTATCGCTGCCAGCAAGACGCTGAATACCCTATAAAATACGTTTTTCAGCATTGTTTGTTTCAATTCCTTATT
>URFJ01000040.1 GCA_900547135.1 uncultured Eubacteriales bacterium | reverse complement strand
ATATTTCTTCAGTATAGATATAGGCCATGTCCCTTATTTCAACGCACAGCCGTATATCAGGCGAATGAACGTCTACGATGAGCCCAGGAAACCTTGAGAGCAGATACCCGCCAAGCTCCTTGCAGATGGCGACCGAATTAAGCTCAAACTGTTTGTCGGACCGTTTTGAATATACCTTGAATGTGCTTGAAGCATTCCCAGCCAACGCGCGTTCCATGAGTGAGCAGGCGGCTTGCTTTATTGTATTCCAGTCCTTATCAACGCCAACTGAAGGACTGACAGAGTGTATGCCAAAAACCCGCTTCAGGTTAGAAACCGCCTGTTCATTCATAGACGGGTCGATGCCGAAGACGAATATCCTGCCCTGCTCCCGGCGCACCTGCGCGTTCATATCTGAAAGGGCTGAATTTATGCGTTCTATGAGTTTGCGTTCAAAAAAGGGACGGTTCAACCCCTTTAGATGCAACTCCCCATATCTGATTAACAGTACGTTTTCCATCATTTGTTCTCCTTAAATCATTTGTTTCACTGTTATATGCGATTGTACTCCAGTTACCTACGACGGTATCGGCGCAGGAATGCCACCATACTCTCAATAACTGCCGCAGCCTCGTCCATTTCCGCAATAGTGTTAAATGGGCTTAGGCTGAACCTAATCGCGCCCTCCTGACGTTCGCCTTTTACGCCCATGGATTCAAGTATCCGGTTCTTCCCATGCTTATAAGAGGAACACGCCGAGCCCGTAGCGACATAGATCTGACGGTCTTCAAGAGCATGCAGAAGTACTTCCCCTTTTACGCCTAGGAACGAGACATTCAGTATATGAGGAGCGCCCTTAATAGGGGCAGGGCCATTTATAACGGTGTCCCTAATCCTTAGCAGGTTTTCGGCAAGCCTGAGCTTGCAGCGCATCATCGAGTTGATATATATGTCATTGTTTGAGACATACTGTTGTATCGCGGCGTCCATTGCCAATATTCCGGGAGTATTTACGGTTCCGGAGCGAAGCCCGTTTTCCTGACCCCCGCCTGTCTGACCGCCCAGAAACTTTATCTTTTTGCTTGCGTACAGGGCGCCTACGCCTTTGGGAGCGTGAAATTTATGTCCGCTTAGGGAATACATATCGCAGGCCTCGGCGCCGATAGGAACCTTGAGAAAGCCCTGAACGCCGTCTACGTGCATAACGGCTCCAGGAGCTATTGACTTAAGCATGTGGTTGATTTCTGAAATCTGGTTGATAGCGCCGGTTTCATTGTTAACCTGCATTACGCTTACAAACTGGGTATTTTGCGTTATAAGCTGACTCAATAAATCAAGCCGTACGCGCCCATTGCCATCTACTTCGGTAAAAACTACGTCATAACCGGCACTCTTATATGTCAAAGCAGTTTCATATACCGATGGATGCTCCACTGTGCTTACAATTATTCTTCCTTTGCCTCGCATTGCTTTGAGCGTTCCTGAAAACGCCATGTTGTTGCTCTCGGTAGCACCTGATGTAAAGATGATTTCATCCGGGCTGGCCTTTATAACGTCCGCAAGGCGCCTTTTAGCCATAAGCACGGATTTCTCGACAGCCACGGCGGGCGAGTAAGCGCTTGAGGGATTGAAGTAATCCCTCAGCATATGATTTCTCGCAGCTTCCGCAGCCGAGTCAAAGGTTCGGGTTGTTGCGCTATTGTCCAAATATATCATCGTTTTCACTCCGTATTATCATTATAGTCGAGACAAAGCCTCCATATATATGTACGGCAGGATGGATACATCAGTTACGGTTTAAGACAAAATCATTTCTTGTATTAAATCGTGCCGTTCACGCTTTTCCAATAATAATAACATAAGCCATGGTTTTTTTGCCATGCGTTTTTCACAAACTACTCACATATGTTTTGTAGACGCGCATGTTCTTCATGCATGCGAAAGTGCTATAATAATAGTATGCTTATTATTCCAAATGGAGGTAAAGCAATATGCTATGCGATATATGCAATAAGAACGATGCGTTAATACACCGCATCACGGTTATAAATGGAAAAAGAACTGAGCAGCATCTGTGCGCTGAATGCGCAAGGGCCCAGGGTGTAAATGTATTTAAACTGCCTACTCTTTCTGACCTGTTGGCAGCATATGCAAAACCTGTAACCGACGCCGTATGTGGGTGCGCTAGCGACATGGATGACTTTAAGCGTACGGGACTGCTTGGATGTGAGGAATGCTACACTACCTTCAGAGACGATTTAATACCAATAATAAAAAGGGCTCAGGGTGGACGCACCGAACACAGGGGCCGCGTCCCTGGAAGGTCGGGCGTAAATAAGCTAATGGAGATCAAGGACCTACGCAACGAACTCGCGGAAGCTGTAGGTAAAGAAGAGTATGAGCGTGCGGCGGTTTTAAGGGATAGGATACGCGCTCTTACGGAAGAAGGTGCGGCTAATGAATAAAAATGATATAATAATGAGTTGTCGTATACGGCTGGCGCGCAATATACACGGAATTCCATTTGTAAGCAAATTCAGCCAGCAGCAGGCGGAGGAGGTAATCCAGTCAGTAAGCAAGGCGCTTGATGATGGAATTGGATACAACCTGCTGAGAATGTCGGAATTGACGCAGATGCAGCGGAGACAGCTTGTTGAACGCCATCTCTGCAGCGCGGAACTAACGAAAAGCCCTTATGGCGCTCTCCTTATCGATGAAACGGAGAGAATAAGCATTATGTTAAATGAAGAGGATCATATACGCGTTCAGGCAATATTGAAGGGGCTTGACCTATCCCAGGCATATGAGCTCGCATCAATGGTTGATGAACAGATAGAAAACGGAATCGAATATGCCTTTGATTCCCAATTCGGATATTTAACGGCATGTCCTACAAATGTCGGTACCGGAATGAGGGCGTCCGCAATGGTACACCTAGCGGGATTGGCGATAACAGGCCAGGCGGAGGGGCTGCTAATGAATGTAACGAAGCTTGGCTGTGCTGTTAGAGGATTCTACGGGGAGGGAAGCGGCGCCCCCGGCAATATATATCAGATATCGAACCAACATACGCTTGGCTTAACGGAAGAGGATATCATAAAGAGCCTGAACGATATAATCGGTCAAATAGCGGAACGTGAAATTGATATAAGACAGGCCCTTTCGACGAAAAACGCTATTGAACTGTCCGACATCGCAAACAGGTCGGTTGGTGCGTGTCGCTATGCGCGAAAACTATCATACGATGAAGCTATGCAGCATATTTCAAACTTGAAATTGGGCGCAAGCCTTGATTTATCCCCCGTTCCATCGGATACTGCCGACGAGCTGTTGATAAGATGTCAGCCCGCGTCGCTGTGCATTAGTGCCGGTCACAGGATTGGAGTTGAGGAAGAGATGGTTGCCCGCGCCGCTATGACACGGGACATTTTAAAGGACTTTTGATTTTACCTTGAATACTGAGCGGCAAGGATGAAGAAAATCATATTAGATCGATGATAGTTTCCGTTAAGGGAAGATTTATGGTTAACAAACGACGGATAAGGAGGAACTATGGGAATTTTTGACAGGTTTACCGAGGGGGCTAAAAAAGCGCTTGCCCTTGCACAGGAAAGCGCAAAGCAGCTTGGACATAATTATGTGGGAAGTGAACACCTGTTGATGGGACTAATAAGAGAGGGAGACGGAGCGGCTGCCAAGGCACTGTATAGGTTTGGAGTAAGCGAAGCAGATGTTGCTACGAAGTCGGAAGCCATAGTTGGCAGGGGAGACTACCATTTTACAGATAGTTTCGGTTCGACTCCCAGAACAAAGAAAATTTTGGAGCTTAGCCTGTATGAAGCAAAACTGCATAAGAACAACTACATTGGTACTGAACACATACTGCTTGCAATGCTGAGCGAGCAGGGGTGCGTCGCGGTAAGGATCCTCTCTGAATTGGGTGTAGACTTATCATCGCTAAAGAAACATATTGAACTGGGTCTAAGCGGAGAGCAGGCGGCCGAGCCGAAAAGCGAGGCTGGAGTCACGCAGGAAACTCCAACGCTCGATAAGTATTCAACAGACATAACAAAGCTGGCGAGAAACGGGGAATTGGATCCTGTAATAGGAAGATCTGAGGAAATACAGCGCATAATACAGATCCTCAGCCGCAGGACCAAGAACAACCCCGTTCTCATAGGTGATCCAGGTGTGGGCAAGAGCGCGATAATAGAGGGCCTGGCTCAGAGAATAGTTGCCGGCGAAACTCCAGACCTTCTTAAGGACAAGCGCGTCGTTTCGCTAGATATAGCGGGTATGCTTGCTGGTACAAAGTATAGGGGCGAGTTTGAGGAACGCATTAAGGCGGCTCTGGACGAGCTCAAGGCAAGCGGTAACACAATATTATTCATTGATGAGCTGCATACCATTGTTGGAGCAGGCGCGTCTGAAGGCAGTGTTGACGCTTCAAACATACTAAAGCCCGCCTTAGCAAGAGGAGAGATACAAGTTGTTGGCGCAACTACTCCCGATGAATTCAGGCGGTATATTGAAAAGGACGCGGCTCTTGAGCGTAGGTTCCAGCCCGTTTCCGTGGGCGAACCTACTAAGGAACAGGCTCTTCAAATTTTGATGGGCCTCAGGGATAAATACGAGGCGCATCATAAGGCCAGGATAACGGACGATGCGCTTAAGGCTGCCGTTGAGTTGTCCGACAGGTATATTCAGGACAGGTTTCTACCGGATAAGGCCATAGATCTTATGGATGAAGCGGCGAGCAGCGTAAGGCTTAAGGCGTATATTGCTCCCCCGGACATGAAGGAGATGGAAGCAACGCTTGAATCGCTTCTTACAGAAAAGGAGGAGGCTGTCAATAATCAAAACTATGAACGAGCCGCCCACTTAAGGGATGAAGAACAGAAGCTGCGCGCTAAGATCTCCGCCCTTAGAGAGGATTGGGATAATACGCGCGAGCAGCGTGAGAGCACCGTTAATGAAGAGGATATTGCCCAGGTGGTGAATCTTTGGACTGGAATACCGGTAAAACAGCTGACGGAGGATGAGGGTACAAAGCTTTTGAGACTTGAACAGGAGCTTCATAAGCGCGTTATTGGCCAGGATGAGGCGGTTATGGCGGTATCAAGGGCAATTCGCAGGGCGCGCGCCGGCCTTAAGGACCCCAAAAGGCCCATTGGGTCGTTCCTATTCCTGGGACCCACTGGAGTAGGCAAAACTGAATTGTCACGCGCGCTGGCAGAAGCCATGTTTTCTGATGAAAACGCGATGATACGCCTTGACATGTCAGAATATATGGAGCCCCATTCCGTGGCAAAGCTTATAGGTTCTCCTCCCGGGTATGTAGGCTATGACGATGGCGGTCAGCTGACCGAGCGCGTAAGGCGGAGACCGTACTGCGTTTTATTGCTCGACGAGATAGAGAAGGCCCACCCGGATGTGTTTAACATACTTCTTCAGGTACTGGAGGACGGCAGGCTTACGGACTCTAAAGGACGCACTGTGGATTTTCGCAATACGATAATTATCATGACCTCAAACCTCGGTGCGTCTAGGCTTATACAGAATAATACGGTTGGGTTCGGGCGCGATAGCAGGGAATTCTCGTATGAGCGGATGAAGGATGTTATGATGTCCGAGCTTAAAAAAGCGTTTAGGCCTGAATTCCTTAACAGAATTGATGAAATTATAATATTCCATCCTCTTGAACAGGAACAGACTGCCCAGATTGCAAAGCTGATGCTAGCCAATGTAATAGAAAGGCTTCGCGATAGGAATATTGAGCTTATAGTCACAGATGAAGCGGCGATGCATCTGGCAAAGGATGGCTTTGACATACAATATGGAGCAAGGCCGCTTCGAAGGGCAATTCAGCAGCAGCTGGAGGATAGTCTCAGCGAGGTTCTGCTATCGGGCGAGATAAAACTTGGCGATAAGGTGGAAGCCTACTTGGATGAGGGCAAGCTTAAGTTCCGCGCCGTTAGTCATAGCACAGCCGTTAACTAGTTGTGGTGGTTTAAGATGGATGTAATAAGGTTTGGGCTTGGGATACGGTTCGACGCACTGGGCACTATGCCGGATGACAGTATGGCAAAACAGTTTTTTGAGGAAGTTTTTTCCGTACTTACCGTTACGGATGTTAAGGGTTTGCATGTACACGGCGGCCTTTGCGATGAGTGCAGACATGTGGGCCAAAATATATATACCATTGTGTTCATGGGGGGGTCGCTTAAGGATATGCGAAATATCTTTAATAAGCTTGACAACGATGCGGGAGTTAATATGTACCTTGACTCCTCCCTCCCTTACATAGAAAACAACAGGATTGAGGGCATAAGCGGCCTAACCTATTATGGAAGGGTCCAGGGCGACGGTCGGATGAAGGGCGGAAAAGCCCCTCTGTTTGGATTGATCGTGCCTAAAAAGCACGGAAGGAAACGTCCTGTAGGAAAAGGCATTAAGATTATGCTTGCACCTGATTCGTTTAAGGGCAATTTAAGCTCTATGGAGATCATTAAAAGACTCACAGTTGCCGCCAGGCGCAATTTCCCGGGAGTAAAGGTCGTTCCCGTTCCGATTGCGGACGGCGGCGAAGGCACCGTAGACGCATTTGTAACGGCCTGCAGCGGCACGTACCGTCGCATTGAGGCAACATCGCCCAATAATGAGAAAATAACTGCGGCATATGGGGTTTTACACGGAAAAACCGCGGTGATAGAAATGGCACAGGCGTCCGGACTGTCCGTTTCGGCCGGAAGACTGGATCCAATGAAGGCCACTTCCTTTGGAACCGGCGAACTAATAAAGCGCGCATTGG
The DNA here is from genome assembly GCA_900547135.1 of uncultured Eubacteriales bacterium. Lineage (GTDB taxonomy): Bacteria > Bacillota > Clostridia > Christensenellales > CAG-138 > UMGS946. The sequence goes on along the minus strand of URFJ01000040.1, from coordinate 6,985 downwards.
ACGAGGGAATAAAGAATATAATAATCGGTCTTGGAGGGAGTGCTACGAACGACGGCGGAATGGGCTGCGCGCGTGCGCTTGGAGTAAGGTTTCTTGACGCGGAGGGCATTGAGCTTTTAGGCAGCGGAGAGGATCTGGCCAAGGTGGCAAAAATCGATATGGGCCTGGTACATCCGAGGGCTAAGGATGCACTCTTTACAGTGATGTGCGATGTGGATAACCCTTTAACAGGAGATAATGGCGCCACATATACTTATGGACCGCAAAAGGGAGCGGATGATGAGCAGCTGAGACTATTAGAGGTAGGAATGCATTCATACGGCCGGATTCTTAGCAACTTAGCAGATATGGACGTACTTTCCGTAGCAGGAGCTGGCGCTGCTGGCGGGATGGGGGCAATGCTGATGGCACTTTTCAACGCAAGACTTACGCCGGGTATTGACGCTATGCTTGAGGCTATTGATTTTGAAACGCTTTTAAATAGCGTTTCCCTGGTAATTACGGGTGAGGGGATGCTGGATAGCCAAACCGCGCGTCATGGAAAGGCAGTAGCTGGAATAATGAAACGCTGTGTAAAGCGTAAAATTCCCGTTGCCATTATTACGGGCGCCATGGGTCAGGGTGCTGAAGAGATATATAATCTTGGAAACGCCGGAATTATGACGCTGATTAATGCTCCAATGTCAACTCAACAGGCAATGGAAAGGGGAACGGAGCTGTTTGACGATGCTGCGGACAGGATGTTTCGGTTTATAAGGATGGGAAGGGACGTTGAAAAGATGGGAGCGCCTAAAAGGCCCAAAAGGAGCGCCATGTTTTAGACATTCCTTGCTTTCCAGCCCTATTATTCTAATCAAAAGCGCAGCCTGGGATAATTGGTAGAAGAGTGAAAAAGAAGGCAAGGCACACATAAACCTTGCAATACAAATCATGCGTATGCTGTTTAAACGGCGAACCAGTATATAAATTGCTGGCCCGCCATTTTTAGTACGTTTATTTGTCAGCCTGCGCTTGCTGATTGACCATCTACAGCCGAATGATTCTTTCTGTAATCCTCAACCGCAGCCTTAACTGCCTCTTCGGCAAGAACAGAACAGTGTATTTTGACTGGGGGGAGTCCTTCCAATGCTTCGACAACTGCGGAATTGGTAAGCTTAAGCGCTTCGTCAACGCTTTTACCCTTAATCAGCTCGGTGGCCATGGAGGATGTAGCAATCGCAGCCCCGCACCCAAAGGTTTTAAACCCAACGTCTTCTATAATGCCTTCGTCGTTCACCTTTATAAACATCTGCATTATGTCCCCGCATTTTGCGTTACCTACCATGCCAACGCCGTTTGCATCCTCTATCTCACCCATATTCCGTGGATTGGAAAAGTGATCCATAACCTTATCAGTATACATATATATCCCTCCTGAATCAATTTATTGCTTGGTTATATATAATGGCGACATAGCTCTGAGCTTTGATACTATATGTGGCAGTGTCTCAAGAACATAATCCACTTCCTCATCCGTAGTATTGCTGCTTAGGGTAAGGCGCAGAGAGCCGTGTGCTATTTCATGGGAAATGCCCATTGCCAAAAGAACATGCGAGGGATCAAGCGAACCAGAGGTACAGGCCGAGCCGCTTGATGCGGCAATGCCGTTTATATCAAGCATCAGCAATATTGCTTCTCCCTCAACATATTTTATGCTAAAATTTACATTTCCGGGGAGCCTCTTTGTCGGGTGGCCGTTCAGCTTAACCTCATCTATCCTTTTAGGTATTTCCATGATAAGCCTGTCGCGCATCCCCTTTATTCTTGTCATATCCCTATCCATATTTGACATTGCCAGTTCTATAGCGGCTCCAAGCCCGACTATCCCGGCCACATTCTCCGTACCTGCTCTGCGTCCGCGCTCATGAGCCCCTCCCACGATTACGGGGGTAATCGCTACGCCTTTACGCACATAGAGAGCGCCTACTCCCTTAGGCCCATGGAATTTGTGGGCTGAGAGGGAAAGCATGTCTATATGCATTTCCTTTACGTCTATAGGCACATGTGTTACGGCCTGCACAGCGTCGGTGTGAAAAAGAATTTTCCGGTCATTACATATTTGGCCTATCTCCGCAATCGGCATAATGGAGCCTACCTCGTTGTTTGCAAACATAATGGTTACGAGGATGGTATCCTCCCGTATTGCGTCCTCTACTTGTTTTGGGGTTATCATTCCATATTCGTCTACAGGCAGATATGTTATGTCAAATCCATTTCGGGCCAGATCCTCGCAGGCGTGGAGCACAGCGTGGTGCTCCACAGTGGACGTAATAATGTGCTTTCCCTTCTTTTCATTTTTAAAAGCAGCGCCCTTTATAGCCAAATTATCCGCCTCTGTTCCGCTACCGGTAAAGATTATTTCATCAAAGTCAGCGTTTATTGCCCTAGCGACCTGCTCCCTTGCCTTATCAACGCCCTTTTTTGCGTCCTGACCAAACGAATGCACGCTGGAGGCATTGCCGTAAACATCCGTTAGATACGGCATCATAGCATTGAGCACCTCAGAACTTAGTGCGGTAGTTGCCGCATTATCCATGTAAACCTTCATCATTTTTGTATACGCTCCATCTGATTTTTATAGTCGTCCGCCATATCCTTCAAAGTTGTGGCGGATAGTACGTCGTTTATTCTGTTTTGCAGCTTAAGCCATAATGGACGCGCCGAACAGCTGCAGGCGTTTTTGCACTTAATCCTTCCAATGCTTACACAGTCGGCTATAGTAGTTTCCTCAAGAACGTTCAGAACATCAAACACGCTTATCTCCTCAGGCGAGCGTGACAGGACATATCCGCCCTGAGCGCCTCTTGTGGCGGTTACAAGGTCAGATTTGCGTAAAGAGGCTATTATCCTTTCAAGATATGCCTCGCTAATTTCCTGTTGTTGAGCTAGCGATGCGGTACTTACCGGAACCCCTTGTCCATACGCAAGGGCAAGATCAACCATCGCCTTTAGACCATAGCGTCCTCGAGTGGAAAGCTTCATTAGGTTACCTCCTACGAATTCCTACTAGTTTGGTCGGAATTATTTTAGCATATGCATTCCGCTTTGTAAATAGAATGTGATTAGTTAATTCATGATATGTTTTTTCATCACTAGCAAAATTTTGCAGGGACGATTTATACAAATCATTTACATAACAGATGGACAATGATATAATTTAGTTTATATTACCATGCCATGGAGGTACTTTTAGTGGAAAAACGACCATACATTTCGTGGGAGCTAGCGGAAAGCTTCCTTATTGATGCATTCATTGCAGCCGGCATTCCTGAGGCTGATGTAAGGATATGTACAGATGTGGTTCTGGAAAGCGACAGGCGTGGGATTGAAAGTCACGGCCTGAACCGGTTTAAACCCATATATATTGACAGGATAAACGCTGGAATATTAAATCCAGTTACTCAAATTGAAATAGTTAGGGAAACACCGACTACTCTTGTGATTGACGGCCATGACGGCATGGGAATGGTAACTTCGTATAAGGCAATGAGTATGGCTATTGATAAGGCAAAGGCGCTTGGAATGGGTATGGCCGCGGTACGCAATTCCTCTCACTATGGTATTGCCGGCTACTATGTAACTATGGCGACAAAGGAGGGACTTATAGGGATTACGGGAACAAATGCGCGCCCCTCAATAGCTCCTACGTATGGCTTAGAAAATATGCTTGGAACCAATCCTATAACGTTCGGATTGCCGACAGACGAAGATTTTCCATTTGCTCTGGACTGCGCCACATCAATTACACAGCGCGCAACAATCGAATACTTTGCGCGTCAGGGACTCGATACCCCAAAAGGAATGGTTATGGATATGCAGGGTAATCCAATGACGGACAGCAACGAAATATTAGAGGCCTTAAGCGCGGGCGAAGCCGTTCTGGCCCCTCTAGGAGGGCAGGGCGAGAATCTGGCGGGATATAAAGGATATGGTTACGCCACAGTGGTTGAAATTTTGTGCGCTGCGCTGCAGGCCGGAAGCTACATGAGGATGCTTACTGGCCTGAAGGACGGAAAGAGGATCCCTCATCATTTGGGGCATTTCTTCATAGCGATAGACCCTGATGCATTCATGGGCCGCGAGGCGTTCAAAAAAACCTGTGGCGATATCCTTAGAGAACTAAGGGCCTCCAAAAAAGCGCCTGGGCACGACCGTATATACACGGCTGGAGAGAAGGAGTATATCGCATGGCTTGACAGAAAGGATAAGGGAGTCCCTATTGGGTCAGGCGTGCAAAAGGAGCTGATCGAAGTCAGGGATATGTTCAAACTGAATTATGTGTTCCCATTTGAGAACTAATCTAATTAACTTAACGGGGCTGTATTGCTAACGGCCCCGTTTCTGGGAATCAACCCCTTTATTCTTGTTTTTTTCGCCCGATATAAGCTGTATAATAGCCAGGCCCAGCAAAAATATTCCAAATATTCTTTTAAGCCATTCTGAAGATACAACCATAGCCAGCATCGCGCCTCCAACAGCTCCTAGAATTCCCGCAATAATTATAGGTAGGCAATCCTTGATGTCAATGCGTCCCTCCCGGCGGTGAATAATAATTGCTATTATAGCGGCAGGCAAAAACGAGAGCATGTTTATGCCCTGCGCAGAATGTTGGTCAATAGATACGAGAAGAGTGAGAATGGGTATTAGAACTGTTCCGCCGCCCATTCCCATACCAGCTGCAACCCCTGAGATAAGCCCGCCAATTATGCACAGAATTTGGGCCATATATCAACCTCCAAATATCATCCACAATGCGGCGGCAAACATTAAAATGGAAAATATGCGGTTAAGCCATAACTTGCTTAGCTTTCCGAGCAATTTAGCCCCTAGCAATCCTCCAACAAAAAAGGCCGGAGCCGTCCATGGCAGCATATCCCACCGTATTGCGTTATTGAATAGATAAACTGCAATACTAACTACTGTCAAAGGCAGCATGATACAGATTGCGGTTGCATGTGCCCTTTGCGCTGGCATTTTACATAGCTTATTTAAAGCTAGCACTGCCACCATGCCTCCTCCCGCACCAAAGAGGCCGTTGCACAGCCCTGTAACTACACCGGCTGTTATATTAAGAAGCAGCGTCCTAGGCCTTTTTCCACTAGAGTTTTTGTCCATTTTATGAGTTTGCTCAAAGAAAAATTGTTTGATTCAAAATTATTATAAAAATTGCAGTCCTGATAGCGGCTGTAGAAACCGGCCGTGTTATGGCACCCCCGAATGCAGCCCAAAATAAAAGGAATTTCTGATTTAAGGTAAAAAAACGGGCTTTCTAAGCCCGTTTCAACATACTTAAACTAAATTGGTATCCCTATTCGTTTGAGTTCATAGATATATGCATATCAATAATCTCTTCCTTTGTAAGTAGGCTGAAGGTAGCCAAATAATCCTGTGTAAAATCTACGGTTACCTTATTTTCATCAACACGGGGATTCTGGTACAGGCCGGATGCAACAATGGTTGTGGCATATGCCTGCGCCATATCCTCGGTCTTAAGCGTTGTTACGAGATCGGCTGATTTAAGGGTATCGCCGTCATAATAATATGTAAATAGTTGAACGGTATCATTTAGTGTTATTGAAATTACGGCGTTCCCGTCAATTATTTCAGCATCAATTTTTTCAACAGGCTCTTCCGTAGGCATAGCTCCCGAAGAATCTGCAACGTCGGGGGACGAAGTGTCGGGCGAACCCTCAGCTGTTGGGGAAGCCGAGGGAGCGGAGCTGTCCTTTAAAGTGTTGTTATCCTTTCCACAGGCGGTGAGGGATATCAGGAGAGTAACTATAAGTACTATGGATAAAACTTTTTTCAATTTAATTTGTCCTCCTAATAAGAGATAAAACTGGGCACAATATCTATTTTGCTTAATCATAAGCTTTTTGATTATATCATATCGCAGCTCTCAATAACAGTACTATTTATTGTATAAAAATAATGCTATTGGAAAAATTATTACACATATAAGCCCGAATTTTACTCCGGGCTTATATATAATGGGTTTAGCCTTTCAATATAGTTCCGGCTCTTCCGCTAAGCGCGTCTACAGCCTTATCGAGGGATGTAATGATTGAGCGTCTGCCATTTTTGCTGAGTATGAATTTAAGAGCGGCTTCAATTTTTGGCAGCATTGAACCAGGCGCAAAATGGCCCTCTGAGATATATTTTTGCGCCGTATTGGCGTCCATTTCCGCAATCTCCAGCTGATCAGGTTTACCGTAGTTTATACATACTTTTTCAACAGCTGTAAGAATCATAAGCGTATCGGCGTCCAAATCTTCCGCAAGCTTTTCAGACGCAAGATCCTTATCAATTACCGCTGCCACGCCCTCTAACTCTCCGTCTACATTTCTTATGACAGGTATTCCTCCGCCCCCGACAGTTATAACAAGAAAACCGTTATTGGCAAGGCACTCCACTGCCTTAAGCTCAACTATTTCAACCGGAAGTGGGGAGGCGACAACCCTGCGCCATCCGCGCCCGGAATCCTCCTTCATGGTATAGCCCTTATGAGAGGCTATTTCCATCGCCTCAGATTCGCTGTAAAAAGGCCCTATAGGTTTGGACGGATTCTTAAACTTAGGATCATCCTTATCAACTACCACTTGTGTCACAACTGTGACAACCGGAGTGTTGTTGTTTCTTCTTTTTAGTGCCTTTGAAAGACCTTGCTGAATATGATACCCGATCATACCTTGACTCATTGCTCCGCATACGTCAAAGGGCATGGAGGGGGTCTTCTCACTATCCGCAGTTTCGTTTTGCATGACAATTCGGCCAACCTGCGGACCATTTCCGTGAGAAAGTATAACTTCATATCCAGACTCAATCAAATCCGCGATATACTCCGATGTGTGCTCAATGACTTTAAGCTGAGCATCGGCAGTAGCGGGGCGTCCGGTCTCCTGAAGAGCGTTGCCGCCAAGAGCGATTACAAGCTTTTTCACATGAC